>JAEYSS010000012.1 GCA_023434425.1 Pseudomonadota bacterium | reverse complement strand
AAAACCTCAATCGCCACCGTCTCGCTCAGCGGCACCCTGACCGAAAAGCTGCAGGCGATTGCGGCCGCCGGTTTCGACGGCGTGGAGATTTTCGAGAACGATTTCCTTGCCTTCGACGGCACTCCGCGCGAGGTCGGCCGCATGGTGCGCGATGCCGGGCTGCAGATCACGCTGTTTCAGCCGTTCCGCGATTTCGAGGGCATGCCCGAGCCGCAGCGCGCCCGCACCTTCGACCGCGCCGAACGCAAATTCGACATCATGCAGGAACTCGGCACCGACCTGATGCTGGTCTGCTCGAATGTCTCGCCGCTCGCGCTCGGCGGCATCGACCGCGCCGCCGACGATTTCCGTGAGCTGGGCGAACGCGCGGCGAAACGCGGCTTGCGCGTCGGCTATGAGGCTCTGGCCTGGGGCCGGCATATCCACGACCATCGCGATGCCTGGGAGATCGTGCGCCGCGCCGATCACCCGAATATCGGGCTGATCCTCGACAGCTTCCACACGCTGGCGCGCAGGATCGATCCGGCCTCGATCCGCGCCATCCCGAAAGACAGGATCTTCATCGTGCAGCTGGCCGATGCGCCGATGATCGAGATGGATCTGCTGCACTGGAGCCGGCATTACCGCAACATGCCGGGCCAGGGCGATCTGCCGGTGGTGCCCTTCATGCGCGCCGTCGCCGCCACCGGCTACGAGGGTCCGCTGTCGCTGGAAATCTTCAACGACCAGTTCCGTGGCGGCTCGCCCAAGGCCATCGCGGTGGATGGCAAGCGCTCCCTGGTCAACCTGATGGACCGCGTGACGCGCGAGGAGCCGGGCACGAAAATCGCGGTGCCGCCGATCCCCGACCGCATCCGCTCCGCCGGCGTGGAATTCATCGAATTCGCCGCCAACGAACAGGAAGCCGCCGAACTCGGCGCCCTGTTCCGGGCCTTCGGCTTTGCCAAAGTCGCGAAGCACAAATCGAAGGATGTCACGCTCTGGCGCCAGGGCGATATCAATCTGCTGATCAACACCGAACGCGACGGCTTCGCCCATGCCGCCTATCTGCTTCACGGCACCAGCGTCTGCGACATCGGCCTGCGCGTGGACGATGCCGCGGCCACCGTGGCGCGGGCGCGGGCCATGGGCGCCGATCCGTTCGAACAGCCGGTCGGCCCGGGCGAGCTGAAGATCCCGGCCATTCGCGGCGTCGGCGGCGGCGTGATGCATTTCATCGACGGCCGCAGCGATCTGGCCCGGCTGTGGGAGATCGATTTCGAATCCGTGTCGGAGTCTGGCGCGGCGGTGGATGCCGGCCTCACCCGCATCGACCATGTGGCGCAGAGCATGAACTACGAGGAGATGCTGACCTGGATCCTGTTCTACACCTCCATCTTCGCCACACATAAGACGCCGATGGTGGATATCGTCGATCCGGGCGGGCTGGTGCGCAGCCAGGTGATCGAGAATGCCGAGGGGAGCCTGCGTATCACGCTGAACGGCGCCGAGAATAACCGGACTCTGGCCGGTCATTTCATCGCCGAAAGCTTCGGCTCGGCCGTGCAGCATCTGGCCTTTGCCAGCGACGACATCTTTGCGACGGTGGCGGCGATGAAGCGCAACGGTTTCCGTCCGCTCAGCATCTCGCCGAACTACTACGACGATATCGAGGCACGCTTCGGGCTGGAACCGGAGCTGCTCGATCAGTTGCGCGCGCACAATATACTGTATGACCGCGATTCAGACGGCGAGTATTTCCAGATCTACAGCCCGACCTACGGCGAAGGCTTTTTCTTCGAAGTGGTGCAGCGCCGCCACTACAACGGTTACGGCGCGCCGAATGCCACGTTCAGGATCGCCGCGCAGAAGCGCGGCATCAGGCCGAAGGATCGCGTGGAGATTTGACCGGACGCAAGTCCGCATACGATAGTATAAAACCTCGACGCAACTTGTCGCACAAATCGCTTTTTGCGCCCCAAGGCTTCCGTTAGCTTTGGTGTAGGGGCGCGACGGGGGGAATATGAAACCTTTGCGGTATCTTGGCACGGTTGCGATTGTCGCGCTGCTGGCGGGGTGCGTCACCACAACCGCCACGGTGACGAAATCCGTGGATGCGGCAGTACCAGTCGAAGGGCTGAATGTGCTCTACGTAAATGCGCCGATGACTGCCCGGAATAATACAACGGGTTATACGTCCGGCACTGTTAGCGTCGACACCAATCAGTTGGCCGGCGCAGTCGAGCGCGGTCTACCAAAAAAATTCGAGACCAAGGCGATCCCGGTCTCGACTGCGACCGCCGAACCGCCGCGCGGCAGTCGGTCGCCGATCGATCTGAACACGCAATTCCCACTGACGGCGAAGACCCATCATCTTCTGGTCGTGACGCCTGTCGCTGCCCGCGAGACCTGCAAGATGCATGCGAGCGGTTACCCCTATGATTGCGCCACCCGACTCACTGTCACTGCGCGTCTGGTAGCCCCGGGTAGTCTTTCCACCCTGTGGGAAAGCCAGTTGCAGGAGGCGCGAGTGCTCAAATGCGCCGACTGCGCGCAGAGATTCGAAGGTTTTGCTGACGACATTGCGGACGAGATCATGAAGGTGGTGGTGAAACGGCCGCCCGAACTGTCCCAAGGTCTGGCCGGGCAGATCAAGTTGGACGAAAGCCGGCCGCTTCTTGACCTCGGCCAGAAGCCGGACGGCGTGACGCCGATCCTCGGCGCACAGCCGAAAAAGTAAGAGCATCGCCCGTCATGTCGCGCGCGGCCCGAACAGGATCACCGCGCTGCCAACCAGGCAGATCGCCGCGCCGATCATGTCCCAGCGGTCCGGCGGATGCTGTTCCGCCAGCCAGAGCCAGAGCAGCGAGGCGGCGATGTAGATGCCGCCATAGGCCGCGTAGGCGCGACCGGCAGCGGAGGCTTCTGTCAACGTCAGCAGCCAGGCGAACAGCGCCAGCGAGATCATGCCGGGCGCCAGCCACAAGGCGGACCTGTCCAGCCTTGCCCACGCCCAGAAGGCGAAGCAGCCGGCGATCTCGGCAAAGGCGGCGGCGGTGTAGACGAGATACGTCTTCACCTGCAGCAGCCGTTGCCGTCGCTCAGGTCTTCCAGGATCACGCAGTCGGCAGCAGGACCGCCGGCGCAGTCTGCGTCGCAGCTGGTCACAAAGGCTTTCAGGCTTTTCTCCAGCGCGCGCAGCTCGCGCAGCTTTTCGCGCACCGCGTCGAGATGCTGCTGCGCCACGTCGCGCGCTTCGACGCAGTCGCGATCCGGCCGCTCGGTCAGTGCGACGAGCGCGCGCACCTGTTCGATCGGAAAACCGAAATCGCGGCAGCGGCGGATGAAGGTCATGCGCTGCAGGTCGGCCTCGCCATAGGTGCGATGCCCGCCCAGCCGGCGCGTCGCCCGGGGCAGCAGGCCGATCTCCTCGTAATAGCGGATCGTCGGCACGTTGCTGCGGGTCAGCTCGGCCAGCCTGCCGATGGTCAACGCCGCCATGTCAGTCATTGTTTTTTCTCAGGAATTTGCAGCTTGAATCTCAAGTTACTTGAGGAAATAGGGTTTGGCAATCCGGGTCGTCATGGCCCGGCCCCAACCATGAGGATGTGATGACCATGAAAAAACCCGTTCTTGCCGTGCTCGGCCTCGGCGCCGCCTGTGCCGCCTGCTGCGCCGCGCCGGTGGCGCTGTCGCTGGTCGCGGGCCTCGGCTTCGCCGGTTTCGGCCTGGCCGGCCTGGGCGCGGCGTCGTTCGGCTGGATCGCCGGCGGCGCGGGCGCCGTACTGATGCTGTTCGGAATGGCCGCGGTCTGTCTGCTGCGCCGGCGTCAGCCGCAGGCGCAATCCTGCGTCAGCGACCGCAGCTGCGGCTGTACCTGACCCTGCACCGGTGGACGATGTGACGATGCCCGTGTGATAAAGCGGCAGGCTTTCATCACACGGAACATGCGACATGAGACTTGCTGGAAAGGTTGCCGTCGTCACCGGCGCGGCACAAGGGATCGGGCGGGCCTGCGCCGAGCGCTTCCTGAAGGATGGCGCAAAGGTCGTCATCGGTGACGTCAATGCGGACCAGCTGGCCAAAACCGCCGCCGCTCTCGGCAGCCCGGACAGTCTGGCCACGT
>JAEYSS010000253.1 GCA_023434425.1 Pseudomonadota bacterium | reverse complement strand
CGAGGCGCGCGAGGACTGGGCGATCATCCGCGCCCTGTCCGGCGCGGCGGGCCAGGCGCTGCCCTACGACGACCAGCGCGCCTTGCGCCGCCGCATCCTGGAGATCGCGCCGCACCTGGCCGCGGTCGACCGGGTGACGCAGGCATCCTGGACGCCGTTCGGCACGCCCGGCACGGTGGTCGCCTCGGCGATCCATCCCCGGTTTGCGGATTTCTGGCAGACCAACCCGATCGCGCGCGCCTCGGCCACCATGGCCAAGCTCAGCGTCATGTTCGGCAAGAAGGGCGAAGAGAAGGCGACGGGCACCCATGGCTGAGTTCTGGCAAGGCTATCTCTGGCCCCTCATCATCATCCTCGCCAAGGCGCTGGCGATCATCCTGCCGGTCGTGGTCGGCGTCGCCTACGTGACGCTCTACGAGCGCAAGGTGATGGCGGCGATGCAGCTGCGCATGGGGCCGAACGTGGTCGGCCCTTTCGGCCTGCTGCAGCCCTGGGCCGACGCGGTCAAGCTGATCTTCAAGGAAACCATCGTCCCGACCTCGGCCAACAAGATCATCTTCCTGGCCGCGCCGATGACGACCTACATCCTGGCGATGGTGGCCTGGGCCGTCATCCCGGTGAACGACGGCTGGGCGGTCGCCGACATCAATGTCGGCGTGCTCTACCTCTTCGCGATCTCCTCGCTCGGCGTCTACGGCCTGATCATGGCCGGCTGGGCCTCGAACTCGCGCTTCGCCTTCCTGGGCGCGCTCCGCTCGTCGGCGCAGATGGTCTCCTACGAAGTCTCGATGGGCTTCGTCATCATCACCGTGCTGCTCTGCGTCGGCTCGCTCAACCTCAACGACATCGTCATGGCGCAGAAGAAGATCTGGTTCTTCATCCCGCTGTTCCCGATGTTCGTGATCTTCTTCATCTCGGCGCTGGCCGAGACCAACCGCCATCCGTTCGATCTGCCGGAAGCGGAATCGGAACTGGTCGCGGGCTACCAGGTCGAATATTCGTCGATGGGTTTCGGCCTGTTCATGCTGGGCGAATACGCCAACATGATCCTGATGAGCGGGATCACTTCGATCCTGTTCCTGGGCGGCTGGCTGCCGCCGCTCGACATCCCGCCGCTCAACTGGGTGCCGGGTCCGATCTGGTTCATCATCAAGATCCTGGCGCTGCTGTTCGTGTTCATCTGGGTGCGTGCGACCCTGCCGCGCTACCGCTACGACCAGCTCATGCGGATCGGCTGGAAGGTGTTCCTGCCCGTCTCGCTGTTCTGGGTGGTGCTGACCGCTGCCGTGCTGGTGTTCTTCGGCCTCGCGCCGGGGATCAAGTAAGCGATCGATTTTCACGTCTCAGGGATACGAAGGAGAGACGGATATGAGCTTCCTCGAATCAGGCGCACGCATGCTGCTCCTGAAGGACATGGCCAAGGGGCTGGCCTTGACCTTCAAGTACATGTTCCGCAAGCGCGTCACCCTGAACTACCCCTATGAGAAGGGGCCGCTGAGCCCGCGTTTCCGCGGCGAGCACGCGCTGCGCCGCTACGCGACCGGCGAGGAACGCTGCATCGCGTGCAAGCTGTGCGAGGCGATCTGCCCGGCCCAGGCAATCACCATCGAGGCCGAGCCTCGCGACGACGGCAGCCGCCGCACGACGCGCTACGACATCGATATGACCAAGTGCATCTACTGCGGCTTCTGCCAGGAAGCCTGCCCGGTCGATGCCATCGTCGAGGGGCCGAATTTCGAATTCGCCACCGAGACGCGCGAAGAGCTGTTTTACGACAAGGCCAAGCTGCTCGCGAATGGCGAGCGCTGGGAATACGAGATTTCGCGGAACATCGCCGCGGACGCGCCGTATCGATGAGCGCGCCGCAGGCGAGGGGGTAGACGATGATTATCCAGGCTCTGGCCTTCTATCTGTTCGCAGCCATCACCGTGGCCTCCGGCTTCATGGTGATCGCCTCGCGCAATCCTGTGCACAGCGTGCTGTTCCTGATCCTGGCATTCTTCAACGCGGCCGGCCTGTTCGTGCTGATGGGCGCCGAGTTCCTCGGCATGCTGCTGGTGATCGTCTATGTCGGCGCCGTGGCGGTGCTGTTCCTCTTCGTGGTGATGATGCTCGACATCAATTTCGTCGAGCTGCGCCAGGGCTTCCTGCAGTATCTTCCGGTCGGCGGCATGATCGGCGTCGTTCTGCTGATTGAGCTGGTGATGGTGCTGGGCGGCTGGGTGGTTGCGCCTGAAGCCAGATCGGTCGCGGCCGATCCGATCCCGGCGCTCGACCAGGTCACCAACACCCATGCGCTGGGTGCGGTGCTCTATACCAAATATATCTACCTGTTCCAGGGCGCCGGGCTGATCCTGCTGGTCGCCATGATCGGCGCCATCGTGCTGACGCTGCGCTCGCGCCCCGGCGTGAAGCGCCAGAGCATTTCCGAGCAGGTCCATCGCCCGCGCGACGAGGCGGTGGCGATCCGCAAGGTCGAGCCGAGGAAGGGAATCTGACCATGACCATCGGCCTCGGACATTACCTGACCGTTGCGGCGATCCTGTTCACGCTGGGGATTCTCGGCATTTTCCTGAACCGCAAGAACGTGATTGTCATCCTGATGTCGATCGAACTGATGCTGCTCGCCGTCAACATCAACCTGGTGGCGTTTTCCACCCACCTGAACGATCTGGTCGGCCAGGTCTTCGCCCTGTTCGTGCTGACGGTGGCGGCGGGCGAGGCGGCCATCGGCCTGGCAATCCTGGTCGTTTACTTCCGCAACCGCGGCACCATCGCGGTTGAAGACATCAATATGATGAAGGGCTGAGGCCAGCGATGACGATGTACCATCTGATCGTTTTCCTGCCGCTGCTGGCCGCCATTATCGCCGGCCTGTTCGGCCGCCGCATCGGCGACGCCGCCTCGATGGCCGTCACCTGCGTCGCGGTGATCATCTCGGCCGTGCTGTCCTGGGTCGCCTTCTATCTCGTGATTTCCAAGGGCATGGTCGTCACCGTGAAGGTGCTCGACTGGATCGATTCCGGCACGTTCAGCGTCGATTGGGCGCTGAAGATCGATCAGCTCACCGCGGTGATGCTGGTGGTGGTCAACACCGTGTCGGCCGTCGTGCATGTCTATTCCGTCGGCTATATGAGCCACGATCCGCATCGGCCGCGCTTCTTCGCCTACCTGTCGCTGTTCACTTTCGCCATGCTGATGCTGATCACGGCGGACAACTTCGTGCAGCTCTATATGGGCTGGGAAGGTGTCGGCCTGGCGTCTTACCTGCTGATCGGCTTCTGGTACCACAAGCCTTCGGCCAATGCCGCCTCGATCAAGGCCTTCGTGGTCAACCGCGTCGGCGATTTCGGCTTCGCGCTCGGCATCATGGCGCTGTTCTTCGCCACCGGCAGCGTCAACTTCGACGCCGTCTTCGCGGCAGCGCCCGATCTCGCCGGCAAGACCTTCCACTTCCTGTGGAAGGACTGGGACATTCTGACCGTCGCCACCTTCCTGCTGTTCCTCGGCGCCATGGGCAAGTCGGCCCAGCTCGGCCTGCATACCTGGCTGCCGGACGCCATGGAGGGCCCGACCCCGGTCTCGGCACTGATCCATGCCGCCACGATGGTGACCGCCGGCGTCTTCATGGTCGCGCGCTGCTCGCCCCTGTTCGAATACGCGCCGGATACGCTGGCCTTCGTCGCCGTGATCGGCGCCAGCACGGCCTTCTTCGCCGCCACCGTCGGCCTGGCGCAGAATGACATCAAGCGCGTGATCGCCTATTCGACCTGCTCGCAGCTCGGCTACATGTTCTTCGCGCTGGGCGTCTCGGCCTACCCGGCCGCGATCTTCCACCTGTTCACGCATGCCTTCTTCAAGGCGCTGCTGTTCCTCGGCGCCGGCTCGGTGATCCATGCCGTCGATGGCGAGCAGGACATGCGCCGCATGGGCGGGTTGTGGAAGCACATCAAGGTCACCTACGCCATGATGTGGATCGGCAGCCTGGCGCTTGCCGGCTTCCCGATCTTCGCCGGTTACTATTCCAAGGACATGATCCTTGAAGTGGCCTATGCCGCCGGCGGGGTCGGGCAGTATGCCTATATCATGGGTATGGCGGCGGCGATCCTGACCGCCTTCTATTCCTGGCGCCTGCTGTTCATGACCTTCCACGGCAAGCCGCGCGCCGATCATCACGTGATGGAACACGTGCATGAAAGCCCGATGATCATGCTGGCACCGCTCTTTGTGCTGGCGCTTGGCGCGGTCTTCGCCGGCATTGCCTTCCACGACGGTTTCATCGGCCATCACTGGAAGGAGTTCTGGGGCAGTTCGATCCTGATCCTGGAAAACCACAAGGCGATGGACGAGGCGCATCACGTGCCGTTCCTCGTCAAGGTTGGCCCCATTATCGTGGGCGTGATCGGCATCTTCATCGCCTGGATCGCCTATATCCGCGACACCAGCCTGCCGCACCGCGTCGCCGCCCAGCAGCCGCTGCTCTACAGCTTCCTGCTGAACAAGTGGTATTTCGACGAGCTGTATGACCGCATCTTCGTGCGTCCGACCTTCTGGCTCGGCCGGCTGCTGTGGAAGGGTGGCGATGGCAAGATCATCGACGGCCTCGGCCCCGATGGCCTGGCCGCCACGGTCGTGCGTCTGGCCCGGCGCGCCTCGATCCTGCAGTCCGGTTATGTCTATCACTATGCCTTTGCCATGCTGATCGGCGTGGCGGCGCTGGTGACCTATTTCTTCAGTGCGATGGGGCACTAATCCGATGTCGAGCATGCCCTTGCTGTCGATCGTCACCTTCCTGCCGCTGGTCGGCGCCGCCTTCATCTTCCTGGCGCGCGGACCGGAGGAGATTGTCGCCCGCAATGCCCGGTCGGTGGCGTTGTGGACCACCACGATCACCTTCCTGGTATCGCTGCTGATCTGGCTGAATTTCGATAATTCGACGGCCACCTTCCAGTTCGTCGAGAAGGCCGAGTGGATCGGCGCCGGCATCAACTACCATATGGGTGTCGACGGCATTTCCATGCTGTTCGTCATCCTCACCACTTTCCTGATGCCGTTCTGCATCCTGGCCAGCTGGGAGTCGGTGGAGCATCGCGTCAAGGAATACATGATCGCCTTCCTGGTCATGGAAACCCTGATGGTCGGCGTGTTCTGCGCGCTCGACCTGGTGCTGTTCTATCTGTTGTTCGAAGCCGGCCTGATCCCGATGTTCCTGATCATCGGCATCTGGGGCGGCAAGCGCCGCATCTATGCCAGCTTCAAGTTCTTCCTCTACACGCTGCTCGGCTCGGTGCTGCTGCTGCTGGCGCTGCTGTACATGTATTTCACCGCCGGCACGACCGACATCCCGAGCCTGATGAAGACCGGGCTGTTCTCAGCCAATGCGCAGACCTGGCTCTGGCTCGCCTTCTTCGCCTCCTTTGCGGTGAAGATGCCGATGTGGCCGGTGCATACCTGGCTGCCGGATGCCCATGTCGAAGCGCCGACCGCCGGTTCGGTGATCCTGGCCGCCGTTCTGCTGAAGATGGGCGGCTACGGCTTCCTGCGCTTCTCGCTGCCAATGTTCCCGATTGCCTCGGAATACTTCGCGCCCTTCGTCTTCGCGCTCAGCGTGATCGCCATCGTCTACGCCTCGGTGGTGGCGCTGGTGCAGGAGGACATGAAGAAGCTGATCGCCTATTCTTCGGTGGCGCATATGGGCTTCGTCACCATGGGCATCTTCGCGCTGAACACGCAGGGCATCGAAGGCGCCATCTTCCAGATGCTGAGCCATGGGATCATTTCGGGCGCGCTGTTCCTCTGCGTCGGCGTGGTCTACGACCGGCTGCATACCCGCGAGATCGCGCGCTACGGCGGCCTGGCCAACAATATGCCGAAATACGCCGCGATCTTCATGCTGTTCACCATGGCCAATGTCGGCCTGCCGGGCACCGGCGGCTTCGTCGGCGAGTTGCTCACCCTGGTCGGCGCCTTCCAGGCCAACACCTGGGTCGCGCTGATCGCCACGTCGGGCGTGATTTTTGCTGCGGCCTATGCGCTGTATCTCTATCGCCGGGTCATCTTCGGAGAGCTGACCAAGGCCGACCTCAAGGCGATGGTCGACCTGTCGCCGCGTGAGATCGCCATCTTTGCACCGCTGGTGATCATGACGTTGTGGATGGGTATCTATCCGGCGCCGTTCTTCGATGTGATGGCCGCCTCGGTCAAACATCTGCTCGACCAGCACCAGACCGCGATGGCCGCCGCCAAGGCCGTGGCCACCGCAGCCCGCTAGGAGTTTCAACCGTGACCGCTCTGCCCGCACTCGCGCCTGCCTATCCGGAACTCTGGCTTGCGCTCTCGGCCATGGCGCTGCTGATGTTCGGCGTCTTTCGGGGCGATGGTTCGACCCGCGCCGTGTCCTGGCTGGCCGTGCTCGCGTTGCTGATCGCGATCGCGCTGGTCGCCATGCAGCCCGCGGAAACGGTCGCCACCTTCGGCGGGCTCTTCGTGGCCGACGGCTTCGGCCGTTTCGCCAAGGTGCTGATCCTGCTCGGCTCGGCTTTCGCCATCGTGCTGTCGCTCGGCTATAACCGCTACGAGCGGATGGAGCGGTTCGAGTATCCCGTGCTGATCCTGCTGGCCAGCACCGGCATGATGATGATGGTCTCGGCCAACGACCTGATCGCCCTCTATCTCGGCCTCGAACTGCAGTCGCTGTCGCTGTATGTGCTGGCGGCCTTCAAGCGCGATTCCGGTCGTGCCACCGAAGCCGGCCTGAAGTATTTCGTGCTGGGTGCGCTGTCGTCCGGCATGCTGCTCTACGGCGCGTCGATGATCTACGGCTTCGCCGGCTCGACCAATTTCGCCCAGATCGCCCAGGCGCTTGGTGGCCAGGCTTCCATCGGCCTCGTGGTCGGTATCGTCTTCCTCTCGGCCGGCCTGGCCTTCAAGGTCTCGGCCGTGCCCTTCCATATGTGGACGCCGGACGTCTATGAAGGCGCGCCGACGCCGGTGACGGCCTTCTTCGCCGTCGCGCCCAAGGTGGCCGCCATGGCGCTGTTCGTGCGCGCGATCCTGACGCCGTTCGGCGACATCGCCCATGAATGGCAGCAGATCATCATCGTGGTCAGCGCGCTCTCCATGCTGCTCGGCGCTTTTGCCGCCATCGCGCAGACCAATATCAAGCGCCTGATGGCATATTCGTCCATCGGCCATGTCGGCTATGCCCTGATCGGGCTGGCGGCCGGCACGGAAGAGGGCGTGCGCGGCATCCTGATCTATCTGGCGATCTATCTCGCCATGAATGTCGGGACGTTCGCCTGCATTCTCTGCATGCGCCAGAAGGACCAGATGGTCGAGGGCGTCGGCGATCTCGCCGGTCTGGCCAAGACCCATCCGGGCATGGCCTTGCTGCTGGCCGCATTCATGTTCTCGCTCGCCGGCGTGCCGCCGCTGGCCGGCTTCTTCGGCAAGTTCTACATCTTCATGTCCGCCATTAACGCTGGCCTCTATACGCTGGCAGTGATCGGCGTGCTCAGCTCGGTGGTGGGCGCCTATTACTATCTGCGTATAGTCAAGATCATGTATTTCGACGACGTGTCCGAGCCGCTGGCCAAGCCGGTGCGTGGCGAGCTGGGTGCGGTGATGACCGTGACCGGGCTGTTCACCATGCTGTTCTTCATCTGGCCGGCACCACTGCTCAGCATGGCCGGCACGGCCGCCAAGGCCCTGTTCCCGTAAGCCAGCATGGTTGCCTGGAGGCTGCAGGTCTTCGACAGCCTCGACAGCACCAATGAGGAAGTCCGTCGCCAGGCTGAAGCTGGCGTAACGGAAGGCCTCGCGGTGCTGGCGAAACAGCAGACCGCCGGTCGCGGCCGGCGTGGCCGCGTCTGGGACTCGCCACCGGGCAATCTGTTTCTCTCGCTGCTGCTGCGGCCCCACAGCACGCCGGGCCAGGCCGCAACCTTGTCCTTCCTCACAGCTGTCGCGTTGCTGGAGGCGCTCGATCTGACCGCAGTGCCTGGCAAACTGACATGTAAGTGGCCGAACGACGTGCTGGTCAACGGCGCCAAGATCGCCGGCATCCTGCTCGAATCCCGCACGGGGCCCGATGGCGCGCTGGGCTGGGTCACGGTCGGCATCGGCGTCAATCTCGCCTGGCATCCTGCGGAAACGCTTTATCCGGTTACCTCACTGGCCGCGCATGGCGTGACTGTGACACCGGAAGACTTTGCAGGGTGGCTGCTGGCGCGCTACGGCTACTGGTATGACCGCTGGCAGGCCGAGGGTTTCGCGCCGGTGCGCACGGCCTGGCTGGCGCGGGCACAGGGTCTGGGGCAGGCAGTGATCGTGCGGCTGCCGGATTCCGAGCTGCACGGGACATTCGTCGCGCTGGACGACAGCGGCGCGCTGCTGCTGGAATTGCCGGACGGCCGCAGGCAGACTGTCACGGCCGGCGACGTTTTCCCGGCCGGCTGAAGAGGACGCGCCATGCTGCTCGCGATCAATGCCAACAACACCAATGTGAAATTCGGCATCGTCGACGGCGACCGGATTGTCGGCGAATGGCGTCAGCACACCTCGGCATCTCGTACTGCCGACGAGCATGCGGTCTGGCTGCTGCAACTGATGCAGATCGAGGGCATCGACCCGAAGCAGGTCCGCAACGCCATCATCGGCAGCGTGGTGCCGCAGGCGACCTTCAATCTGCGCCGGCTCTGCACCCGTTATTTCGGCACCGAACCGCTGGTCCTGGGCGAGCCGAATGTGAGATACGGCATCCAGGTGAAGGGGCAGGGCGCCGGCGCCGACCGCATCTGCAACACCGTGGGCGCCAGCGTGATGTTCCCCCGCACCCCGATGATCATCGTCGATTTCGGCACCGCCACCACTTTCGATGTGGTCGACGAGGAGGGCAGCTACTGCGGTGGTGTTATCGCACCGGGCATCAACCTGTCCATCGAGGCGCTGGTCAATGCCACGGCCCTGCTGCCAAGGATCGTTGTCGAGAAACCGAAAAGCGTGGTCGGCGTTAATACCGTGGCCTGCATGCATTCCGGCGTCTTCTACGGTTATGTCGGCCTGATCGAGGGCATCGTTGCCCGGATCCGTGGCGAGTTCGGCCGGCCGATGCGGGTGATCTCGACCGGCGGCCTGGCGCCGGTCTTCGATGGCGCCACCGATGTGATCGAGAAGATCGTGCCCGATATCACCGTGCGCGGGCTGATCGAAATCTATCGTCGCAGCACGCAGGGATAATCAAAGACCGCAATGTCTGAACGTCTCGACAAGGACAGCCTGTATTTCCTCCCGCTGGGCGGGGTCAACGAGATCGGCATGAATCTGAACCTCTACGGTTACGGGGATCAGTGGATCATGGTCGATCTCGGCACCAGCTTTGCCGATGAGGGCATGCCGGGCGTCGATATGGTGGTGCCGGACGTGGCCTGGATTGCCGGCCGGCGCGAGAAGCTGCTCGGTCTGGTCCTCACCCATGCCCATGAAGACCATCTCGGCGCGATCAGCCATTGCTGGGACGAGTTGCAGTGCCCTGTCTGGGCGACCGGCTTTGCCGCCAGCGTCCTGCGCCGCAAGCTGGAAGAGAAGGGCATGGTGGATGACGTCCCCGTGCATATCTACCAGCCGGGCGAGCTGATCGAACTCGGGCCGTTCAAGATCCGCTCGATGAACATCACGCATTCGACGCCGGAGAGTCAGGCGCTCGCCATCGAAACGCCGCGCGGCACCGTGCTGCATACCGGCGACTGGAAACTCGATCCGCGCCCGATGCTGGGGCCGCAGACCGAAATCGAGACGCTGCGCAGCTATGGCGACAAGGGCGTTCTGGCGCTGGTCTGCGACAGCACCAATGTCTTCAGCCGTGGCACCTCGGGCTCGGAAGGCGAGGTGCATGACGCGCTGCTGCCGCTGCTGAAAGACAATCCGGGTCGTATCGCCATTACGACATTTTCCTCGAACCTGGCACGGCTGGAAACGCTGTTCCTGGTCGCCAGGGATCTCGGTCGCCATGTCTGCCTGATCGGCCGTTCGCTGCATCGCTTCATCGCAGCGGCGCAGGAGAATGGCTACCTCAAGCATATCCCCAATCAGGTGGATGAGCGCGAGGCCGGCTTCCTGCCGCGCGAGAAGATCATGTATATCTGCACCGGCTGCCAGGGCGAGCCGCGCGGCGCCATGGCGCGCATCGCCTTCGGCAGTCACCCGCATGTGGTGATGTCGCCCGGCGACACCGTGGTGTTTTCCTCCAAGATCATCCCCGGCAACGAGCGCACGCTGTTCAAACTGCACAATGAACTGGTCAGTCGCGGCATCGAGGTGATCACCGAGAAGGATGCCTTCGTGCATGTCTCCGGCCATCCGTCGCGCGACGAGCTGGCCGAGATGTATGCGCTGGCCCGGCCGCAGATCGCCGTGCCGGTGCATGGCGAGCCGCGCCATCTGGTCGAGCATGCCCGCTTCGCCCAGAGCCTGCAGGTGCCGCATGGTATCGTGCCGCGCAACGGCGACCTGATCCGGCTGGCGCCGGGTGAGCCCGATGTGGTGGAGCAGGTGCCGGCCGGGCGACTGGCCATCGATGGTGACGAACTGATCCCGCTGCAGGGCGGGACGCTGGGCGTGCGGCGCAAGCTGGCCTTCAACGGGGCGGCGGCGGTGACGCTGGTGGTGGACGGGCGCGGCAAGCTGCTGGCCGATCCGCAGGTGATGCTGGCCGGCGTGGTGAATTTCGAGATCGAGGATATCGAGGACGAGATCGCCGACGAGATCGCCGATGCGATTGAGCTGCTGAAATCCTCCCGCGACGACGCCGCGCTGGAGCAGGCGGCGATCAAGGCCATGCGCGGATTCCTGCGTGGCCTGACCGGCCGCAAGCCGGTCTGCCAGGTGCAGATCGTCCGGATGCCGTAGGGGCAGGCTGCGGCTTTGCGACCGCTTGCCGGACCCCATCTTGCTAGCTGGCGGTTTCGCCCCCATATTGCAGTGCAAGAATTCCAGCAGGGAACCCGCTCATGATCGGTCGCCTCAACCACGTCGCCATTGCCGTGCCGGACCTCGCCGCCGCCGCCGCCACCTATGCCAATACGCTGGGAGCGAAAGTGTCCAAGCCGGTCGACGAGCCCGACCATGGCGTGACGGTCGTGTTCGTCGAACTGCCGAATACCAAGATCGAGCTGCTGCATCCGCTGGGCGACAGTTCACCGATCGCCAAATTCCTCGCCAGCAACCCCTCGGGTGGCATGCATCATGTCTGCTACGAGGTGGACGACATCATCGCCGCGCGCGACAAGCTGAAGGCGCAGGGCGCCCGCGTGCTGGGTGACGGCGAGCCGAAGATCGGCGCGCATGGCAAGCCGGTGCTGTTCCTGCATCCGAAGGACTTCTGCGGCACGCTGGTCGAGATCGAACAGATCTGAGTTTCAGTCGGAGTCATTTGGCGTGACCTGGTACAACAATCTCGTTGCCTTCCTCATCATCTACATGGTGATGCTGTTCTGCGTGCTGCCCATAGGGGTGAAGACGGCCGAGGAAGCCGGCGAGGAGAAGCTGCCCGGCCAGGCCGATTCGGCCCCGGCCAACCCGCGGCTCGGCTTCAAGTTTCTGCTCTGCTTCGGCATCAGCAGCGTGATTTTCGCGATTTATTACGTGGTCGGGACTTACGACCTGCTCGATATCGCCGGCCTGCTCGGGCGCGGCTGAGCCCATCTGGGAATCACTGATGAGTGGTTCGCAGCCGCCGCTGCGGGTAAAGTTTCGCGACCAGCAGAGGGGGGCGATGATGCGCAAACAACTGGCCGCTGCCGGCATGGCTGCAGTTATGGCATTGATGCTGGGCGGTTGTCCCGGCGCCACCTCCCCGAAGCAGCTACCGAAAACGCAGATTGAGGCCGACCGGATGGAAGCCAACGAGCGCTGCACCGACTTCCTGCATGGCCACAACGAGCAGACCGCGTCGATTATCGCCGCACACGATCAGTGTGTCATTCTGCGGTTGCGGGAGATCCAGCGCGACCGCGCCGCCGGATTGCGGTAGTGATCGTCACGGAACGAACCTGGGGCTTGCTGATTAAGAGTTAGCTGCTCTGCCAACTGGGCTAGCGCCGATCTTCCCCCCCTCAGAAACACAAACAGCCCCGGATGGGGCTGCGTCTGCTCAACTTATAGGGGTGTCTTGCGAAGGGGTTGCCACAAAAAAGAAAGGAGCAAGGACATGCCTCGCTCCGCACCCCGTCTCGCACGGGTAAGTTTAAGCCTCCCCAGACTTGGGCCGCCTGTTACCAAGCGGTTGCGTATTTTCTATACCGAATGATGAAAGCGTTGTCATCCAAAAAGTTATGGCCTCATAAGAGAATCGTAACAATGGCGCCACATGCTGGGAAAATGCTCCGGATTCCGACCACCCTGCTGCTCGGACTGCTGCTGCTACCCTTGGGGGAGACAGCCCCGGCAGCGGCCCAATCCGCCAAGACATCCTCCGACTCGGCCCAATCCACGGTGGTTGCCGTGGATGGTCGCGACTGCCGCCGCCTGATGATGCAGCGGAACATCCTGGTGCCGCACCAGCCGGCGCCGGACGTGAATTACCAGCCCGGCCGCGACGTCGATTCCCAGGGCCGCCCGATCGCGCCGGCCGATCTGCCGGGCGGCATGCCGCCGCTGTTCGAGGGCATGATCGAGCTGCCCGTCGTCATTCCCTTAAGCGAACTGCCGGGCCCATCGCGCAGCCCCAGTATCGGCGTGTCGGAACTGCCGGTGGCGAAGCTGCAGATTGATCCGATGACCGGCCGCTTTGCGCTGAACGGCAAGCCGGTCGAGCCGCAGACCGAAGATGCGCTGGCGGTGGCCTGCCGCGACTACTTCGCCAGACAGCCCGCCCGCTAGGTCGTCCGACCCATTGCGGCTGGGGAGGAGGGGCCTTAAAAACGCCCCATTATCCCGCCATCACCGCAAGATAAATTCAGGAAAACCCACAATATGCGGCTCAGCAGCTACTTCCTGCCCGTTCTGAAGGAAAACCCCTCCGAGGCCCAGATCGTCAGCCACCGGCTGATGCTGCGCGCCGGCATGGTCCGGCAGAATGCCGCCGGCATCTACAGCTGGCTGCCGCTCGGCCATCGCGTGCTGAAGAAGATCGAGCAGATCGTGCGCGAGGAGCAGGACAATGCCGGCGCGCAGGAAATGCTGATGCCGACTATCCAGTCGGCCGAGCTGTGGCAGAAGAGCGGCCGCTACGAGGATTACGGCAAGGAGATGCTGCGCATCACCGACCGCCACGAACGTCCGCTGCTCTACGGTCCGACCAACGAGGAAATGCTGACCGACATCGTCGCGAACGAGTGGAAGAGCTACCGCGACCTGCCGAAAATCCTCTATCACATCCAGTGGAAATTCCGCGACGAGGTGCGTCCGCGTTTCGGCGTCATGCGCGGCCGCGAATTCCTGATGAAGGATGCCTATTCCTTCGATCTCGACCAGGCCGCCGCGCGCCGCTCGTATAACCGGATGTTCGTGGCCTACCTGCGCACCTTTGCGCGGCTCGGCCTGAAGGCGATCCCGATGCAGGCCGATACCGGCCCGATCGGCGGCGATCTGAGCCACGAGTTCATTGTGCTGGCCGAAACCGGCGAGAGCGGCGTGTTCTGCGACAAGGCGCTGATCGACCGCGACGTGCTGGGCGAGGCGGTGGACTACACGGCCGACCTGCAGCCCATCGTGGATTCCTGGACGGCGCCCTATGCGGCGACGGAAGAGAAGCACGACACGGCGCGCTTCGAAGCACTGCCCAAGGACCGCCAGGTGGCGGCCCGCGGCATCGAAGTCGGCCACATCTTCTATTTCGGCACCAAGTATTCCAAACCGATGGGCGCGGTGGTGGCCGGACCGGGCGGCGAACAGATCACGCTGGAAATGGGTTCCTACGGCATCGGCGTGTCGCGTCTGGTCGGCGGCATCATCGAGGCCAGCCATGACGACAACGGCATCATCTGGCCGATGAGCGTCGCGCCGTTCCATGTCGGCCTGATCAACCTCAAGGTCGGCGATGCCGACTGCGACAGGGCCTGCGACGATCTCTACGGCAAGCTGCAGGCGGCCGGCCTCGACGTGCTGCTGGACGACCGCGA
>JAEYSS010000252.1 GCA_023434425.1 Pseudomonadota bacterium | reverse complement strand
GCCTGCTCGCGGCTGGCGGCAGCGATCTCGGCGACGATATCGCTCACTTTCTTGATGGCGTTGACGATCTCGGTCAGCGAACCACCGGTCTGATTGACCAGCGAGGCGCCGGTTTTCACCTGCGCATTCGAGTCCGTGATCAGCGCCTTGATGTCTTTCGAGGCGTTGGCGGAACGTTGGGCGAGGGCACGCACTTCCTGCGCCACGACGGCAAAGCCCTTGCCGGCCTCGCCGGCACGGGCGGCCTCCACGCTTGCATTCAGCGCCAGCAGGTTGGTCTGGAAGGCGATCTCGTCGATCAGCCCGACAATGTCGCTGATCTTGCGGGCGCTTTCCTCGATCTGCGTCACCGCCGTGACCGCATCGGCCACCACGTTGCCACCCTTTTCGGCGGTGTCGCGCGCCGCGACGGCCAGCTGGTTGGCCGCCTGCGCATTGTCGGCATTCTGCTTCACCGTGGTGGTGATCTCGTGCATCGAGGCCGCGGTTTCCTCGATCGAGGCCGCCTGCGATTCCGTGCGGCTGGCCAGATCCTGGCTGCCGGTCGAGATCTCGTCGGATGCCACCTTCACCGATTGCGCCGTCTGGGTCAGGCGGCCGGCGAAATCGCGCATGCGTTCCGACATGCCGTTCACCGCGCCCTTGATCTCGCCGAACACACCCTGGTAGTCGCCACGCACCGTCTTGGTCAGGTCGCCGCCAGCCATGGCGCCCATCGCAGTCGCCAGTTCGCCGGTCATGGTCTGCAGCGTGCCCGCCAGGCGGTTCAGTTCCTGGCTGGTGGTGAGGAAGAAGCCGTCCTTGCCGCTTTCGCTGATGCGACCGCTCAGGTCGCCCTGCGCCACCTTGTTGACCAGCGCCGCGATCTCGTCACCGGCCGCCTTTTCGCGTGCTTCGCGCTCCAGTCGGCGGCCTTCCGATTCTTCACGCTGGCGCGCGACATCGGCTTCAGCCTGCTCGCGGGCAATCATGCTGTCCTTGAAGACCTGCACAGCGGTGGCCATCTGGCCGACTTCGGCGCCGCGATCAGTGTAGGGAATTTCGACACCGAGGTCGCGATTGGCCAGGCGCTGCATCGCGCCGGTCATACGATTGATCGGACCGGTGACGCGCCACTGTACGATCAGGAAGCCGAAAACGGTGAAAGCGACAGCGGCCACGAGCGTTCCGACACTCAGGAAAACGCTGCGCTGCGTCTGGGCCGTCTGGGCATCGGCGCGCTTGATCAGTTCATCCAGCGCGGTATTCGCCACCGCGTTCAGCATGTTCAGGCTCTCGGTCACGGTCGGCTGGTACTTTGCCTGTTCGATCGGCGATTTCTGGCCGGCCGTGAATGCTTTCACGATCGTCTCGCGCTCGGTGCCGAGCGGGCCGGTGAAGAAGCCTTTTGCGGTATTGACGACGTCGCGCACCGGCGCCGGAGTGTCGCTGCGTGCCGCGATGACGGTTACGATGTCCCAGGCGGTCGCCACGCGGCCGGCATCGTCGGCATGGGCCATGGATTCGGCCACGCCCCAGGTCTGGCCGGCCGACATCGTGGTCAGGATTCGCAGCACCATCGAACCCGCATAGTTGCGGATCGTCCAGGCATTCTGCTTCACGCTCAGCAGCTGGTCGACGGCTGGATCGACCAGCTGCAGGGACGCTTCCAGGAAGTCGGAAGCTTCCTGCACAGCGCTCAGGTAGCTCTGGGTGACTCGCGGCCAATCCTGCATGGCCTGCGCATCGCGCTGGGCGCGGGGCTGGGCGATCATCTGCATCGCTTTCGGCCGCAATGCCTCGACCGCGTCATGCGCCGACTTGAGTTTGGTCAGAAGCGGCGCCGCGCCCGGCAGGTCGCTACTGAGCGCCGACAGCATGGCATAGCCGGTATTGTAGAATTTCACCGTGTTGTCGCGCTGGCCGGTGATGCTGTCGACCGTGTCTTTGACGGCGGGAGCTTCGGCGCGGAAGACGATGAGGATATTGCCGCGCTCGAGCCGATGCTGCTGCAGGCTCTGGAAGAAGGCCTGGCTGATCGGCGCCAGTTGCGCGACCCGCTTGGCGGCTGCATTGCGGTCGAGATTGTTCAGCAAGGCATTGATGCTGCCGGCCACCAGCATGAGACCCAGTATCCCGATGACCAGGCCCAGCGTGGTGCGAATTGAAAGGCTCCGCATATCTCAATCCCCTTGAAAACAGCCGTACGGCTTATCTGGGGTGAAACTAGCGCGTGTAACTCAAGCCTGGCTGTGGAAAAACTTGGGGTTGCCGAAAATTAAGCACTCACTGCGCGACACATTCGCAATTGCAATCAGGCCATTGAGGCGATGGCTGGCTGGCCACTTTGTTGGGCCGCGATCTGTTCCATCTGCGCCGCGGTCGCCTGGTTTACCAATCGATCGAGATCAAGTATCGACACCATACGTTCTTCGCGCGCCACCAGCGCGCTCAGGAACTGGTGATCGTCCGCCATGCCGGTATTCGGAACCGCCTGCAGGTCGCGCTGATCGATCGACAGGATATCGGATACGGAATCGACCAGCAGGCCGAAGGTGCCGTTCGCCGCCACCACCACGATCACCACATGCATGCTGGTTGGCGTGGTCCGGCCACCGCCAAAGCGGACGCGCAGATCGTAGATCGGCACGATGGTGCCGCGCAGGTTGATGATGCCGCGCACGAAGTCAGGCGTGTTGGGCAGGTTGGTCACTTCGGTCCAGGCGCGGATTTCGCGCACACTCAGGATGTCGACGCCGTATTGCTGCGCGTCGATGGCGAAGGTGAGGTACTCGTTGCTGCTCACTGGGTCGGCTCCCTGCTGCGCGCCGCGGCCCCGGCTTATACTGGTCTGGATACCGGCCTGTGTGCCGGTCGCGGCTGGTAGCTGATCCATAACTCCCCCTTCCCGGTCCGGTTCCTGTCTGCTGGGCCGTTTGTGCGTTTTTTAGCACAGTTTTCCCTTGTATCGCCGCGATTTATTCTTTGTTGTATCCTTCGTCCGTTCAAGGATCGCCGGAGGAAACAGAAAATCATGAAACTGCCCGCCAACACGTTCAAACGCGCCCTTAAAGAGCGGCGGCAGCAGATCGGTCTGTGGTGTTCGCTTTGCAGCAATACCGTCGCGGAAATTCTGGCGACGGCCGGCTTCGACTGGATCGTGATCGATACCGAGCACGCCCCCAACGAAGTGCCCATGGTGCTGCAGCAGCTGCAGGCCATGCAGGTGGATGCCAATACCGCCAGCCCGGTGGTACGGCCGCCGTGGAACGATACGGTGATGATCAAGCGGTTTCTCGATATCGGCGCGCCTAACCTGCTGCTGCCGTTTGTGCAGAATGTGGAGGAAGCCAAGAAGGCCATCGCGGCCACCCGCTATCCGCCGAAGGGCGTGCGCGGCGTGGCGGGCAATACGCGGGCCAACCGCTACGGCCTGATCACCGACTATTACGCCACGGTGGAGAATGAACTCGGCGTGATCCTGCAGGCCGAAACCCGCGATGCGGTGAACAAGATCCCGGAAATGGCCGCAGTGGACGGCGTGGATGGCATCTTCATCGGTCCGGCCGACCTGTCGGCCAGTATCGGCCACCTGGGCAATGCCGCGCATCCCGAGGCGCAGGCCGAGATCATGCGGGCGCTCGACCTGTGCAAGTCGGCCAACATGCCGGCCGGCATCCTGGCGGTGAACGAGGACGATGCCCGGCGGTATCTCGATGCCGGCTTCACCTTCGTGGCCGTTGGCGTCGATCAAAGCCTGCTGACCAAGGCGACACGCGATCTGGCCAAGCGGTTCCGCGGCCATATCGGCCGGGGCTGAGGGAGGGCGCCAGAATGAAGTCCTCGCCCGTTGTTGCGGCTGACCTTGCCGCGTCAGTATTCGCCGTGCCGCCGCTGGCGCGCTACTCCGACCTCAGCCTGAACGAAGACGCCAATCGGCAGCTGATCGGCTATCTGGAAGCCGGCGGCGTGCGCAGCCTGATGTATGGCGGTAACGCCAACTTCTACAATATTCCGGTCAGCGAATATGCCGAGATTCTCGACTTCCTGATCGATGCCGTCGGGCGGGACACCTGGCTGATCCCGTCCTTCGGCCCGGATTACGGCAAGCTGATCGACCAGGCCCGCATCCTGCGCGGCTCGAAAGTCCCGACCGCGATGGCCTTGCCGATGACCTTCCCGGCCACCCCGGACGGCATCGAGGTGGGGCTGCGCCGCGCCGCCGCCACCATGGGCAAGCCGCTGCTGCTCTATATCAAGTCCGACAACTACATCGCACCGGAGGCCGCCGGCCGGCTGATGAAGGACGGCTCGGTCTGCGCCATCAAATACGGCACGGTGCGGCCCGATCCGGCGCAGGACGACTATCTCAGGCGGCTGCTCGACCATGTCGACCCGAAGCTGGTGATCAGCGGCATCGGCGAACGGCCGGCGATCACCCATCTGCGCCAGTTCGGCCTTGGCGGTTTCACGTCAGGTTCCGTCTGCGTGGCGCCGCGCGGCTCAATGGCCATTCTCGCTGCCATCAAGCGCGGCGACTGGGCCGGGGCCGAGCGGCTGCGCGAGGCCTTCATCCCGCTCGAAGACCTGCGCGACGGCATCAGCCCGATCCGCACGCTGCATGATGCGGTGACGCTGGCCGGCATCGCCGATATGGGGCCGATGCTGCCGCTGCTGACCGGGCTCAGTGCAGCCGAGCGGCAGCGCGTGCAGCCGGCGGCACAGGCGCTGCGGGCCTGGGACGAGGGACTGGGTAAGGCGCAGGCTGCAGAATAAAAAAAGCCCCGGCCGGACCGGGGCTTTTTCCTTTGGTCCTGCAGGCGACCTCAGCTGCTCGCTGCCGCCTTCTGCTTTTCTTCCTCGACCAGTTCCTTCTTCGACAGCTTGCCGATCAGGGTCTTGGGCAGTGCGTCGCGGATTTCCATCGCCACCGGCATCTCATGCTTGCCGAGCTTGTCCGTCAGGAACTCCTTGAGTTCGGCGAAAGTGAAGCTCGGCGCGCCGGGCTTCAGCTTGATGAAGGCCTTGGCCGACTGGCCGCGATACTGGTCGGGGACGCCGATCACGGTGCATTCCTCGACGGAAGGATGCTCGTAGATGGCTTCCTCGATGTTGCGCGGATAGACGTTAAAGCCGCCCGACAGGATCATGTCCTTCTTGCGGTCGACGATGAAGACATAGCCTTCCTCGTCGAGATAGCCGACGTCGCCGGTATGGAAACGGCCGCCGGCGAAGGCTTCCGCCGTCGCTTCCGGCTTGTTCCAGTAGCCCTTCATCACATTGGGGCCGGTGATGCAGATTTCACCGGTCTCGTTGACGCCCTTCAGCTTCAGCGGATCGTCGACATCGACGATCTCGATCATGATGCCGGGCAGCGGCAGGCCGCAGGAGCCGCGCTTGCGCTTGCCGCCATAGATGGTCTGCGTGCCGGCCGGCGAGGTCTCGGTCATGCCCCAGCCTTCGATCATCTTATGGCCGGTGACACTCTCGAACTTGTCCTGCACTTCGACGGGCAGCGGGGCGCCGCCCGAAGCGCAGAATTTCAGCGATGAAAGGTCGTAGTCCTTCAGGTTCGCCAGATTGACGATGGCGGCATACATGGTGGGCACGCCGGGGAAGATGCTGATCTTCTTCTTGTGCAGATCCTCGATCACCGCCTTCAGTTCGAAGCGCGGATGCAGGAAGAACTGTGCGCCGATGGTCAGCATGCGCAGCAGCACGGCGCTGAGGCCGTAGATATGGAACATCGGCAGGACCATCAGCACGCGTTCCCTGCCGTCCTCCAGCTTCAACGTGTCGTTCTTCTCGGTCCAGGCACCGTACATATGCACGGTGGCGGTGATGTTGCCGTGCGTCAGCATGGCGCCCTTGGGCTGACCCGTCGTGCCGCCGGTATACTGCAGGATGGCCACTTCCTCGGCCGGATCCTTCACCGGATGCGGCGTGTAGCGACCATCGTTGGCGACCAGATCGGCGAAGCGGATATGCTTGTCGTCCTTCGGCACCTGGGCGATTTCCTTGCCCTTGGCCAGCGGGAACAGCAGATTCTTGGGGAAGGGCAGCACATCCGGCAGGCGGCAGACCACCACCTTCTTCAGCCGCGTGGTGCCCAGCATCTTGCCGATATTCGGATACAGCGCCTTGAGGTCCAGCGTGACCATGATGTCGGTCTGGCTATCCTCGATCTTGTAGCGCAGCTCGCGTTCGGCATCGAGCGGACTGTAATTCACCACCCGGCCGCCGGCCTTGAGGATGGCGAAGAAGCAGATCACGTAATGCGGCGTGTTGGGCAGGAACAGACCGACATGCACGCCCGGCCCGACGCCCAGCTGCTGGAAGCCCTTGGCCGCACGGTCGACCAGATCGGACACGGCGGAGTAGGAATAGCCTTTGCCCATGAAATCGAGGCAGGGATTGGGTGCGAAGCGGGCGACCGCGTCGTCCAAGATCGTCCAGATCGGTTTGGCCTGGAAATTCTGCGCCCAGGTCACACCGGCCGGATAGGATTTTTCCCAGAACGGAGCGGTCATTCTTAGTCCCCCTAGACTTACCCTGTGGCCCGCCGCAGCCGGCCTTCTGGCCGCCATTGTAGGAACCGGGCGGGATCAGCGCAACGTGGCGCAGGGTCAAGCCAATTCGGCTCATGCGAGAAGCGGAGCCGGCTGTGCATAAACCGGCCGCCGGGTTGCGCGGACTGGCGCCGGCTGGCACACTCCGAGCCGGAATTTCATGCTTTCAGGTGAGGCCAGGATGGGCGCCAGGGATATGCGGGCGGAGCGCGACCGTTTCGTCGCCTTCGCCTTCTCCGCGGCCGACCTGATGCTGGAAGTGTCGGGCGAGGGGCTGATTGCGTTTGCCTCCGGTGCGGCCCGGCTGATCGCCGGCTGCGAGGCGGGAACGCTGGTCGGCCGCAAATTCGCCGACCTGATCGACGACAGCGACCGCCATTTCCTGATGAACCTGCTGGGCGGCCTGGCTGTAGGCGGCCGCATCGAACCGGTCACGGTGCGCTTGCTGCGCGCCGATGGCCAGCAGGGCGCGATCTGCGTGCTGGGCGGCTGCTGCCTGCCGCGGCAGGACGGGCGCTATTATCTTACGCTGTCCAATGCACGCCTGCCGCTGGCCGAGACCGCGCTGGCCAACAAGCGCGACTACCAGACCGGCCTGCTGGCGGCGGAAGATTTCGAAACCCTGGCGGGCGACCGGCTGAAACTGGCGCGCGAACTGGGCTCGGAAGTGAAGCTCACCCTGATCGAGATCGTCGGCCTGAAGGAACTGGTCGATACCTTGCAGCCCGACGAAAGCCAGAGCCTGATGGGCGATGTCGGCGCGCTGATCCGTGCCAAGTCGATCAGCGGCGACACCGCCGGCCAGATCGATACCGAGAAATACGGCATCCTGCATGCCAGCAGCATCGACCAGGAAGCGGTGGCTGCGCAGGTGCGCGACCTGATCAAGCAGAGCGGCGTTCCGGCCGCCGAAGACGCCGCCAGGGGCGTCGGTGTGCGCGGCGCGACGCTGGACCTGCATCAGAAGGCGATGAGCGATGAAGACGCTGCCAGCGCCATGGCCTTTGCCGTCGACCGCTTCGCCAGCGAGGGCGCCGCAGCCTTCGCGCTGCATTCGACGGAAGAGAGCCTGAAAGCGCTGCTGCAGAAGACCGTGTCGCGCGTGCGTGCGCTGCGCTCCGCCGTTTCCAGCCGGCAGTTCGATCTGGTGTTCCAGCCGATCGTGCGGCTCGACACCCGCACGCTGCATCATTACGAGGCGCTGTCGCGCTTTGAAGACGGCGGCTCGCCCTTCGAGACCATCCGCCTCGCCGAAGGCGTGCATATGATCGGCGAATTCGACCTTGCCGTGGTGCATCGCGTGGTCGAGATGCTGTCCGAGCGCCGCCGCCAGGGCGACCGCATCGATGTGGCGGTGAACCTGTCCGGCCACAGCCTGGAAAGCTCGGTCTTCATGGCCGCCTTGCGCGAAATCCTCGCCGACGATCCGGGTCTGCGCAAACAGCTGATTTTCGAGATCACGGAATCGACCCAGATCACCAATCTGGTCCATGCTGCCAATGCGGTGCGACAGCTGCGCGATGACGGCCATTCCGTCTGTCTCGACGATTTCGGCGCCGGCGCGGCGT
>JAEYSS010000236.1 GCA_023434425.1 Pseudomonadota bacterium | reverse complement strand
TCTTCTCGGCGATCCTGACGGTTCTGATCGTACTCGCCGTGCTGGCCTTCAGCTTCGACACCGTCGAACTGCTCCGCCGTGCCAGCGGCCGCGCCGATGCCTCGCTCGGTCTGGTGCTCGAGATGTCGGTTCTCAAGCTGCCGTCCCTGATGACCAAGCTGTTTCCCTTCGCCGTTCTGTTTGGCGGCATGCTGGCGCTGAGCCGCCTGACCCGCTCGCAGGAACTGACGGTCAGCCGCGCCGCCGGCGTTTCGGTCTGGCAGTTTCTGTTCCCCGGCATCGCACTGTCGCTACTGCTCGGCATTTTCCTCGTCACCGTTTACAACCCGCTCAGCGCCGCCATGCTGGCGCGCTACGAGAATATCGACGCCAAGGTGATGCGCGGTCGCACCAGCATGCTGGCGGTGTCGTCTGGCGGCCTGTGGCTGCGCGAGGCCGATGCCAATGGCCAGGTCGTGGTGCATGCCCTGCGCGTGGCGCAGCAGGGCGTCGAATTGCGGGATGCCATCCTGTTCTATTACGAAGGTCGCGACCAATTCGTAAAACGTATCGATGCAGCGGTGGCGCTGCTTGAGCCCGGCCAGTGGCGATTGCAGAAGGCCGTCATCAGCTACCCCGACCGTACGGCAGAGCGTTACGAGCACCTGACAGTGCCGACCACACTGACCTTCGATCGCATCCAGGAGAGCTTCGCTTCGCCGGCAACGATATCCTTCTGGGAGTTGCCGTCCTTTATCGGCACGCTGGAAACCGCGGGCTTTTCGGCGATGCGGCATCGCCTGCATTTCTATACCCTGCTTGCTTCACCTGTCCTGCTCTGTGCGATGCTGCTGATCGCCGCCAGCTTCAGCCTGCGCCTGACCCGGCGCGGCGGCATCGGTGTCATGCTGGCGGGCGGCGTCGCGGCCGGCTTCCTGCTGTATTTTACGGTCGAGGTGATGCAACCCTTCGGCCTCAACGGCACCCTGCCGGTGCCGCTCGCCGCCTGGGCCCCTACGGTCGTCTTCGTGATGCTGGGTATTTCGCTGCTGTTCCATCTGGAGGACGGATGAGCGCACGAAAGGGGGGACTGCTGCAGGCGGCAATGATGGCGTTGCTGCTGAGCTATGCCGCACAGAGCCACGCCCAGATCCAGCCGCAACCGCAGCCAGCCGCGGGCAGTGCCACGCCCGCCACTGGCACGAATGCGCCGGTGCTGGTGACGGCTGATCAGTTGAACTACGATCAGACTCTCGGCCTCATCCGTGCCGAGGGCAAGGTCGAACTGTCGCAGGGCGGTCGCACGCTGCTGGCCGATATGGTCAGTTACAGCGAGCGCGACGACAAGGTCACGGCCAGCGGCAATGTCTCCCTGCTGGAAGAAAACGGCACCGTCATCTTTGCCGACTATATGGAACTGACCGGCGGAATGCGGAACGGTTTCATCCGCGACATCTCGTTCCTGCTGGCCGATATGTCGCGCGGCGCCGCGGCGCAGGCCGAGCGCAAGGACGGCAACCGCACCATCATGAAGAAGGCGGTCTACACCACCTGCGCATTATGCGAGAGCGATCCGACCCGGGCGCCGCTGTGGCAGGTCAAGGGCCGTGAAGTCGAGCACAACGAAGCCGAGCAAGAGATCAAATACCGCGATGCGGTCTTCGAACTGTTCGGCATTCCCATCCTGTATTCGCCGTATTTCAGCCACCCGGACCCCACCGTAAACCGCCGCAGCGGTTTCCTGCCGCCGCGCTATACCAGCAGCAGCTTCTTTCAGAGCGCCGTGCAGCTGCCGTATTTCTACGCAATCGACGACACCAGCGACCTGACCCTGATGCCGCAGTATTCGACGCGGCAAGGACCGTTCCTTGGGGCGGATTATCGGCAGCGCTTTGCGAAGGGCGAAATCCAGGTCGACGGCAGTGTGGCGGACGAGGATACGACTGGCGACACGCGCGGACATATCCGTGCCAACGCCGCATTCCGTGCGACCGACGACGTCACCTACGGCGCGAATATCCTGCGCTCGACCGACGACACCTATCTGAGCCGCTATTCGATCCAGGACCGGCCAGGCAGTAACACCCTGGTCAGCCGTGTCTACGGCGAAGCGATCAACAACCGGCACTTCGCCAGCCTGAATGCCTTCGCTTTCCAGAATACACTGGAGCGGGTGCGCAGCGACACAGTGCCCGTCGCGGTTCCGGTGATGGATTACTCGGCCATCTTCGAGCCGGGTGATTACGGAGGCCGCTGGGGCCTGGATGCCAATATGGTGTCGCTGTCACGCAGTTCGGGCCCGGACATGCGGCGCCTGAGTTCGACGGTGTCCTGGTCGCAGCCCTATTACGCGCCCAGCGGCGAGGTCTTCACTGCCACGGCAATGGTTCGCGCCGACGGCTACTGGTCTGACAATGTCAGCCAGAGCATCGTGCCTGGCTCGACAGACGGCGCCGACATGACCGGTCGCGTCCTGCCGGCCGTGGCGCTGGACTGGCGTTACCCGATGGTGCGCGATGCCGGCCGGATGCGGCAACTTGTCGAGCCCATCGTCATGGGTGTTATCAGCCCTTATGGTGGCAATCGGAGTGATATTCCAAACGAGGATTCCGTCAGCTTCGAATTCGACGAGACCAACCTTTTCTCGCTCAGCCGCTTCCCGGGCTACGACCGTTGGGATGGTGGCCCGAAGCTGAACTACGGCATGCGCATGGCCGCCTATGGTGAAAACGGTGGCCATGTCGAATTCCTGGCCGGTCAGTCGCTGCGGGCGAAGACCGACGATACCTTCACCGAAGCCTCGGGCATGCGCGACCAGTTCTCCGATTATGTCGGCCGCCTGACGGTATCGCCCGGCCGCTATATCCAGCTAGTCGACCGCGTCCGGCTGGCCCAGAACAGCAACCTGGATGTGCGACGCCACGAAGTTGGCGCCACCCTGGGCACCACCATCAACAACGTGACAATCTCCTACGCCGACCTGGTGAATACCGACTATCTTCGGCAGAACGAGCGGCAGGAAGCCATTTCGGCGACCGTCCGCATGCAGCTGACCAAATACTGGGCCACGGAAATCCGCCATACCCGTGATCTGGCCGATAACGGCGGATCTTTGCTGAACTTCCTTGGCCTGCGCTATACTGACGAATGTTTCGACATCATCCTGTTCGCCGAGCGAACCTTTACGGTCAACCGCGATGTCCAGCCCGATACCGTGATCGGCGTCCGCTTCAGGATCGCATCGTTTAACTGAGCCTCGCCATGCATCGTCTGATCGCCCTCATTCTTCTCCTCGCCGGCCTCGCTGCAGCTCCGCTCCATGCCCAGGACCAGCAGCGCATTGTCGCACTGGTCAACGACGAGGTGGTCTCGCAACGCGATCTCAACGAGCGTATGCGAATCATCATCGCGACCACGCGCCTGCCGGATAACAATCCGGAGATCCTTCGTGCTGTCCGCGAGCAGGCACTCCGGTCGCTGATCGACGACCGCTTGCAGATGCAGGAAGCCAAGCGGCGAGGCATTACGACATCGCAGCAGGATGTCGATGCTGCGATCACCGCAGTCGAGCGCCAGATGAACATCCCGCCCGGCCGTTTCGACGAATTCATGCGCCGCAGCGGCGTCGATCCCGCCGCGATCGCCAACCAGATCCGCACCGAACTGACCTGGGGCCGGATGGTGCGTGGCCGCACCAATGCCCAGTCCACCGTCACGGAGCAGGAAGTCGACGAGGCGGTTGCCAAGCTGCGCGCCAGCGCCGGCCAGACCGAAGATCTGATCTCGGAAATCCTGGTTCCGGTCGACAGCCCGGATCAGGAAGAACCGCAGCGCCAGCTTGCCCTCCGCATTATCGAACAGCTGCGGGGCGGCGCCAATTTCCCCGCCCTTGCCCGCCAGTTCAGTCGCGGCACCACTGCCGTGAACGGCGGCGATGTTGGCTGGGTGCAGCGCGGCACCCTCAACGAGGAGGTCGAGGCCGCCGTCGCCAAGCTCGAAAAGGGCCAGCTTTCCGAACCGATCCGCACCGTCGGCGGCTGGCAGATCGTGGCCCTGCGCGACCGGCGGCGCATCGCCATGCCCGGAATCGAGGAAAATCGAGTCACGCTGAAGCAGTTGCTGATCCCGCTGGCAGCAGAAGCGCCGCAGGCCGAGGCGGAGGCCGCAATGGCCAAAGCCCGCCAGGCCCGCGGCGAGATCGGCAGTTGCGACGATGTCGAAGCCGTGGCCGGCCGCTTTGAAGCGCCGGGTTCGGGCAGTCTGGGCACGCTGCGCATGGGCGATCTGCCCGAAAGCTTCCGCCAGGCGGTCGCGCCGCTGGAGATCAACCAGACCTCCGAGCCGGTGCGGGCATCGCGTGCCGTCCATATCTTCACGCTCTGCGCCAAGCAGGAAGCCGCCGGGCTGAACCGCACCGAAGTGCGGCAGAACATTTTGGCGCGCCGGTCTGAACTGATGGCCCAGCGCTATATCCGCGAATTGCGGCGCGATGCCACAATCGAATTCCGGTAAGGCGACAGCCGTCACCGATCTGCCCATCGCCCTCACCATGGGCGAACCGGCCGGCATCGGCGGCGAGATCGCCCTGCAGGCCTGGGCACGCCGGCGCGAGGCCGGTCTTGCCCCTTTCCTGATGCTCGATGACCCCGGCCGCCTTGCTGCACTGGCCAGTCGCCATGGCTGGACGGTACCGGTGCAGTCGGTATCGGAGGCTGCGGATGCCTGGGCGCTGTTCGACCATGCCCTGCCGGTGCTGCCGGTCCCGCTACCGACTGCGCCGCAGCCAGGCGTCCCGGACCGCCGCAATGCGCCGGCCGTGCTGCACGCCATCGAGCTGGCGGTCGCGCTGTGCCGTAATGGCACGGCGGCGGCGCTGGTCACCAACCCGATCCACAAGGCCGCGCTCTACGATGCCGGTTTCAGTCATCCCGGCCATACCGAATTTCTCGCCGCGCTCTGCGATGTGTCGCGCCCCGTGATGATGCTTGCCTCCGAGCGGCTGCGGGTGGTGCCCGTCACGATCCATGTTGCCCTGCGGCGCGCCATCGCGCTTCTGGATACCGATCTGATCGTTGAAACCGCGCGCATCACCGCGCAGGATCTGCGCGACAAGTTCGGCATCGCAAAGCCGCGGCTGGCGCTGGCCGGTCTCAACCCGCATGCCGGCGAAAGCGGCGGCATGGGCGAGGAAGACGCCGCCATTGTCGCGCCCGCCGTGGCGCAACTGCGTAGCATGGGCATCGATGCGCGCGGTCCCCTGCCGCCCGACACCATGTTCCATGCCGAGGCGCGCCAGACATACGACGCCGCGATCTGCATGTATCACGACCAGGCGCTGATCCCGATCAAGACGCTGGATTTCGACAGCGGGGTAAATGTGACTCTCGGCCTGCCGATCATCCGCACCTCGCCCGATCATGGCACAGCCTTCGATATCGCCGGCAAGGGTATTGCCAAACCCGACAGCCTGCTCGCCGCGCTGAAAATGGCGGCCACGATGGCGAAGCATCGCTCTCATGTCGGTTGAAACGCTGCCGCCGCTGCGCGAGGTGATCGCGCAGCATGAGCTGGCCGCGCGCAAGTCGCTCGGGCAGAATTTCCTGCTCGACCTCAATCTGACGCGCAAGATCGCCCGCGCCGCCATGCCATGGACCGATGCGACCGTGATCGAGATCGGCCCCGGCCCCGGCGGACTGACGCGCGCGCTGCTGCTGGAAGGTGCGCCGCGCGTGATCGCGGTCGAGCGCGACGACCGCTGCATCGCTGCCCTGCAGGACGTGGTGCAGGCAGCCGCTGGCAGGCTGGCCGTGCATGCCGGCGACGCGCTGGAAACCGATTTTGCAACGCTGGCGCCGCCGCCCTGGCAGGTGGTCGCCAATCTGCCCTACAACATCGCCACGCCGCTGCTGCTCGGCTGGCTGGCGCAGGCGCAGAATTTCACGCGCATCACCGTTCTGGTGCAGAAGGAAGTGGCCGAACGGCTGGCGGCGAAGCCTGGCGGCAAGACCTATGGCCGGCTCTCGGTGGCGGCGCAGTGGCGCGCCGAGGTACGGCTGCTGTTCGACATCGGACCGCAGGCGTTTGTCCCTGCACCGAAAGTGACATCCACCATCGTGGAACTGACGCCGCGCCTCCGGCCGCTCGCCGAAGCGGAACCCGCCAAGCTGGAGCGCGTCACGGCGGCGGCCTTCAACCAGCGCCGCAAGATGCTGCGCGCCGCACTGAAAAGCCTGTGGCCGGATGCCGATGCGAAACTCGCGCAGGCCGGCATCGATCCGACCCGGCGCGCGGAAACCCTGTCTGTCGCGGAATTTTGCGCCCTGGCAAGACTGCTGTAGTCAGAAGCGCAGCTAGCGCCCCTCGCGCAGCGTCTTGACGAAATCGACCAGACCGACGCCGCGATGGCGTTTCAGCCGTTCGGCACGCAGGATGGCGTAGACCTCGGCGAGGCAGCGCTCAACATCCTCGTTGACGACCACGTAATCGTATTCTGCCCAGTGGCTGATCTCGTCGGCCGCTTTCGACATGCGTTTGGCCACGGTTTCGGCGGAATCCTGCGCGCGGGTCTGCAAACGCTTTTCCAGGTCGCGGGTCGACGGCGGCAGGATGAAGACGCTGACCAGATCGTCGCGCGCGCGCTGGCGCAGCTGCTGCGTGCCCTGCCAGTCAATGTCGAACAGGATATCCTGGCCAGCCGACAGACGCTTCTCCACCTGTTCCCGCGGCGTGCCGTAGTAATAGTCGAACACCTTGGCATGCTCGAGCAGTTCCTGGCGGTTCACCATCAGGCCGAAATCTTCCGAACTGATGAAATGGTAATGCGTGCCATCCATCTCGCCCGGGCGGCGTGCGCGTGTCGTCACCGAGATCGACAGATGCAGTTCGGAATCCATCTCCAGCAACCGGCGCGAAATCGTCGTCTTGCCGGCACCAGAGGGCGAAGACAGCACCAGCATCAGGCCGCGACGCGCAATAGACGTTGCCTTATTACTCGACATTCTGGGCCTGCTCGCGCAAACGGTCGATGACCAGTTTCAGGTCGAGGCCGATGGCCGTCAGCCCGGCATCGAAGGCCTTGGAGCAGAGCGTGTTGGCTTCGCGGTTGAATTCCTGCATCAGGAAATCGAGCTTGCGACCGACGCCCCTGGCATCGCCCTTAAGCAGCGCCTGCGCGGCGACGACATGCGCCTTCAGACGATCCAGCTCCTCGCGCACATCCAGGCGCGTCACCTGCAGCGCCAGTTCCTGCGCCAGGCGTTCTTCTGCCACCGGCGGACTCTGCGCCAGCAACTCGGCCAGTTGCGCCTGCAGCCGGCGGCGCAGGCCTTCGGGCCGCACCACTTCCACCTCGCCAGCGCGCTTCGTCAACGTCGAGATCTCGTCAAACTGCGCGCGCAGCACGTCGGCCAGCTTGGCGCCTTCAGCATTGCGGCTCTGCACCAGCCTGTCGAGGGCCTCAGTAAAACTCTGCTTCAACGCGGCTTCCAGCGCCTCGCGGGCAGCTTCGTCCTCCACCATGCCGACCGGCTCGACCACGCCGCGCACGGCCAGCAGACCATCCAGTCGCGGCGCGCCGACGCCACGCGATTCCAGCTTGCCCGCCATCGCCAGCAGCTGTTCGAGCAGCGCTTCGTTCAGCCGATAGGTCGGCCCCTCTTCGTTGGCGCTTTCGACCAGCTGCAGATTGAGATTGACGTTGCCGCGCACCAGTTTGGCCTGCGCCATGCCGCGCAGGTCTGCTTCGAGGCTGTCGAAGCCGGGCGGCAGGCGGAAACGCAGTTCAAGGCCGCGGCCGTTCACCGACTTGAGTTCCCAGATCCAGGCCTTGTTGCCGGCGCGTCCGTCGACGCGGGCAAAGCCGGTCATGCTGACAAGCGACACGATTCCCCCGAAAATGCTACGCTGCGCCGCACTATAGTGAAAAACCTTCAGGGGGTCGAGGCCAGGTCATGGGAGAGATGCTTTCGGGAATTGTCATCACCGGTGCATCCAGCGGAATCGGCCAGGCGCTGGCCGAACTTTATGCCCGTCCCGGTGTGCTGCTGGCGCTGACCGGGCGCGATGCGACTCGCCTGAACGCAGTTGCCGAAACCTGCCGCCAGCGCGGCGCGACCGTGGAAGCTGAAACCGTGCCAGTCACAGATCCCGCGGCGATGCAGGCCTTCATCGCGAAGGTCGCGGTGAAATCCCGCCTCGATCTGGTGATCGCCAATGCCGGTGTCTCCGGCGGATTCAAGGCCTGGGAGGATTTCGATACCCATGTCCGCGCCATCACCGATGTGAATATCGGTGGCGTGATCAACACGGTGAACCCAGCCGTGCCGATCATGGTCAGGCAGCGCTGCGGCCAGATTGCCATTGTCGCTTCGCTTGCCGGCTTCCTGAGCATGCCCGGTGCAGGCCCCTACTCGTCATCGAAGCATTTCGCTCGGTCCTATGCCGAGGAACTGCGCGGCATGCTGGCACCGGAAGGCGTGCGTGTCTCTGCCATCTGCCCGGGCTTTGTCACATCGCGCATGACGGCGCGCAACAAATTCCCGATGCCCTTCCTGATGGACGAGCAGCGCGCTGCGCGTATCATCGCGAACGGCCTGGCGCGCAATCAGGGACGCATCGCTTTCCCCTGGCCGATGCTGGCTGTGATCCGCCTGCTTGCGGTACTTCCCTATCCCGTGCTTGACTGGATTCTGAGCCGCGCGCCGAAGAAGTGATTTCACCGCCGCTGCGTGGCGCGGTACGCCGCAACGTTCTTCAGATGCTCGTCGTAAGTACGGGCGAAGACATGCCCGCCTTTTCCATCGGCGACAAAATACAGGAAGTCGTGGCTTTCCGGCTGCAGCACGGCGGCGATGCTGGCGCGACCGGGATGGTTGATCGGCGTCGGCGGCAGGCCATCGATGGTATAGGTATTCCAGGCGCTCGGCCGTGACAGATCGTTCAGTGTCAGCGGCCGTTCCAGTTCGCGCGCACCGCCGGTGATGCCGTAGGCCACCGTCGGATCGGCCTGCAGCTTCATGCCGCGCTTGAGACGGTTCAGGTATACGCCGGCCACGCGCGGACGCTCGGCCGGCACCGGCGTCTCGGCCTCCACTATGGAAGCAAGGATGATCGCTTGCGCCTGGGTCGTGATCGGCAGGTTGGCGGCGCGTTTGGGCCACAGCTCGGCCAGCAGCTCGTCATGCGCTTTGCGCATGCGGGCCAGCAGATCGGCACGGCTGTCGCCGTAAATATACTGATAGGTCTCGGGCAGCAGGCTGCCTTCCGCCACCGCGGTCGACGGCCAGTTGCCGCTCAGGGCCTCGCCCGCCTCCACCAGCTTGCGGATTTCCACCGTCATCTGGCCTTCCGGAATGGTCAGCTTGCGCGGATAGACGCGGCCGGCGGCGATTTTCTCCAGCACCTGCCGTGGCGTGTCGCCGGGCGCGAACTGGTATTCGCCGGCCTTCAGGCTCGATCCGGTTCCGGTCAGCCAGGCCGCCAGTTCGGCGAGTTGTGCATGATCGACCACGCGGGCCTCAGCCAGCCGCTCGGCGATGCCGGCAACGCGCGTGCCGCGGGGCACCAGCACGACCCGCTCCTGCGCCAGCGGTCCCGGACTGTCGAGCCAGTGCGAGACCCACAGCCAGCCTGCGCACAGGCCGACAGCCCCTGCCAGCAGGATCGCCAGCAGGGCGCGCAGCAATCGCTTCATCGGAGAATTAGGCGTCGTACCGCTTCAGCACGAGCGACGCGTTGGTGCCGCCGAACCCGAAGGAATTCGACAGCGCCGCGCGAACCTCGCGCTGCTTCGCCTTGTGCGGCACCAGGTCGAGGCCGACCGCGACATCGCTGGGATCGTCGAGGTTCAGCGTCGGCGGGCAGATGCCGGTCTTGATCGCCAGCGTGGAGAAAATCGCTTCCACTGCACCGGCGGCACCAAGCAGATGGCCGATCGACGACTTGGTCGACGACATCGACAGGCTGCCCATCGCGTTACCGAACAGGCGCTTCACGGCACCCAGTTCAATCTCGTCGCCCAGCGGCGTCGAGGTGCCGTGCGCGTTGATATAGTCGATGTCGCTGGGCTGCATGCCGGCACGCTTCAGCGCCATCTGCATGCAGCGGAAAGCACCGTCACCGCTCTCATGCGGCGCGGTGATGTGATAGGCGTCGCCCGACAGGCCATAACCCACCACTTCGGCATAAATCTTGGCGCCGCGTGCCTTGGCATGCTCGAGTTCCTCAAGCACCACCACGCCGGCACCTTCGCCCATCACGAAACCGTCACGCCCTTTGTCCCACGGGCGGGAGCCCTTGGCCGGCGTGTCGTTGAAGCCGGTGGACAGGGCGCGTGAGGCACAGAAGCCGGCGACACCGAGCGGGCCGATGGTGGCTTCGGCGCCGCCGGCCACCATCACATCGGCATCGTCCCACATGATCAGCCGGGCGGCATCGCCGATGGCATGCGCGCCGGTCGAGCAGGCCGTCACCACCGCGTGGTTCGGACCCTTGAAGCCGTATTCGATCGAAACATGGCCGGAGACCAGGTTGATCAGACGGCCCGGCACGAAGAACGGGCTGATGCGGCGCGGGCCTTTTTCCTTGAGCAGGATCGCGGCTTCCTCGATACCGTTGAGGCCGCCGATGCCGGAGCCGATCAGCACGCCGGTGCGGCAGCGCTGCTCTTCATCGGCCGGCACCCAACCGGAATCCTTCACCGCCTGCTTGGCTGCTGCCAGCCCGAAGACGATGAAATCGTCGACGCGCTTGCGATCCTTCGCCTCCATCCATTCGTCGGGATCGAAGGCATCTGCACGGTCAGGGAAGTCCGCCTTGAGCGGAACCTGACCGGCGATCTTCGCGGGCAGATCGGAAGCGTCGAAACGGGTGATCGGGCCGAGGCCGGATTCACCGCTGATCAGACGCTGCCAAGTTGCCTCTACGCCGCAGGCGAGTGGCGTGACCAGGCCGAGGCCGGTGACGACGACACGACGCATAGCGTACCTTTCGTGACGATACGGGAAAGCGGGAGCGCGAGCGCGTCAGGCGATCAGGACGCCGAACGCTCCTTGATGAAATCGATCGCGTCCTTGACCGTCAGGATCTTCTCGGCCGCATCGTCCGGGATCTCGACGCCAAACTCTTCTTCGAACGCCATCACCAGCTCGACCGTGTCGAGGCTGTCCGCGCCCAGGTCATCGATGAAGCTTGCCGCCTCGGTGACCTTCTCTTCTTCGACGCCAAGATGCTCGACGACGATCTTCTTAACGCGCTCAGCAATGTCGCTCATTTCATAAATCCCTGTGGTTGTGGCTGCCAGCGCCTGCTTTGATGCGGCGGCAGCGGGCAGATGGGGGCTCCCTTACCATAGAAACCCCACGCTTCCAAGCCGTTCCAAGACCCCGGAATGGCGTGATTCGTGACCGGATTTCCTTAGGAAATCATGGCCATACCGCCGTTAACATGCAAGGTCTGACCGGTCACGTAAGCCGCTTCCTCCGAAGCCAGATAAAGCACGGCGGCGGCGATTTCCGGGCTCTGGCCGAGTCGACCGGCCGGAATCTTCTGGGAAATCATTTCCTTCTGCTGATCGGTCAGCACATCGGTCATCGCGGTCTGGATAAAACCGGGGGCGACACAGTTGGCCGTGATGTTGCGCGAGGCCACTTCCTGGGCCAGCGACTTGGTCATCCCGGTCAGGCCGGCCTTGGCCGCCGCATAATTCAGCTGGCCCGGATTTCCGGTGGCGCCGACCACCGAGGTGATCGAAATGATGCGGCCCCAGCGCCGCTTCATCATGCCCTTCAGCGAAGCGCGGGCGAGCCGGAAGGCCGCGCTGAGATTGACATCCAGGACGGTCTGCCAGTCCTCGTCCTTCATGCGCATGGCCAGGCCGTCACGGGTGATGCCGGCATTGTTGACCAGGATATCCACCTGGCCCATCGCAGCCTCGGCCCTGGCGACCAGACCGTTCACGGCTTCGGCATCGGCCAGGTTGCAGGGCACGACATGGGCGCGGCTGCCCAGCCTGCCGGCCAGCTCCTGCAGCACGGCTTCGCGGGTGCCAGAGAGCGCCACGGTGGCACCCTGTTTGTGCAGGGTTTCAGCCACGGCGCTGCCGATACCGCCGGTGGCGCCGGTGACGAGAGCGAATTTGCCGGTCAGGTCGAACATATGCGTTTTCCTATCTCGATCTCAAAGAGCCTTGGCCCAGGTTTCCAACTCGGCCGGGGTGCCGATGCTGAGCGGCTCGATTTCCTTGTCGATACGCTTGACCAGGCCGGCCAGAACCTTGCCCGAGCCGAGCTCGACCACCTGTGCCACGCCCTGAGCCTTCAGCCACTGCACGCCTTCGCGCCAGCGCACCAGCCCGGTCACCTGCTGCACCAGCAGCTTCTTGATGTCCTCGGGGTTGGATTCGCCCTTGGCCGTAACGTTGGACACCACGGGCAGTTTCGGCGCCGTCATCGCGACAGACGCCAGCGCTTCCGCCATGGCATCGGCGGCCGGCTGCATCATGGCGCAGTGGAACGGTGCGCTGACTGGCAGCAGCATGCCGCGCTTCACACCCTTGGTCTTCGAGACCTCGATGGCGCGTTCGACGGCCGACTTCTGGCCCGAGATCACTACCTGGCCGCCGCCGTTGTCATTGGCGCAGCCCAGAATTTCACCCTGCGCGGCTTCGGCCACCACCTGCTGCGCCAGTTCAAGCTCGGCACCCAGCAGGGCGGCCATCGCGCCCGTGCCCACCGGCACGGCCTTCTGCATCGACTGGCCACGCAGCTTCAGCAGGCGTGCGGTGTCGCCGACACTGAGGGCGCCCATGGCGCAGAGCGCAGAATATTCGCCCAGCGAATGACCGGCGGCATAAGCGCCCTTGGCCGCGAGGTCGACGCCGAAATCTTTCTGCGCCACGCGCACCACCGCCATGCTGGCGGCCATCAGCGCCGGCTGCGCATTCTCGGTCAGCGTGAGATCGGCTTCCGGCCCTTCGAACATCAGCCGGGATAGCTTTTGCGACAGGGCGTCATCGACTTCCTGGAACAGTTCGCGAGCCGTGGCGAAAGCCGCGGCAAGATCCTTGCCCATGCCGACGGCCTGACTGCCCTGGCCGGGGAACAAGAAGGCACGGCTCATGATCGGAGACTCCTGCTGTGGACGGGATGGGAATCGCCCTGCGGACGGCGAAAAAAGCCGCGCCAGTCATAAGCCCCGGCCCAATCCTGTCAAGCGTCGGCGTCACGCCGACCGGGCCAGGGCACGGTCGTAAGCTGTTGAAATATCTTGACTAGCTGGCTTATGCCAGCGTGCGGCGACATGCTGGTCGGGTCGCAGCAGGTAGGCGCTGCCGGGCTTGGCACCGTAGCGCCGTGCGGCCAGACCGTCGGCGGGGAGCCGGCGGATGGCGATATGATCCTGCAGCGCCGCTGACAGGGCTGGTGTCTCGCCGAAGACCAGCAGGGTAAAGCCCTCGCAGCACTGCCGCAGCAACCAGTCTCCGCCCTCCTCTTCCGGCGGCGCATCGACGGCTGGCGCACCGGGCGGTGGGCCAGCCTCGAAAGCATCGCGATCCGGCGTGGACAGCGGCGTGTCGCGATAGGTGCTCGGCAACGACAGGCGGCCGGAATTCACCAGCCTGCGCGCGAAGGGATAATCGGCGGCGAGATCCAGCACGGCATCGCGCAGTGCTTTCGCCATGGCGCCCTTGGGAGAAATGAAATCCGTGCTGCGGGTCGAGTTCAGGATGTTTTCGTCGGCGGCGGCGCTGCGCTCCAGATCGTAGGTCTCAAGCAATGCGTCAGGCGCCTCGCCGCGCAGCACATGCGCCAGTTTCCAGGCGAGGTTGTCTGCATCCTGCACGCCGGAATTGGCGCCGCGCGCACCGAACGGCGACACCTGATGCGCGGAATCGCCGATGAAGATCACACGGCCATGCCGAAAGCGTTCCAGCCGCCGGCACTGGAAGGTGTAGATGCTAACCCATTCCAGTTCGAACCGCGCATCTTTGCCGAGCATCGCCTGCAGGCGCGGAATCACGCGTTCGGGCTGCCGTTCGGCTTCCGGATCTGCCTGCCAGCCGAGTTGCAGGTCGATGCGCCAGATATCGTCGGGCTGGCTGTGCAGCAGCGCCGACCCGCCCGTGTGAAACGGCGGGTCGAACCAGAACCAGCGTTCGACGGGGAAGTCCGCCTTCATCTTCACATCGGCGATCAGGAAGCGGTCCTCGAAGACCTGGCCTTTGAAATCGAGGCCGAGTTTGCGCCGGATCGTAGACCGCGCGCCATCGGCCGCCAGCACATGATCGGCCAGCAAGGTATAGTCGCCATCCGGCGTGGTGACCGTCAGCCGGACATTGTCGTTGCCCGGGACAAGATCACAGATGCGATGCTTCCAGCGCAGCTCGATCAGCGGCTGCTGCCGCGCAGCCTCCACCAGATAGAGTTCGGCATAGTATTGCTGCAGGTTGATAAAGGCCGGGAACTGGTGCCCGCTTTCAGGCAGCAGGTCGAAGCTGTAGCGCTGGTGTCCGCCGTGAAACACCTTGCCCAGCTGCCAGGTGACACCCTTGGCCAGCATGCGCTCGCCGACACCGAGCCGGTCCCAGATTTCCAGCGTCCGCTTGGCGTAACAGATCGCCCGGCTGCCCACGCTGACACTGTCTTCCTCGTCCAGCAGGATGCAACCAATGCCCTGGCGGGCCAGATCCAGCGCCATGGTCAGCCCGACCGGGCCACCGCCGACGATGGCCACCCGACAGGATTCGGTGCCGCCGGGCCCCGTTTTGGGCGGCGTGTAACCGAAGGACGGATAGGTAAACTCCGTCATACCCCCTCCCTGCAGACCCGATTTCGTTTCATTTGAAACCAATTTAGCGCCACGGCCGACGACATTACAGCTTTTTAACCCGCGTTAACCATTCTGCGACCTTGTCCGGCCGGTTCGTTCGGCTAAACTGGCCTCAGGAAGAATTCCTGGAGCAGTTTTCCATCATGGAAGTGTCGGGCGTCAGACAGGAGATGGCATTTGCGGGGCTTCGTGCCGCGCAGTCTGCGCAGTTCAACCTGCTGCAGTCGGTCAGTGCCGGTCTGGAGAATGTGAAGGCGATCCAGGCTGTCGCGTCGGCGCCCGTGCCTCCGGGCAGCGGCAAGCTGCTCGACATCAAGGTCTGATCGACGGCTTCACCCTGCAGTCACGAAAAAACCGGCCAGTGGCCGGTTTTTTGTTGCCCGGCCACAGCAGCGGCCGGATCCGAATTCCGAGCTTATTTCTTGCCAGTGTCGAAGGCGCCCGAGCGGATCGTATCCGGCAGCTTTTCCAGGCCATGCGCCGTCACCGCCTTGCCGAACAGCGACGTCAGCTCCGCCAGCGCCATGCTCATCGCGATTGCGGCGACGATTTCACGGCTCACGCCGCCATTGACGAGAGCTTCCCAGGTCGCGACGAAGGACTCGCGCGTTACCTTGCTCTGCTCTTCTTCGTTCATCGCCATGGGTATCCCCCTTGTTCTGCGAATCGGTCGTTTCGAACCACCGTCTTGGTCGCATATTAAGGTTTATCGAAGGTAAATACGTCCGGGCGGTGGCGGATACGGGCACCAATACTAGCACGAATTACGGTTCGACCGGGTAGCCGGCAAGAACGGCCTGCGCCGGGGAGTGGCTGCCGGGCGTTACCGGAGCCCGTCCATGATGTTGCGGTTGATGTCGATCAGCGGTCCGAGGTCGGTGACCTGTCCCAGGCTGATCTTCTCGGTGTGCTTGTTCACGAACAGGCAGATGTTGATCAGCGAAACCTTGGTATCCTTCGGCAACGGATTGTTCTCATCGAGAACTTCCGGCATCAGGTGATTCCAAACGTCGCGATTCCAGCCGATCGCCGAAGCGATCTTGGCTACATCGGCCGGATGCTTGCTTTGCATCAGGGGGCGAACATCCATCAGCGCGCGTGTCATCGAAGAGAACAGCCGGTATTCCAGCTGCCTCGGCGACTCAAGTGCGTTCTGCGCTGTCAGATACGGGTTTCTTCCCGACATCGATCAATCTCCTCTCCACCTCAATCAGGCGGCGGGCAAGCTTCAGGAGCTTGAAGTAGTCCTTCTGAGCCAAAGCCGCGCCAATATTGCCGATCAGGGCATGTGTACTCGGGGCAGCCTTAACGAACTCCATACAGGCGTCTTTAGCCTTTGCGTAATACTCGTCGTACTGCTCGTCCCAAAGATACGCCAACTGGCAGTAAAAGTAGATTTTCTTCGCACCCGTGTCCGCGTCTTCCGCCTTCATTATGTGCTTTTCGCGCAGAAATGATGCTTTATTTTCGATAACGATGCTGGCCGACTTCGAAAGGCTGAGCACCGCGCGATTTAATATGAATTTCTCACCTGCCTTGAGCGTAATGATGAGCGGCACAGCATCTGGAGGGGTTGTAACGCCCCCTCCCTCCATATCGGGTTGACACCTGAAAAGGGCTATCCCGCTTCCGCGGCTCCGTCAAGAAACCCTGCGGAAATGGCTCCAAAAGAAAGCTGAACGCCGTGTCCCGACGTATACGGGTTGTTAACCGACCCCGGCGGCTTCGCCGGCGCAGCGGTCGCGCAGACGTGATCGCTCCCCGCCCCGGGCTGCCGTCTGGCCCATGACCGGCACGTTTTCGGCATCAGACCGTCACCTGTGCGTCCCAAGAGCGTCATGCTTAGGCTATAGTGAGTCGGCATGACCGTTCGTAACCTCGATAAGCTCTTCGCCCCCAGATCGGTTGCCGTGATCGGCGCCTCGGGCCAGCCGGCCCGCGTTGGCAGCGTGGTGCTCGCCAACCTGATCCGTGGCGGCTTCACCGGCCCGATATGGCCGGTCAACCCGAAATACCGGACGCTGGAAGGCCTGACCTGCTATCCCGATGTGCGCGCCCTGCCCGGCATTCCCGACCTGGCCGTGATCGTCGTGCCGCCCGGGGCCGTGCCGGCGCAGATCGCCATGCTGGGCCAGATCGGCTGCCGCGCCGCCGTAGTGCTGACAGCCGGACTGTCGACGCAGATGGCGCCAGATGGCCGCACACTGCAGCAGGCCATGCTGGACGCCGCCAAGCCCTATCTGCTGCGCATCCTCGGCCCCAACGGCATCGGCACCATGATCCCGGGCCTGAGGCTGAATGCCAGCTTCGCGCATACCGATGCACAACCCGGCCAGCTTGCTTTCGTCAGTCAGTCGGGCGCGCTCTGCACCATCGTGCTCGACTGGGCGAAACAGCACGGCATCGGCTTCAGCCATTTCCTCTCGGTCGGCGATTCCGCCGACGTCGATTTCGGCGACATCATCGACTATCTCGCCACCGATCCACAGACCCGCGCCATCCTGCTCTACATCGAATCCGTCAAGAACGCGCGCAAGTTCATGTCGGCGGCGCGCGCGGCGGCACGCAACAAGCCGATCGTGGCGGTGAAATCCGGGCGCAATGCGCGTGCCGCTCAGGCCGCCGCATCGCATACCGGGGCGCTGGCCGGCGGCGACGATGTCTACAGCGCGGCGCTGGGCCGCGCCGGTATCCTGCGCGTGGATGGCGTCGAGGAACTGTTCGATACCGTCGAGACGCTCGCGCGCAGCCGCCGCCTGCCCGGCGAACGGCTTGCCATCGTCACCAATGGCGGCGGACCGGGCGTGATGGCGGTGGACGAACTGATCGAGCGTGGCGGCATGCTCGCCGATCTTCAGCCTGAGACGCTGGCGGCGCTGGACCAGGTTCTGCCGCCGACCTGGTCGCATGGCAATCCGGTCGACATCATCGGCGATGCACCGAGCCAGCGTTATGCCGATGCGCTGAAGATCGTGCTGGCCGACGCGAACGTGGATGCCGTGCTGGTGATGCATGCCCCCACCGCGATCGTGCCGTCGCTGGGGCCGGCACAGGCGGTGATCGACGCTGCGCGCGGCTCGCCGAAGAACGTGCTGACCTGCTGGTCGGGCGGCGAAGCCGTACAGACGGCGCGGCGCGCCTTTGCCGAAGCCGGGCTGGTGTCCTACGAAACACCGGATGCTGCGGCGCGCGCCTTCATGCATATGGTGAACTATCGCCGCAACACCAAGAATCTCATGGAAATCCCGGCCGAACTGCCGGAGGATTTCATCCCCGATCACAGCACGGTGCGCGCGGTGATCGGCGCGGCGCTGGCCGAAGGGCGCAGCATGCTGAACGAGATCGAGGGCAAACGGATTCTCGCGGCCTACGGCATCCCCGCGGTGCCGACCGAAGCCGCTGCCGATCCGGCTGCAGCCGTCGCAGCGGCGCAGCGCATCGGTTATCCGGTGGCGCTCAAGATCCTGTCGCCCGAGATCACGCATAAATCCGATGTTGGCGGCGTGGCGCTGAACCTGAGCAGCGAGGCAGAACTGGTGACGGCGGCGGAAGCCATGCTGACCCGGGTGCGCCAGCGCCGGCCGGACGCGCGGATCGACGGCTTCGCCATCCAGGCCATGATCCGCCGGCCACGCGCGCATGAACTGATCGTCGGGGCGCTGACCGATCCGATTTTCGGCCCGGCCATCATGTTCGGCCAGGGCGGCGTCGGCGTCGAGGTGATCGGCGATCGCGCCGTGGCGCTGCCGCCGCTGAACATGCATCTGGCCCATGATCTGATCGACCGCACCAAGGTCAGCCGCCTGATGGCCGGCTATCGCGATTTCCCGCCGGTAGACCGCAATGCGCTGGCCGCCTTGCTGATCCGCGTGGCGCAGATGATTTCCGACCATGCCGAGATCGCCGAACTCGACATCAATCCACTTTATGCTGACGACCAGGGTATGATGGCGCTGGATGCCCGCATGGTGCTCCGGCCCAGCGCCGTCGCCGGCCACGACCGGCTGGCGATCCGCCCCTATCCCAGCGGCCTGGAAGAGACGATCACGCTGCGCAACGGCGAAACCGTGCTGCTGCGTCCGGTGCGGCCAGAAGACGAACCGGCGCATGAGGATTTCGTGCAGAAGGTTTCGGCCGAGGATTTCCGCCTCCGCTTCTTCTCGCCGATGCGTGCCCTGCCGCATACCGAGATGGCACGTTTCACCCAGATCGACTACGAGCGGGAAATGGCCTTCATCGCCACCCGCCTCATGGGCGATCACGGCGAACCACCCCATGCAGAAACCCTGGGTGTGGTGCGCGCAATCACCGATCCCGACAATCTGCGCGCTGAATTTGCCGTACTGGTACGCACCGACATGAAGGGGCTGGGCCTGGGCGAGGCACTGATGCGCAAGATCATCGACTATTGCCGGCAGCGCGGCACCCGCGAGATCGTCGGCGACATCCTGCGCGAGAATCAGGCGATGCGCACGCTGGCGTCGGAACTCGGTTTCCAGCCGGTGGGTGTGCCAGCCTCGGATGTGGTGGAGGTCAGGCTGCCCCTGCAGGGCTGAGCCCATCGCACCAGAAACACGCCGGAACCGCGTGTTTCCATGGGGTTGCTACCGCCCTGCCCGGCCACTATCTTAACCGGGCAGCCGGACGATGGGTCCGGCCTACCTGTGCCCTGCAATGATCGATCCTTTCGGCCGTTCGGTTTCCTACTTGCGCGTATCGGTCACCGACCGCTGCGACTTCCGCTGCGTCTACTGCATGTCGGAAGACATGACCTTCCTGCCGAAGGCCGATCTGCTGAGTCTGGAAGAACTCGACCGCCTCTGCTCTGCCTTCGTGCATATGGGCGTGCGCAAACTGCGCCTGACCGGCGGCGAGCCGCTGGTACGCCGCGGCATCATGACCCTGATCGACAGTTTGGGCCGTCATCTGAAGTCTGGCGCGCTGGACGAACTCACGCTGACCACCAACGGCAGCCAGCTGGAGAAATACGCCGATGGTCTGGCGGCGGCCGGCGTAAAGCGGATCAACGTCTCGCTCGATACCCTCGATGCCGACAAGTTCACCGAGCTGACCCGCTGGGGCAAGCTCGACAAGGTGATGGCGGGATTGCAGGCCGCGAAAAAGGCCGGGCTGCAGGTGAAGATCAATGCCGTGGCGCTCCGCGGCGTGAACGACATGGAATTCGACGACCTGATCGCCTGGTGCGGCAGCGAGGGCTTCGACCTCGTCTTCATCGAAGTGATGCCGATGGGCGAGATTGGCGAGCAGGCCCGTATCGACCAGTACCTGCCTCTGTCGGCGGCGCGCGCCCAGATCCAGCGCAAATGGACGCTGGAAGACACCGACTACAAGACCGGCGGCCCGGCCCGCTACTACACCGTGGCCGAAACCGGGCGGCGGCTGGGCTTCATCACGCCGCTGACGCACAACTTCTGCGAAAGCTGCAACCGTGTGCGACTGACCTGCACCGGCACGCTGTATATGTGCCTGGGGCAGAACGACGCCGCCGACCTGCGCGCGCCACTGCGCGCCTCGGAAAGCAATGCGCCACTGGAAGATGCCATTCGCGCCGCCATCGCCCGCAAGCCGAAGGGCCACGATTTCATCATCGACCGCCGTCACGCCCCCACCGCCGTGCCGCGGCATATGAGCGTGACGGGCGGCTGATTTAGCCCTCAGTCTTTCGAGACACCATTGGCCAGCGTGTACTGGTCGGCACGGGCCCTGTAGCTGAAACCCTTGCGCAGGCCCCAGCTGGTCACTTCCGTGTGCAGCGGGATCAGCGCCTGGTCATCCAGCGCCATCTTCGACCCCTGCTGCAGCAAGACTTCGCGCGCGCCGTTGTCCACGGTTGCGATCGCCTGTTCGATGATCGCATCGAGCTGTGGATTGGAATAGCGCGTCTTGTTGGCAGCGCCGAACCCCTTGTCGCGATTCATCGTGGCGACAATCGAGCGCAGCGGATTCGACATCTCTCCGGTACCGGCCGCCCAGCCGACCAGGCCGGCAGAATACTTGTATTCATCACGGTTCTTGAAGAAGACCGTGGCGTTCACCGCCTCCACCTTGGTCTTCACGCCGATGCGGGTCCATTGCGAGGCGACAGCCTGCGCCACCTCGGCGTCGTTGATATAGCGGTTGTTGGGCGAACCCAGCGTGATCGAGAAACCGTTCGGATAGCCGGCCTCGGCCAGCAGCTTCTTCGCCGCATCCGGATTGTAGGGATCCGGTCTGGCGTCCTTGCGGGTGCCAAACATCGGGCTGGGGAGGAAGTCGCCGGCCGGCTTGCCCAACCCTTCCATAATGCGACTGGTGATCGCCTCGCGGTTGATCGCGATCGACAGCGCCTTGCGTACCCGCACATCCCGCAGTGGATTCTTGCCATCCGTGTCGGGAATTCCCGCCGTCGGTTCGCTCTGGTCAAGCGAGATGTAGATCAGGCGGTTCGAGACCGTCTCACTGATCTTCACATTCGGATTCTCGCGCAGCTTCTTCATATCGGCCGGCGGCGGATTCTCGATCATGTCGACATCGTTGGCCAATAGTGCTGCCACGCGCGCCGCATCGTTCGACATCGCGCGATAAGTCACCTGGTTCCATTTCGGCTTGCCGCCCCAGTAATCCGGATTGGCGACCAGCACCAGCCGGTTGCCGCGCGTCCATTCGGCAAATTTATAGGGCCCGGTGCCGACCAGGCCCTGGCCCTGGTTCAGCGCCTCGGTGGTCATGCCTTCGGCGATGTCGGCTTTGGCCGCTTTCGCCGACATGATGGCGACACGGCTGAGATCGTTGGGCAGCAGCGGTGTCGGGGTTCTGGTAATGAAATGCAGGGTATGATCGTCGATCACCTTCACCTCGCTGACCGTGCGGGTGAACAACGTGAAGGGCGACGGGCTGTTCGGCACTTTCGCCGGACGCGCCAGCGAAAACACCACGTCGGCCGCGGTGAAGGGCGAGCCATCGTGAAACTTCACACCCTTGCGCAAGCGGAATTCCCAGGTGGTGTCATTCAGCGTCTTCCAGCTCTCGGCCAGGCTGGGCGTCAGCTTCTGCGTCTCATCCTGCTGGATCAGCGTGTTGAAGATCGAATAAGCGATCTGGTTGTTGACCGTCAGGTTGAAATAATGCGGATCCAGGGAGTTCAGTTCGGTGGAAAGCCCAATCCGCAGATCCTGCGCCTGTGCAGCCGTCGTTGCAAAACCCGCCGCGAGAACTGCAACCGCCGCCAGCCGTCGCCAATCCGGAATCGTCATCACACCCTCTGTCTGATTATTTCAGCGTTATCCGGTGAGCGAAGCTGTGCCCATCCGAAACGGTCAGTTCCTCAAAGCCCAGCATGCGCGCCATATCGAGGAATGTCAGCATGTCCTGCACATTATTTTCGCGGAAGATCGGCGTCGTCCGCGCGATGCTGGTCATCTGCGCCAGCACGGCGCGGGCCTGATACAGGCCGTGGAATCCGTTGCTGCCGACGGCAACGATGATCAGGCGTTCGAACCGCTCGCCCTTGGCGAACATCACGAAACTGGGCGGATAAGGACGCTGGTTCTGGCGATACGCCATGGTGGTGACGAAATCCAGCCGGGTGTCGTTGGTCACTTCGGACATCACCTGGGCCCGCGCCTGATACTCCTCGCGCGAACTGATCGGCGGATAGTAATAGCCGGCATGACGATCGCTTTCGGCCGCCGTCGCGCAGGACGACAGCAGCGGCACCGCCAGCGATATCGCAAGCGCGGCGCGCCGCATACCAGTCTGTACAGGCATCTCCAGCCCTCCCCAATCCTTCCCCGACACAGAAGGTCGGGACTGTCCACTTCGGGTGCCGCTGGCTATACTGGCCCGGTTTGAAGGCCCTGCATAATCCCATCCAGCCTGGCGGGCACGTTCGTATGACGCATTTTAGCAAGATCGCCTTTGTCGCGGCCAGAGGCGATACCGCCGAGGCGGCACGCGAACGACTGGCGTCCCGCTATGGCGACTGCCCGCCCGAAAAGGCCCAGGTGATCGTGGCGCTGGGCGGCGACGGTTTCATGCTGCAGACCCTGCATCAGTACATGATGGGGAGCAGCCCGATCTACGGAATGAACCAGGGCACCGTCGGCTTCCTGATGAACGAATATCGTGAGGACGACCTGCCCGAGCGGCTCGCCGAAGCGCAATCCGCCCGGCTGCACCCCCTGCGCATGCGCGCCGTCAGCGTGAGCGGCACGCGCCACGAGGCGCTGGCGATCAACGAAGTTGCGCTGCTGCGCCAGACCCGGCAGAGCGCCAAGCTGCGCATCTCGATCGACGGCACCGTACGCGTGCCCGAACTGGTCTGCGACGGCGCCATGGTGGCGACGCCGGCAGGCTCGACGGCCTATAACCTCTCCGCCCATGGTCCGGTGCTGCCGCTGTCGGCCGGCGTACTGGCGCTGACGCCGATCAGCGCGTTCCGGCCGCGGCGCTGGCGCGGCGCGCTACTCGGTCGCTCGGCGACCGTGAAGATCGATGTGCTGGAAACCGCCAAGCGTCCGGTTTCGGCGACGGCGGATTTCGACGAAGTGCGCGAAGTGGCCAGCGTGGAGATCGCCGAGGCACCGGAGATCAGCCTGAACCTGCTGTTCGACGTCGGCCATGGCCTCGAAGAGCGCATCCTGAACGAACAGTTTTTGACCTGACATAAAAAACGCCGCGGCATTGCTGCCGCGGCGCTGTTTCGGGCTCGCCCGCGATCAGTCGCGGGTCACGCCGTTGGCCAGCGTATACTGGTCGGCGCGCGCCTTGTAGGTCAGGCCCTTGCGGGTGGCCCAAGGCGTCACTTCGATATGGATCGGGATCAGCGCCTGATCGTCGAGCGCCATCTTCGAAGCCTGCTGCAGCAGGGCTTCACGCTTGGCATCGTCAACGGTCTTCAGCGCCTCTTCCAGCACCGCATCCATCTTCGGGTTGGAATAGCGACCCTTGTTGGTGGTGCCCATGCCCTTGTCCTTGTTGGGCGTGGCGACGAGCGCGCGCAGCGGATCCGACATTTCACCGGTGCCCGCACCCCAGCCGGCCAGATAGGCCGAATACTTGAACTCGTCGCGATTCTTGAAGAATACGGTCCTGGTAACCGCTTCCACCTTGGTTTTCACGCCGAGGCGGGTCCATTGCGACGCGATGGCCTGAGAGACCTCCGCGTCGTTGATATAGCGGTCGTTCGGCGTGCCGAGCGTGATCGAGAAACCGTTCGGATAGCCGGCCTCCGCCAGCAGTTTCTTGGCGGCATCCGGGTTATAGGCTTCCGGCTTGGCATCCTTGCGCGTGCCGAACATCGGCGACGGCAGGAAGTCGCCGGTCGGCACACCCAGGTTTTCCATGACGCGGTCGGCAATCGCCTGACGGTTGATCGACATTGACAGCGCCTTGCGGACGCGCACGTCCTTCAGCGGATTCTTGCCGTTGGCATCCGGAATACCGACGGTGGTCGGTTCCGAGAAGCTGTCGAGATGGATGTAGATCAGGCGGTTCGAAACGGCCTGGCTGATCTTCACATTCGGATTCTCGCGCAGCTTCTTCAGATCCGCCGGCGGCGGGTTCTCGATCATGTCGACGTCGCCCGACAGCAGGGCCGCAACGCGGGCCGCATCGTTCGACATCGGGCGGTAGGTCACCTTCTGCCAGTTCGACTTGCCGCCCCAGTAAGTCGGATTGGCTTCGAGCACCAGCCGGTTGCCGCGTACCCATTCGACGAACTTGTAGGGGCCGGTGCCAACCAGACCCTCGCCCTTCGACAGGGATTCCGTGGTTATGCCCTCGGCCACGCCGGCCTTGGCAGCCTCGGCCGACATAATGGCCACGCGGCTCAGATCGGTCGGCAGCAGCGGATAGGCGGCCTTGGTGACGAAGTGGATGGTATAGTCATCCACAACCTTCATTTCCGCGATCGAGCGCGTGAAGATAATCATCGACGATGGGCTGTTCGGTACCTTGGCCGGACGATTGAGCGAGAACACCACGTCGGCAGCATTGAAGGTCGAACCGTCGTGGAATTTCACGCCCTTGCGCAGCTTGAATTCCCAGGTGGTCTCGTTGATCGGCTTCCAGCTTTCCGCCAGGCCTGGCGCCAGCTTCTGGCTTTCATCCTGCAGGACCAATGCATCGAAGATGGTGGTCGCCATCTGATTGTTCGGACCGAGATTATGGTAGTGCGGATCGAGCGCGCTCGGCTCAGCCGACAGGCCAATCTTGAGTTCCTGCGCCAGCACCGGCCCGGCCAGCAGGCCGGCCGACAGCACGGTCGCAGCGGTCAGCGTTTTCCATAGCATCGTCATCAGTTTTTTCTCCCCTCGATGGGCGCCTCGTTGCGCCAAACTGGGGCGCAGCTTGCCGATTCAACTCCGCACTGACAAGGCTTGGCTAGATCACGAGTGCGATTGCGAAGAGGATCAGGACCAATCCGGCTGTACGGTTGATCCAGCGCCGTATTCCTGCACTTACACGATGCCGCAATGCGGCGATTCCACCACTCAGCAGCGCCCACCAAAGCAGCGAACCGATGAAAACCCCGGCAACCGCGCTGGCCGCTGCGCCAAAGCTGGGATCGGCGGCAAGTCCCAGGCCGGCGAACAGCGCGGCGAAGGACAGAATCGTCGCCGGGTTGCTCATGGTCAGGGCGAAGGTGACGGCGAACAAGCGTATCGGGCGGTCCTCGACAGGCGCATTCGCCGCGCTCTCGGCAACCGGCGTCGCAAATGTGCGCCAGCCGAGCCAGGCGATGAACAGCGCACCACCCCACTGGAGTATCTGCTGCAGCGGCACCGGACCCACCATGCCGAGCGTGCCGCCCAGCAGCACAGCGAAACCAGTTGCAGCCAGCGCGGCATAGAACGCATCAGCCACAGCCGTGCCGATTCCGCCGCTGAATCCCATCCAGAATCCGCCAGCGAGGCTGCGCTGGATGCACAACACGCCGATCGGGCCCACCGGCGCAGCCACGGCAAGCCCGAGCAGAATGCCACGCAGGAAGAGTTCGATATCCGGCATCAGGCGGACTGTGGCGGCAGATGGACCGGCACCGCGGCGGTTTCCTTGGCGGTCGACATCACGATCACGGTCTGGCTGCGGGGAATGCCGGGCAACGCCTTGATCTTGCGCGCCACCAGTTCTTCCAGCGCCAGCAGGTTGGGTGCGCGCACCTTCAGCAGATACGACCAGTCGCTGGCGACATGGTGGCATTCCTGGATCGCGGGCTCGTCGCGCACCAGGGCCTGGAAGGTGGCCTCATGCTCGGGCCGCTCGATCAGCACATAGACGAAAGCCAGCACCCCGTTGCCGGCCGCCAGGGGATCGACCCGCGCGGCCCAGCCGGAGATGACGCCCTGCTTTTCCAGCTTTTTCAGGCGCTCGTTCACCGCCGAGACCGACAGGCCGACAGCGCCACCGATCTCGGCATAGGAACTACGGCCGAAATGCTGAATATGCCGTAGAATTTTCTGGTCTAACTCGT
>JAEYSS010000226.1 GCA_023434425.1 Pseudomonadota bacterium | reverse complement strand
CCGGTCGGCGCCGTGCCGGTGCCAAACGAGTGGATGCCGCAGGTCTTGCAGAACAGGTGATGGATGTTGTGGGTGTTGAACTGGTAGTCGCCCACCGCATCCTTGCCGCGCTGCAGCTTGAAATCGTCGGCCGGCACGAAGCAGAGCAGCGCGCCCTTTTTCGAACAGATCGAGCAGTTGCAGGAGATCACCGGCGGGTTGAGATCGGTCACCACCGAATAGCGCACCGCGCCGCAATGACAGCCGCCCTGATAGGTCCGTTTCTCGCTCATTTCTGTCTCCCGTCCGACCCTGTTGATTAACCTGAAGGTTATATACGGAGAAGGGCAGCGGCAACCCTCCGGGCTTGCCATTTTCTTCAAAATGTACTACATATGTTCTCATCCAGCAAGATCAAAAACCGGTTTTGAGTAATATTGTATTCGTTGCGCGTCGATATGCGCCGATACGCGCCGATATGCTGATGTATGCCGGGCGAACGCCAGCGAAGCCGTACGAACACCCACGAACCGAAACGAACCGAAACGAACCTGAACGAACCGCTACGAACACCCGCGAAGCGCAACGAACACATACGAACCGCAACGAACCGCAACGAACCGTCACGACGCGGGCATATCACCCTCCCGCCGTCCCCTCGGACTGGTCTAGGCTGGGCCGGCATACACCCGTCAGCATGAAAGTCTGTCCCGCATGAGCCAGGTTGCCCCGGTCCCCGAGACCCCCACCTTCGTCACCCATCTGGAATGCGGCATGACCGGCGAAAGGCTGCCGGCCGACCGGTTGCACAATCTGTCGCCGCAGGGCTATCCGATCCTGGTGCGCTATGACCTCGCCGGCGTGAAGGCGGCGCTGACCAGGGAGAAGATTGCTTCGCGCGCGCCGAACTGGTGGCGTTATCGCGAGCTGCTGCCGGTGCGCAAAACCGAAAACGTGGTTTCGCTCGGCGAGGTGATGACGCCGCTGCTCGACCTGCCGCGGCTGGCGCAGAAGCAGGGCGTCACCGGCCAGATCATCGTGAAGGATGAAGGCCGGCTGCCGACCGGCAGCTTCAAGGCGCGCGGGCTGGCGCTTGCCGTCTGCATGGCCAAGGAACTCGGCGTGAAAAAGATGGCGATGCCGACCAACGGCAATGCCGGTGCGGCGCTGGCCGCCTATGCCTCGCGCGCCGGCATCGAAAGCGTCGTTTTCTGCCCCGACGACACGCCGCAGGTGAATATGAACGAGATCGCGCTGCAGGGCGCGCGGCTCTACAAGGTCAATGGCCTGATCAACGACTGCGGCAAGCTGGTGGGCGCCGGCAAGGAGGCCGCCGGCTGGTTCGACACCTCCACATTGAAAGAGCCCTACCGTATCGAGGGCAAGAAGACGATGGGTCTGGAACTGGCCGAGCAGCTCGGCTGGGAATTGCCCGACGCGATCTTCTATCCCACCGGCGGCGGCACCGGGCTGATCGGCATGTGGAAGGCGTTTGAGGAACTGGAAGCCATCGGCTTCATCGGCAGCAAACGCCCGAAGATGATCGCGGTGCAGGCGGCCGGCTGCGCGCCGATCGTGCGCGCCTTCGAGGGCAACGAACGCCATGCCAAGCTGTGGGAGAATGCGCATACGCTCGCGGCCGGCATCCGCGTGCCCGCCGCCATCGGCGATTTCCTGATCCTCGATGCCGTGCGCAATTCCAGCGGTTTCGCCATGGCCGTCGAAGATGCCGCCATCACCGCGGCGCTCGACGAAGTGGCGCGCGAGGAAGGTTTCCTGATGTGCCCCGAAGGTGCCGCCACCTATGCGGCCTGGAAACAGGCGCTGAACGATGGTCGCGTGAAGAAAAGCGACCGCGTGGTGCTGTGGAACTGCGCGGCCGGGCTGAAATACCCGATGCCGGATGGCGGTCTGCCGCTCGACCGTCACGGCCCCATCGACTACGCCCGGCTCTGAGCATGGCGGGGCTCTGATCTTGGCGACCGACGGCATCACCGACTTCGTCTACGGTGTCGTCGACACGACCGACCGGCTGCAGCATCCGCTGATCCGGCGGCTGCATGACGACTGGCTGGCGGCGGCACCGGTCAATGGCGGATTTCCCGGGCATGGCTTCGCCGACCCGCTGCGGCTCAGCTATCTGCTCGGCCTGCTGGTGGTGATGGATGTGGTGCGGCCGCCCCATGCCGACGGCTTTGCCGGCCCGCTGCGCTTCCGCTATCGCCTGGTTGGCACCGATGTGGTGGCGCGGCGCCAGCGCGACGTCACCGGCGAGTTCATGGACCGGCATTTCGATCCCGGCGTCGCCAGCACCGGGCCGCTGGTCTGCAGTCTCGCGGTTGAACAGCGCCGGCCGGTTTACCTGACCGCGATGCGGCATATGTACGAAAAGCATTATCCGCTGGAATATCTGGTGCTGCCGCTCGTTGACTCAGGCGGCGACCGGATCGACCGGCTGGTCGCTGCGCAGATTTATCCGCCTGAGGCACCGCGCGTGCCGTACGGCAGCGGCAGGGCGTAGAGGATGGCATGAGCTTCACCAGCAGCGGCGGGAACTTCAGCCTTCTGGCCGCCGAGGAGCAGCTGGAAACCCTGCGGCTGAACCGGCTGTACCGCGACTGGCGGCAGGCGACGCATGGCAGTGTGCTGCCGGGCCGCGACTTCCTCGATCCCGCGCGCTACGGCTATCTCGACGGCATGCTGCTGGTGATCGATGTCGAGCATTGCGAGGACGACCGGTGCCGCTACCGCTATCGCAGCGCCGGGCGGCATTTCATTGAGGCGCTCAAGGTCGATCCATCGGGCACCTATATGGACCAGCATCCGGAATCGGAGTTCGCTGTGCAGGCGATGCGGGCCTGCGACCTGGTGGTGAAATCGCGCCGGCCGATCCATGCCCGCGCCGACCGGGTGATCGAGGGCCGTCCGTTCCGCATCGAATTCCTGCTGCTGCCGGTGGCCGAGCATGACGATGCGGTCAGCACGCTGCTGATCGCGCAGATTTTCACGCCGGCAGAGTCGAGTCCGGCTGGCGCATGAAATAGATCAGGTCGAGTTCCGGCGGCGCGACGCCGGCATGCGACAGCAGGCCATGCACCTGGCCGCGGTGATGCGTCTGGTGATTGAAAAAATGCATTAGCGGCGGAAACAGCGGATCGGTGAAGCGCTGTCCGGCCATATTGGTGTAAGTGAAGGTGTCGTTCAGTTTCGCCTCGTCCAGCGCCTCGGCGAAGGCGACGATCTCCGCGTCCTTCGCCGCGCGGGCGCTGCGCAGATCGGCAAGAGTCTCGTGCAGGATCTGGTCAAGCCGGGTCAGATGCGCCGGCACCTGGCCGGTGAAGCGGCCGAGCCAGATGCTGTCGCCGACCAGGATGTGGTTCAGCGTGGCATGGAGCGAGCCGAAGAAGCTCGGGCGCGCGGCGTGATAGGCGTTGGGCGACAGCTGCGCGCAGGCCTCGTACAGCCGGCCATTGGCCCAGCGGTTGTAGCGGGCCATGCGGCGCACATGATCGGTCAGGAGTGTCATGACTGCAGCTTACGGTGCCGGCGCTGCGCCGCGAAGCGCGGAATTGTCCCGCTGCAATGGAGGGATTTTCAAGCGCGCGAAAAGAAACGGCCCGCCGGTGAGGGCGGGCCGCTGTCACGTCTGGTCTGACGCGTGGCTTACCACTCGGTCAGCACGGGCTCCATCTTGGCCTTGGTCAGCGCATCGGCGCGCGCCTTCTGCCAGGCCTTCATGAAGGCCGCATCGTCGGCATGGCTGCCCTTGTTATGCGCGGTCCAGGCATCGGCGAGCACCTTCTGGCGCGCGATCAGCGCCTCGTTCGCCTTGTCGTATTCCGGCTTCCAGACCTTGATCTCCCTGAAGTACTTGATCGCGCCTTCATGCACCGGCACCACCCAGTCGAAGACCTGGCGCTTGATGTCCCAGCCGCCATTGCCCGGCGCCGCATCCTTGTATTCGGGGAAGAGTTCGACCATCGCCTTGGTCATGGCATAGACCTGGCCGGCATCGACATTGCTGTAGGTCATCAGCACCGGATAGGGATAGGTCGCGGCTTCCACCTTCTTGGTGGCGCTGAGATCCGGACCTTCCGCGCCCATGAAGGGCACGAAGAACGGCGCCTTGGCCTTCAGCCGCTTCCAGCCTTCCTTATCGCCATGCGGCACGGTCGGATACTGGATGCCGCGCGGACTGGAGGCGAGCTGGTAGGCCGGGCCGGAGATCGACGACCCGAAGGCGGCGTCGGTCTGGCCCGAGATAAGGCCCTGCATGGCCTGGCCGAAGCCGCCGAACTCGACCTTCTGCACGTCGTTCCAGGTCAGGTTGGCGAAGGCGAGCAGCGCGGTGATGTTCTGGTTCAGCGACGGCGCACCGATCACCCAGGCGACCTTCTTGCCCTTCAGGTCGGCCATGGTTTTGATATTGGCGTCTTTGCCCGTCATGATGGTGAGCAGCGCATCGGAATTGTTCAGCAGCAGCGAACGTACCGGCTGCGGACCCCAGTCCTTGGCGCCGAATTCATACACCGCTTCCTGCGCCATGTAGGTGCCGCCGACGCCGTTGGCGGAGAAGGGCACCTTGCCTTCGCGCAGCGGCACGGTGCGCGACACGTCGTTCTTGCCGGGCAGCACGCGCAGCGTGACGTTCATCTTGTTCTTCAGCGCATTGCCGATGGCGACCGCCTGATTGTAGCCGCCCGAGCCGACGTCATAGGCGGTCCAGGTGATCTGGTCGGGCAGCTTCTGCGCAAAAGCCGAGGCCGAGATCGCAACTGCGGCAACAGCGCCGAGCAGGCTGTAGGTATAATGACGCATCGTAGGTTTCCTCCTGTTTATGCCTTGTTTATGCGGCGAGTGTCTCTTGCTTTCCCAGTTTCAGCAACAGGAAAGCGCCGAGCGCCAGGCTGGCGCCGATCACCGCGAGCATTGTGTTGCTCACGGGAATGAGATTGCCGCCCGGTGCCGCGAGCGCGAAGCCTGCGACGGCGAGCAGGATGCGTGCGAGCAGGCGCAGCGGCGTGCCGTCCAGCCGGCCCGCACCGATCAGCCAGCCCTGAATGGAGGCGGCGATCAGTGCCACGCCGATGAAGGCGGTGACGATCACTGAGACGACTTCCATCGGCTCGCCTTTCAGGATCAGTGCCGGATTGAGCGCGAAGAAGAACGGCACGATGTAGATCACCGCGCCGAGCCGCACGGCCTGGAAGCCGATCTTGAACGGCGAGGTGCGCGCCAGCGGCGCGGCGGCGAAAGTGGCGAGCGCCACCGGCGGCGTGATGAAGGAGATCATGCCCCAGTACATGATGAAGAGATGCACGGCGAGCGGATCGAGGCCGGCTTTCACCAGCGGCGGCGCCAGCACGATGGCAAGGAAGATGTAGCAGGCCGTCACCGTCATCCCCATGCCGAAGATGAAGCTGGTGATCGCACCCATCAGCAGCAGGACGATCGGAGTGCCGCCGGCGATATAGACCAGGTCGTTGGCCAGCGTGCCGGCCAGGCCGGTGACCGAGAAGGCGCCGATGATGAAGCCGACACCGGCGAGGATCGCCACCAGCTCGGCCAGCGCACGGCCGGTGGCGAGCAGCAGGTCGACGAAGCGTGCCCAGTTCAGGCGGCTTTTGGGCAGGATCTGGTTGATCGCCAGCAGCAGGCCGGTGGCGATGAAGGGCGCCACGGCTTCCTGCTGCTCGTTGATCATCAGATACACCAGCACGCCGAAGACAAAGATATAGAGCCAGCCATCCTTCAGTGTCTGTTTCAGCGACGGCAGTTCTTCCTGCTTCATGCCGCGCAGGCCGAGACGGGCCGCATAGGCATCGATCTGCATGGCGAGGCCGAAATAGAACAGCAAAGCCGGCACGGCGGCGGCCAGTGCGATCTCGCCATAGGAGATGCCGAGGAAGCTCGCCATCACGAAGGCGGTCGAGCCCATCACCGGCGGCATCAGCACCGCGCCGGTGGACGCCACGGCCTCGACGCCGCCGGCATAGTCGGCGCGGAATCCGGTGCGCTTCATCGCCGGAATGGTGACGACGCCGGACGAGATCACGTTGGAAATCACGCTGCCCGAAATCGAGCCCTGCAAAGCCGACGAGATCACGCCGACCTGCGCCGCACCGCCGCGCCAGCGCCCGACCAGCGCGAAGGCCACGTCATTGAAGAACTTGCCGCCGCCGGTATGGTTCAGCGCCACGCCAAAGACGATGAAGCCGATGACGATCTCGCCGAAGGCGCGCATCGGAATGCCGAAGGCGCTCTCGGCTGACACGATATGATAGGCCAGCGTGTCGGTGAGCGGCTGGTCGATGCCGTTGAGCGGGCTCGGCAGCTTGCCGGCCACCACCGGATAGAGCGAGACGATGGTGACGATGATGAAGATCGCCGTGCCGCCGGTGCGGCGCAAAGCTTCCAGGATCAAAACCCACAGCACGGCGCCGAGGATTTTCGCCATGTCGGGTGCGGAGAATTCCCAGCCTTCGCCGAGGATCGTCTCGGCCTTCCAGCTGAACCAGAACAGCGCCGCCATCGTGGTGACACACAGCACGATGTCGATGCCGAGCCAGGCGGCGGAGCGCGCCGCCCTCGGATGCCAGGGATAGGCGAGGAAGACCAGCGGCAGGGTCGCGGCCGCCAGCAGGAAGAGATAGCGGTTCTCGACCAGCGTGATGTTGAAGAGGTGCAGGTTGAACTGCTGGTTCAGTACCAGCACCATCGTCAGCACGGTCAGCGTGCCGAACGCCGCCTGCAGCCAGACCGGCAGGATGCGGTAGGCCAGTTCCTCGACCATGCGGTCGGCGGGTGACACTTCGCCGGCAGTCAGGGCGGACTCGGTCTCGGCGCGAACGCCGGTGTCGGCACCGTCAGTGCCGGCAGCCTTCTGCATACTCTCGGTCCTCCCTGCGCCGGCTTATGCTGCCGGTCGGATTGTCGGACCGGCAGTCTAGGGGAGAGCGCAGGAAGGGATCAACCTGTACCATGCCGGACCACCTCTCGGTGCGGCGCGGCACAGGTCGCAGGGCATTCTGCCTTCAGGCTTGCGTCTTGTCGCCTGGATAATCGCGCAGCGCGATCGGCGCCTGCCAGAAAGGCTGCGCCGCTTCGAAAGCTGCGGCACCCGGCGAGATCCCGGCATCCAGCAGGCTGCGCGCATCCACCAGCGCCAGGTCGTGCCGCGTGCGCGTGCGCTGACGCCAGGTGGCGAAAGCAGCGCCGAGCGCGGGCAGAAGCTGCTGCCACCACGGCCGGTCGAGGCCATCGAAAACCGCCGGCGTGCTGATGCCGTCGAGCCAGCCGAGCTCGGCCTTGGTGGGCGCCGGCAGGGCGGGGGCGCCCAGCCAGGCCGGGCGTTCGCCGGTCGGCCGCAGCTGCCGCGCGTGCTGCAGCGCGTCAGAACGATCGTGCTTTTTTAGAAGGGTCTGCTGCGCAAAGCGGGCAAGTCTGGTCATGGGGGGAGGCCTTCTCTTTACAGTATGGGTCCGGGGAGACGGACCGGGGATTACCGAACAGACTAACTCGGACTGATGTCAAAACCTGTCAGTGCTGGTCTTCAATGCAGGGCCGCGGCGCGCTCCATCAGGCTGCGGAAACTCTCTTCGGCGCGCTGGACGGCCGTGCCGTCGCGCAACAGGCGGCGGTAATAGTTCATCGCCAGGAAGATGCCCTGCAGGTCATAGGCGAACTGGCGGGGATCGAGATCGGCGCGGAAATGACCTTCCTGGATGGCGATCTGCGCGCTGCGCATCATCATCGCCTGCCACTGGGTCTGCAGCTCGGCCAGATGGTCGCGCACCGCGCCGGGCTTGTCGTCCACCTCGCTGGCCAGCGCCACGAACAGGCAGCCGCCGGGCAGATCCTCGTGATTGATGCTCCAGGCCAGCCAGGAGCGGAACAGCACCTCGATCCGCGGACGGCCACGCGGGGCTTTCATGGCCGGCTGCCACACGGCCTCCATGAAGCGGCGGGCGGCCTCGTCCAGCAGGGCCTTTTCCAGCTCTTCCTTCGAGCCGAAATGCGCGAACAGGCCGGATTTCGACATGTTGAGCCGGTCGGCCAGCATGCCGATGGAAATCCCCTGGAAGCCTTCGACGCTGGCGGCGCGGAGGGCCTCGGTGAGGATAATGGCGCGAGTCTGCTGTCCCTTGCTCATGGGATTACTTTACGAACGGTCGTTCGATCAGGCAAGGGGAAACTCGCCCGCCGGTGTGACAACGGCCACAAACCTGGCCTTCACCGCCCCGATACGGTCAAATCCCGGGCTTGTGAGCGCAGGGATCGGGCCGGGCGGGCGTAGACTCCTCCAGTCAACCCGGGGGTTTCCACATGACCACGCGCCGCGACCTGCTTCTGGCCGCTCTGCCATTCGCCCTGGCTGGAGATGTCCTCGCCCAGCCGGCCGGGCTGGACCCGACTCCGGCCTGCGGCGAGAGCCACAGCCCGACGCCGTCCCAGACCGAGGGGCCGTATTTCACGCCGAACTCGCCGCGGCGCAGCGCGCTGTATGAACCGGGCATGGACGGCACGCGGCTGCGGGTCGGCGGTCTCGTGTTCGACCGCGCCTGCCGTCCGCTCGCCGATGTGCTGGTCGATCTGTGGCAGGCCGATGCGCAGGGCCGCTACGACAATTCCGGCTTTCGTCTGCGCGGCCACCAGTTCACCGACTCTCAGGGCCGCTGGCAGTTCGACACGGTGTTGCCGGCGCTCTATCCCGGTCGCACGCGGCATCTGCATGTGAAACTGCAGGCACCGCGCGGCAAGATCCTCACCACGCAGCTCTATTTCCCTAACGATGCCACGAGCAATGCGCGTGACCGCATTTTCGACAGGCGACTGCTGACGAACACCGCCGGCGACACCGAGCAGATGATCGCGCGGTATGATTTCGTGCTGGCTTAAATTGTATCGTCACCCTCGGGCTTGTCCCGAGGGTCCATCCCAACCATCCGCGTATCGGAACACGCAGATGGATCCTCGGGACAAGCCCGAGGATGACGGTTTGACAGAATTGCCGCGGTGACAATGCTGCGCTTGATTCCGCCGGGTATCACGCGCACCCTGTCGCCATGATGGACCTCGCCACCCTGCTCACCTTCACGGCTGCCGCTTTCGCGCTGGCGGCCACGCCGGGTCCGGACATGCTGCTGGTGATGACGCGCAGCGTGGCGCAGGGCCGCACCGCCGGTTTCGTCACGCTCGCCGGCATCAGCCTGGGCTGTTACTTCCACGCGGTGATCGCCGGCCTGTCCTTAAGCGGCGTGCTGCTGCTGGCGCCGGTGATGTTCGACATCATCCGCTGGGCCGGTGCGGCCTATCTGCTGTATCTCGCCGTGCAGGCGTTTCGCGGTGCCGGCGGCTTCCAGGCGCCGGAGAAAGGCGGAACCGCGTCGCGCGTCGCGCTGATGACGCTGTTCCGCCAGGGCCTGCTCACCAACATGCTCAATCCGAAAGTGGCGCTGTTCTTCCTCGCGCTGTTCCCGCAATTCATGCAGCCCGATCCCGATACGGCGCTCGCCCAGGCGCTGATCCTCGCCAGCGTGCTGAATGTCGCCGGCGGCGTGGTCAATGGCACAATCGTGCTGGCGGCCGGACGGCTCGGCGCGTTCCTCGCCGCGCGCCCGGCTTTCGTGCGCTGGCAGAACCGCCTGCTCGGCGGCGTGTTCGCCGCGCTGGCGCTTCGACTGGCGTTCGACGCGCGGCGCTAGTTCTGCATCACCGGCTGCATCAGCTGCCGGGTTTCGCCGCTGGCGATCATGCGATAACAGGCATCCCGCACAGCTTCCACCACATCCGGCGCGGTGCGCGGTCCGAAGGCGAGATAGAGCCGGCTGGTGATATCCCGCAGTTTCAGAATCTGCACCACCGTGTCGCTGCGCTGCCCGGCCTCGCGCAGCCGCATCTGCATCGTGGCCGGATGAGCCGGCATCGCATCGACGCGGCCGTGCAGCAGCAGGCGCACAGCCTCGTCCTCATCGGCGGCGATCTGCACCGGAATGCCCTTGCGCAGCAGATACTCGGTCTTCACGTCGCGGTTGACGCCGACGACGCGCCAGCGCTTCAGCTGCTCAAGCCCGTCGGCAACGACATCGCCGCGTTCGCGCCGGCGGAAAATGGCGACGTCGAAATCCAGCACCGGGCAGACCCACTGGAATTTCGCTTCACGGTCTGCAGTCGGCGCCAGCAGCGCGATCAGCGTATTCGGTTCATGCTCGGCGGCGGTGATGGCCCGCGCGAAGGGCACGACCTCCAGCGGCGCCGGGCGGCCGATCTTGCCGGCCAGCGCCGCAATCAGTGCGGCCGTCGGACCGACCGGGTTGTCGTTGCCATCGACCTGCGTATAGGGCGGAAAGCGGCCGGCGATATAGTGCAGCGGCGGCAGATCTGCGCTCTGCGCCGGCTGCAGTGGCGACAGCCAGAGCAGGAGCGTGGCAGCGAAGAGCAAAGTGCAACGGGACAGCATGGCGGTATCATAGGCGGCGGGCGGCCGGCCGGAAGGTTACTATCCGGCTATCAGGAATCTCCGGGCAGCGATCTTTGGCGGCAGCGTCCGGCGCCGGAAATCAGAGCTGCGCGACCTTCACGCCCGCCACCTCAGCGGTGCCTTCCAGGATGGCCGTCTTGATGGTCTCCAGGCCGCGCTCGAATTCTTCGATGCGTTCGCGAAGGCCGCGCAGTTCTTCCAGCGCGACCGTGCCGATGGGGCGTTCGGTCTGCGCATATTCCAGCACCAGCGTCGCATAGCGGCCGCGCATCTTGGCGAGCGACCGCAGCATGGTGTCGATCTCGTTGGGTTCGATGCGGCCGAGCGCCCAGACCATCTGTGCGCGCGTCATCTCGCGATCCTTGGCGGCGATCTGCTGCACATACTGGCGGGCGTTCAGCGCGGCGGCGACGGCCTCGGCCGGGCCTTCACGCAGGGCCAGGCGTTCACGGGCGCTGAGGCCGGCTTCGGCGAGCGTCTTCGGCTTGCTGGCAGCGGCCATGGCGGCTTCGGTGCGGGCCTGCGCTGCCTTGGCCAGGGCAGATTGCGCCAGGGCTGACTGCGCCTGGGGCACCGACTTGATCGCGGCCTTGAGCTGGGGTTCGACCTTCTCGGCCTGGCGCAGCGACAGCAGAGCAATACCCATGACGACAATCCCTTATCTGGCGATCTTCCTGACCAGATCAGAGCAAGCCCCGTGCCATGGTTAAAATGCTGGTATTCCGGTAATAATTCCAGGATCGGATGCGCTTCTCGGCCCGGCCGGGCAGGTTTTTCCTAGCAATTTACGGCAGGCCCGGGCTCTTACGGCAGCGCCGGGGCCGGCAGGCTGTCGACCCGGCTGCCGAAATTGAGCTCCAGCAGCCAGGCGCCGGGGCGGCGGCGGTAATCGCTGAGCAAGGCCGGTTCGAGGGCGAATTCCACCTGGGTCGACCGGCCGGACGGTCGCGCGCTTCCACCACCGCCGAGCGGGAAACTCAGCCCGATGCCGGTGCCGAAGCCGCCGCTCGACCCGGCCGAGCCGCCAACACCCACGCTCGGCCGTCCCGCCCAGCTTTCGCCGGAGGCGGGCGCTGCTTCGGACACGCCGACGCGCTGCGCCAGGATTTTGCGGCCATCCGGCGTGGTCAGGCGTGCATCCTGCAAAGCTTCGGTCGAGATCACGCGCATGAACAGCAGGCCGCTGGTTTCGCCCTGCCACACGGCGACGCGCGGCGG
>JAEYSS010000223.1 GCA_023434425.1 Pseudomonadota bacterium | reverse complement strand
GCGCATCGCGCGCAAGGCGGCATAATCATCCTTGCCAGCCACGTCGACGTACCGCTGACAGATGCGCGCCGTCTCGATCTTCCGCAAGGCGCGCTGACATGAGCGCCTTCCTCGCCATCGTCGTGCGCGATCTGCGGCTGGGTTTCGGCGCCCAGGGTGCGATGCTCACCACGCTGCTGTTTTTCGTGCTGGCGGTCAGCCTGTTTCCGCTCGGCATCGGCCCGGAACCGCAGATCCTCGCGCGCATCGCTGCCGGCGTGATCTGGGTTGCCGCGCTGCTCGCCGCCATGCTGTCGCTCGACCGCCTGTTTCAGACCGATCAGGAAGACGGCACGCTCGATCTGCTGGCGCAGGCGCCGTTGCCGCTCGGCCTGGTCGCACTGGCCAAGACGCTGGCGCACTGGCTCACCACGGGTTTGCCGCTCAGCCTGATCGCGCCGCTGCTGGCGATCCTGCTGCAGATGGATGGATCGGCCATCCCGGTATTGCTGGGTGCACTACTGCTCGGCACGCCGTCACTCAGCCTGATCGGCGCCATCGGTGCAGCGCTCACACTGGGGGCGAAACGCGGTGCGGTCCTGGTGCCATTGCTGACCCTTCCATTGGTGATACCGGTTCTCATTTTCGGTGTCGGCGCGGTGGAGGCTGCCGCCTATGGGCTGTCTGCCGGGCCGCATCTGCTGCTGCTCGGTGCCTTCCTGGCCGCCGCACTGGCGCTGACCCCCTTTGCCATCGCCGCCGCCGTCAGGCTGGCTCTCGAATAGCCCGCAGCCTATATAGTCAGCCGATGCTGCACGCCCTTGCCAATCCTGCCCGTTTCCTTCGCCTGATGGCGGCGATCCGCCCCTGGGCGGCAGGCGTCGCCGTGCTCGGCCTCGGCATCGGGCTGGGCTGGGGCCTGCTCTGGTCGCCGCCGGACTACCAGCAGGGCGAAACCGTCCGCATCATGTATATCCACGTGCCCGCGGCCTGGATGGGTATGTTCATTTATGCTGCGATGGCGGTGGCCTCGGCGACTGCGCTGATCTGGCGCCACCCGGTGGCCGAGCTGGTGGCCAAGGCTTCGGCCCCGGTGGGGGCGGCGTTCACGCTGATTTGTCTGATCACCGGATCGCTCTGGGGCAAGCCCATGTGGGGCGCTTGGTGGGTGTGGGATGCGCGCCTCACCTCGATGCTGATCCTGTTCTTCCTCTATCTTGGCTATATCGCCCTCTGGGAAGCCTTCGACGACCCGGGGCGCGCCGGCCGCGCTGCCGCCATCCTGGCACTGGTCGGCGCCATAAATGTGCCGATTATCAAGTTTTCCGTGGACTGGTGGAACACCATGCACCAGCCGGCCAGCGTGCTGACGCTGGACGGGCCGAAGATCCATCCCGACATTCTCTGGCCGCTGCTGATCACCGCCCTGGGCGCCAAGGGCTATTATGTCTGGCTGCTCACCGTACGGGTCCGGGCAGAAATCCTCAAACGCCAGGCCCGCATTCTGCGCTTTGCTGCCGCGACCGATCGCCGCGCCGGCTAGCCGCGCCGCCGGGAAGCATATATTTTCCACCTGCTGCGGCCATAGGGGCCAAGGGAAACAAAGGGTTATCGCGTGTACTGGGCATCGCTCGGTGATTTCCTGGCCATGGGCGGCCATGCTGCCTTCATCTGGCCGGCCTTCGCCATCGCACTGATTGCGCTGCTCGGCCTCGCGCTGCTGAGCCGGCTGGGGCTGACGGCTGCCGAACGCGACCATGCCCAGGCGCGCCGCGACGCCGGTCGTGACGGAGTGGATGCGTCGTGACCCGCAAGCGTAAACGCCTGCTGGCTGTCCTCGGCCTGGTCAGCGGTCTCGGCATTGCCGCCGCGCTGGTGCTCAGCGCCTTCAACGACAATCTCGTCTTTTTCCATTCGCCCTCGGACGTGGCTGAAAAGCAGCTGCCGGCGGGACGTTTATTTCGCCTTGGCGGTCTGGTCGAGGCGGGCAGCGTGAAGAAAGACGGCCTGATCACCGACTTCGTCGTCACCGATCTGCGCGCCACCCTTCCGGTGCGTTTCACCGGCATCCTGCCCGACCTGTTCCGCGAAGGGCAGGGCGTGGTGGTGAATGGCAGGCTGGATGCAGAGGGACGTTTCGTCGCCACTGAAGTTCTGGCCAAGCACGACGAAAACTACATGCCGCCGGAAGTGGCCGAGGCGTTGAAGAAGTCCGGCCAGTGGCATGAGAAGCCCGGCGACCATACCAAGCTGGTAAAACCCGGTTCATGATTCCGGAACTGGGTCATATCGCGCTGATCCTCGCGCTTTGTCTGGCGCTGGTTCAGGGCGTGCTCCCGCTGGTGGGTGCTGCGCGCGGCATGCCGGGCTGGATCGCACTCGGCCCGCAGGCTGCACTCGGTCAGGCCGTGCTGGTCGCGTTTGCGTTCGGTTGCCTGACATATGCCTATGTGACCTCGGATTTTTCGGTGCTGAACGTGGCCGAGAATTCGCACACGCTGAAACCGATGCTGTACAAGTTCAGCGGCGTTTGGGGCAATCACGAAGGCTCGCTGCTGCTCTGGATCCTGATCCTCGTGATCTTCGGCGCCGCCGTTGCTGTGTTCGGCGGCAATCTGCCGGCGACATTGAAAGCCCGCGTGCTGGGCATCCAGGGCCTGATCGGCGTCGGCTTTCTCAGCTTCATTCTCTTCACCTCCAATCCTTTCACGCGGTTGCTGCCGGCCCCGCTCGAAGGCCGCGGCCTCAACCCGCTGCTGCAGGATCCCGGCCTGGCGTTCCACCCGCCGTTTCTCTATCTTGGCTATGTCGGCTTCTCGGTCGCCTTTTCTTTCGCCGTCGCAGCCCTAATCGAAGGCCGCGTCGACCCGGCCTGGGCACGCTGGGTGCGGCCCTGGACACTGGCGGCCTGGTGCTTTCTTACCATCGGCATCGCACTCGGCTCCTGGTGGGCCTATTACGAACTCGGCTGGGGCGGCTGGTGGTTCTGGGATCCGGTCGAGAATGCCTCCTTCATGCCCTGGCTTGCCGGCACGGCGTTGCTGCATTCCGCCATCGTGGTGGAAAAGCGCGACACGCTGAAAAGCTGGACCGTGCTGCTCGCCATCCTGACCTTTTCGCTCAGCCTGCTCGGCACCTTCCTAGTGCGCTCGGGCGTGATCAACTCGGTGCATGCCTTCGCCACCGACCCTACGCGTGGCGTTTTCATCCTGCTGTTTCTGGTGCTGGTGGTGGGCGGCAGCCTTGCCCTCTATGCCTTCCGCGCGCCGGTTCTTCAGGGTGTGGGTGTCTTCGCACCGCTCAGCCGCGAAGGCGCGCTGGTGCTGAACAATCTGCTGCTCGCCGTGGCCTGCGCCGCCGTGCTGCTCGGCACGCTGTATCCGATCGCGCTCGATGCCATCAACGGCGCCAAGGTCTCGGTGGGGCCGCAGTATTTCAATGCCGTCTTCATTCCATTGACCGCGCCACTGATCGCTGCCGTGGCCATAGGCCCTCTGCTGGCCTGGAAGCGTGGCGATCTCTCGGTCGCCCTGCGCCGCCTGCTGCCGGCCGCCGTCGCCCTGCTGATCGCACTGGCGATGGGTCTGTGGCTGATCGACGGGCGCAGCTTCATGGCGCTGCTGGGCCTGGGACTGACGGCCTGGCTCGGCATCGGCGCGCTCTGCGAATTGGCGCTGCGCATCAAGCTGTTTGCCGCGCCGGCCGCCGAGACGCTGTCGCGCGCCCGCCATCTGCCGCGCGCCGCCTGGGGCATGACCGTGGCGCATCTTGGTGTTGCGCTGCTTGTCATGGGGATCACCGTCTCCGAAACCTGGCAGATCGAAGTGCAGCAGGTGATGAAGCCGGGCGAGACCGTGCAGGTCGGGCCGGTGCAATACCGCTTCCTCGGCGTGGAGCCCTACAAGGGTCCGAACTACACCGCGCAGCGCGGACGTTTCGAAATTCTCGAAGGCGGCCAGGTGGTGGACGAACTGCGCCCGGCGCAGCGGCGCTACCAGCAGCCGCCGATGGAAACCACCGAGGCTGCGATCCGGCCCTCGCTGCTCGGCGATCTCTATGCCGTGGTGGGCGAGGGCGATGGCGCGCGCGGCTGGGCGGTGCGGCTCTACTGGAAACCGCTGGTCAGCTGGATCTGGCTCGGCGCGCTGATCATGGCGCTGGGCGGTTTCCTGTCGCTGACCGATCGCCGGCTGCGTGTGGGTGCGCCGGCGCGTCGACGCAGCGACGCAGCCGCGGCGGCGGAGTGACGCCATGCGGCTGTCCTATCTGATTCCGCTGGCGTTGTTCGTGATCATCGGTATCGGCCTCGCCATCGGCCTGACGCTCAATCCGCGCGACATTCCATCGGCATTGATCGGCAAACCGGTGCCGGAATTTTCCCTGCCGCCGGTGCAGGGTCGCAGCCAGGGGTTCAGTACCGCCGACCTCAAGACCGGTCAGCCCAGCGTGGTGAATGTGTTTGCCTCCTGGTGTGTGCCCTGCCGCGTCGAGCATCCGCTGCTCATGGCGCTGAAGCGCGACAATCTGGCGCCGATCCATGGCCTGAACTACAAGGACGATCCGGCCGATGTGGCGAAGTGGCTTGACCAGCTTGGCGATCCCTTCACCCGCACCGGCGCCGACCGCAATGGCCGCGTCGGCATCGACTGGGGCGTGTATGGCGTGCCGGAGACGTTTGTCGTCGACGGCAACGGCCAGATCGTCTGCAAACATGTCGGCCCGCTGATGCAGCACGATCTCGATAGCAAGATCCGCCCGCTGTTGCAGGATCTTGCCGCCGGCCGCCAAAGCAAAGTCAAATGCTGAGGTTGCTCGCAATCCTGCTCCTGCTGGCGGCGGCCCCCGTGACGGCGCAGCAGATCGAGGATCGCCTCGCCGATCCGGTGCAGGAGACGCGGGCCCGGGAGCTGTCGCGCGAACTGCGCTGCCTGGTCTGTCAGAACCAGTCGATTGAAGATTCGAATGCGCCGCTGGCACGCGACTTGCGCCGCATCGTGCGCGAACGCGTCGTGGCCGGCGATAGCGACAGGGCAGTGCTGGACTTTCTGGTGCAGCGCTATGGCGAATGGGTGCTGCTCAAGCCGCGCCTGAATGCCCGGACCCTGTTGCTGTGGTTTGGACCGGTCCTGCTGCTGTTGCTCGGTGGCGGGGTTGTCTTCGCGCTCTATCGCCGGCAGGGCAGGATGCCGGCTTCGGCGCCAGCCGCCCTCGATGCCCAGGAGCAGCGCCGGCTCGATGCCCTGCTTCGCGATGACGAGGCCGGAAAGTGATCTGGCTCGGCTTTGTCATTCTTGCCCTCGTCAGCCTGGGATTTCTGCTCTGGCCGCTGTTGCGCGCCCGGCGTGCTGATGCCAGCCGCAAAGCCCATGACGTCACCGTCTATCGCGCCCAGCTCGCCGAGATCGACGAGGAACTGGCGCGCGGCAGTTTGAACGAGTCTGAAGCAGGTGCGGCAAAACTGGAAATCCAGCGCCGCCTGCTGCGTGCTGACGCAGCCGCCGAAGGCAAAACGGCGGCTGCGTCGCAACGCAGTGTGCTGATCGGCGCCGTCGCTGTTTTGCTGCTGGTGCCGGTGCTGGGCGGCGGCATCTATCTCAGCATCGGTCGGCCGGAGGCGACGCAGGTCGATCTGGCGGCGATGCAGCGGCGTGCCACCCAGGAGGCCCAGATTCGCGCCGACACCGAGCGCATGATCGCGCAGTTGCGCGACCGCCTTGCCGCCGAACCGGACCGCGCCGATGGCTGGCTGCTGCTCGGCCGTTCGCTGCTGGCCATCGACCGCGCGGCTGAGGCGGTTCCCGCGCTGGACCGCGCCATCGCATTGCAGCCCGACGACGCCGAGAGCTATGCGCTTCGCGCCGAAGCGCAGACCCTGGCCGCCGACGGCTCGGTGACCGCGGCCGCGCAGCGTGACTATCGCGCCGTGCTGGAGCGCGATCCGCAGCATCCCGGCGCACGCTATTATCTCGGCCTCGCGCGCCTGCAGGAGGGCGACACGCGCGGCGCCTATGACGACTGGTATGCGCTGGCGGCCGACAGCCCGGCCGATGCGCCCTGGCTCGATGTCGTGCAGGCGCGGCTGCGCGAACTGGCACCGCGGCTGGGGATTGCATTGACCCAGGCGTTGCCGGAACCGAAACCGTCCGTACAGGCGACGCCGGGTCCGGGCCGCGAGCAGATGGACGCGGCGCAGCAGATGTCGGTCGAGGAGCGCAACGCCATGGTGCGCGGCATGGTCGACCGGCTGGCGGAGCGACTGCAGGCAAATCCCGACGATGCCGATGGCTGGCTGCGACTGGCGCGTGCGCGCGAGGTGCTGGGCGAGGTGGATGCCGCCCGCGAGGCTTTGCGCCGGGCGGTGGCGGTTGCACCCCGGCGGGTCGATGCCCGCCTGGCCCTGGCTTTCAGTCTGGCCGGTGCGACGGTGACCAGTCGCGACCCTCTGCCAGCCGAGGCGGCGGCGGAATTCGGCAAGGTGCTGGAGCAGGTGCCGGATCACCCCCAGGCGCTCTGGTTCGTCGGCCGCTCGGCCTACGAATCCGGCAATACTGCGGCTGCGGCGGCGGCCTGGAACCGCCTGCTGGCCCAGCTGCCGCCCGAGTCG
>JAEYSS010000180.1 GCA_023434425.1 Pseudomonadota bacterium | reverse complement strand
TTCAAGCCTTTCGGCGGTTTCGCCGACGGCATCGCGGTGAATGACAGCTACGTTTCCCTGCCGCAGATCCCCGGCGTCGGCTTCGAGGCCAGGGCCGAACTCTACAAGGTGATGCAGGACCTGCTGGATTAAATCGAAAGGCGCGGATTCCCGGCACGACGCCGGGCACGGCAATATCTGCTGTCTGGCATGTTTCCGAAATTGTCATGGCCGGACTCCTCCCGGCCATCCACGCCTTCCCTTGCGGAGGCGATTGACAGCATACAAACGAACCGGCACTTTCTCCGCACAAGGCGCGATAAAAACCCTGCGCCCGAGGAAACACCGGAGAGACCTGATATGCGCCATTCCCTTACGCTGGCGGCCGCCGCCGTTGCCATCACCACCGCCTTTGCCGGCTCTGCGCTCGCCCAGACCACCCTGAAGATCGCCTATGCGCTGGCGCCGAATTCGCATTACGGCGTCGCGGCGAATTCCTTCAATGACAACCTGCAGAAACTGGCGCCAGGCCGTTTCAAGGTCGAGCAGTTCCCCTCCAGCGCGCTGGGCGGCGAACGCGAGACCATCGAAAGCCTGCAGCTCGGCAATCTCGAAATGGTCGTCACCTCGTCGGGTCCGGTGATCAATTTCGTGCCGGAAGCCGGCATCATGGATATCCCCTTCCTGTTCCGAGACAGCGCGCATGCGCGCGCCGCGCTGGATGGCGCGCCGGGCCAGGAAATCCTCGCCAAATTCCCGGCCAAGGGCCTGGTCGCGCTGGCCTGGGGCGAGCAGGGCTTCCGCCACCTGACCAATTCCAAGCATGCGGTGAACACGCCGGCCGACATGAAGGGCCTGAAACTGCGCACCATGGAAAACCCGGTCCACATGACCGCCTTCCGCACGCTGGGCGCCAGCCCGACGCCGATGGCCTGGCCGGAAGTGATCCAGGGCCTGCAGCAGGGCACCATCGACGGCCAGGAAAACCCGATGTCGGTGATCGTCAGCGCCAAGCTGCCGGAAGTGCAGAAGCACCTGACGCTGTCGCGTCATGTCTATTCGCCGGCACTGATCCTGATTTCCAAGCGCACCTTCGACAAGCTGAATGACGCCGACAAGAAGGCCGTGCAGGAGGCCGCCAAGGTGGCCGCGAAGGACATGCGCGCCTGGGTCGATGGCGTGGAAGCCAAGGCGGTTGCCGATGTGAAGGCCGCCGGCATGAATGTGGTCGAGAAGGTGGATACCGCCGCCTTCCAGGCCGCGCTGGCTCCGGCTTTCGAGGAATATGCCAAGCGCTTCGGCAAGGATAAGATCGAAGCCATCCGCAACTTCAAGTAAGCGGTGATTTGACCGTAGGATCGGGCGCGGTGCCAAAGGCCGCGCCCGTTTCTGTTTTCCGCCGGAACCAATTCTGAAAGCCCTCGTCATGCTGGCCCGGATCGACCGTTTCATCCTGCAGATCAACCGCCTCGTGCTGATCCTGGCGCTTGGCGTCATGTCGGTGATCGTGTTCGCCAATGTGGTGCTGCGTTACACCACCGGAGACTCGATCCTGTGGTCGGAAGAGGTCGCCCGCTACCTGATGATCTGGCTCACCTATCTCGGCATCGGTCCGGTGCTGCGACTCGGCGGCCATATGGCGATCGACTCATTGCAGGCCAGCCTCGGTGAGCCGCGCGCGCGCCTGCTGCGCGCGCTGATCGTCGCCTTGCTGCTGGGTTTCTCGCTGACCCTGGTGCTGGTCGGCATCGATTTCGTCGACCGCACATCCGTTCAGTCGACGCCAGTGACCGACATTCCGTTCAGCTTCATCGCCGCCGCGATTCCCGTCGGCTTCGCGCTGACCGTCTGGCATCTGCTGGCGGTCGCGAAGGGCTTCATCTTCGACAAGAAATTTGAACAATCGGCCGATCTCGATCCCGACCAGGCGGCCTCCGTATGATCACCGCGATCCTGTTCGGCTCCCTCATCCTGCTGCTGGCCTTGGGCGTGCCGGTGGCTTTCTCGATTGGCATGGCGAGCTTCGCGGCGATGCTGGCCAATGGCCTGCCGCTGATCAGCCTGGCGCAAAAACTGCTCACCGGCGTCGACTCCTTCCCGCTGATGGCGCTGCCCTTCTTCCTGCTCGCCGCCGAATTGATGACCGGCGGGGCGCTGGCGGAAGTGCTGCTGCGTTTCGCCGCCATGTTCGTCGGCCATCGCCGCGGCGGCCTCGGCTACACCAACATCCTGACGCTGACCTTCTTCTCGGGCATCAGCGGATCGGCGCTGGCCGATGCCGCCGGTCCGGGCTCGATCCTGATCCGCATGATGCGCAAGTCGGGCTATCCGGCCGGCTATGCCGCCGCGCTGACCGCCACCACCGCCGTGGTCGGGCCGATCATCCCGCCCAGCATCATCATGATCATCTATGCGCTGCAGGATCAGCATGTTTCGGTGGTCAGCCTGTTCATGGCCGGCATCGTCCCTGGCCTGCTGATTTCCGGCTCGCTGATGGCCTACAACTTCTGGGCCAGCCGCCGTCGCAATTTCCGGGGCGAGGGCGAGGCGCCGGATTTCCGCACGATCGTTGCGACGACATGGCGCGCGCTGCCGGCGCTGGTGCTGCCGGTGATCATCGTGGTCGGCATCCATGGCGGTGTCTTCACGCCCACCGAAGCCTCGGTCATCGCGGTGTTTTATGCGCTGGTCTGCGGCCTGTTCGTCTACCGTACGCTCACCATCGCCATGCTGCCCGGCATCCTGGCGCGTTCTGCTTTCATGACCGCAGCCGTGCTGGTGATCGTGGCGATGTGCTCGGCTTTCGCCTGGGTGCTGACCGTGCTGAAAGTGCCGCAGGGACTCGCGCTGTGGATCGGCAGCCTCGGCCTCGATCCGTTCACCTTCCTGCTTTCCGTCAACATCCTGCTGCTTTTGTTTGGGATCTTTATCGAACCGCTGCCCGGCGTGATGGTGCTGGTGCCGATCCTGGCGCCGATGGCCTATGCGCTCGGCATCGATCCGACGCATTTCGCCATCATCGTGATCGTCAACCTCACGCTCGGCATGATCACGCCACCGGTCGGCGGCCTGCTGTTCGTCACGGCCATGGTGGCGAAGATCAGGCTGCAGGAGCTGAACAAGGAACTCTATCCGATGCTGGCGGTGCAGATCGGCGTGCTGGCGCTGATCACGCTGATCCCCGAAATCAGCACCTGGCTGCCCAGGGTCCTGAAATAAACCTGCCGCCGCGCGGCGTTAAGCCTTCTGCAGGCGGACCGCGAAGAAGCCGTCCATGCCGCCACGGCCCGACCACATGGAGGGCAGGGTGCGCAACGCGCCTTCATGCGTCACGGCTTCGGATGGCAGATGCAGCTTGCCGGCATCGGCGGGAACGATCTCGGCGCCGGGCAGCGCCAGCAGATGGCGGATCTGGTATTCGGCTTCCTCGGGCTGCAGCGAACAGACGCAGTAGACCATCTGTCCGCCCGGTTTCAGCATCGCCCAGGCCGCCTGCATCAGTCGGCGCTGCAGGTCGGCCAGCTTCGCCACGTCGGTTTCGTCTTTCAGGTAAGGCAGGTCAGGATGGCGACGGATCGTGCCGGTCGCCGTGCAGGGTGCATCCAGCAGGATGGCATCGAAACTTTCGCCCGGCTGCCACTGTTCGATCTCGGCGGTTCTGACGTCGACCTTGAAGCCCAGGCGCTTCAGATTCTCTTTCAGGCGTTTCAGTCGCGGGTCGGAACGGTCCACTGCCATGACGCTGGCGCCGGCTGCGGCCAGCTGGATCGTCTTGCCGCCCGGCGCGGCGCAGAGATCGGCCACGCGTTTGCCGGCAATATCACCCAGCAGCTTCACCGGCAGCGAGGCGGCGACATCCTGCACCCACCAGGCCCCGTCCTCGAATCCGGGCAGGCTTTCCACTGCGCCGCCGGCCATGCGGCGCAGGCCGCCGGTCGGCAGGATTTCGGCCTGCAGCTTTTCCGCCCAGTCTTCTGCGGCAGCGTCATCTTTCAGGCTGATATCCAGCGGCGCTTCCTGCAGATGCGCCATGGCGATATCCCGAGCCATATCCTCGCCGTAGAAATTCACCCAGCTCTGCCACAGCCAGTCCGGCGTGTTGGCCTTCGCCGCATCCTGCTCGGCGACGATGGCGGCACCTTCGGTGCTCACCTTGCGCAGCACGGCATTGATCAGGCCGCGCGGTTTCTTCTGCTCGGGATGCATCAGGTTGACGGCTTCGCCCACCGCGGCATGCGCCGGCGCGCCGAGGAACAGCAGTTCGGCCGCACCCAGCCGCATCGCCTCGCGCGGCAGCCCCTTGGGCCAGAGCGTGAGGAATTTGCGCAACACGCCATCGATCTGGCCGCGCCGGCGCAAGCAGGTGGCGGCGAGGCGGCGCACGAAGCCGCGATCGCGGTCGCTCAGGTCGCGGAAGCCGGATTTCGGGTCGGCCATGGCATCGTCCAGCGCGCGGCCCTTGCCCAGAACCATGTCGACCAGATTGGCGGCCACGCGGCGCGCGGAAGCCGGGCCGGGCGTGACGGGAAAGGCGGAAGCGTCGGACATGGCGCTTCTTCTAGCCTCCGCGCCTCCGGCCGTCGAGGCAGAGGGCGAGTCGAGGGTAAAAAACCCCGGATTCGCCGCATTTCGTGACCGAATGCCGCGCCTTCGCTTGCTTGGCCTGCGCGGCCAAATTTGCTAAGCCTGCGCCATGCCGCAGCAAGCCACCCGAATCGCCCCCTCGATCCTTTCGGCCGACTTCGCCCAGCTGGGTGCCGAGGTCGCCGCCATCAGCAAGGCCGGCGCCGATTACATCCATATCGACGTGATGGACGGTCATTTCGTGCCGAACCTCACCATCGGTCCGGGCGTGGTGGCGGCATTGCGCAAGCACACGATCCGGCCCTTCGACGTGCATCTGATGATCTCGCCGGTCGATGCCTTCATCCCGCAATTCGCCGAGGCCGGCGCCGATATCATCACCGTGCATCCCGAAGCCGGCCCGCATGTGCATCGCACGCTGCAGCTCATTCGCTCGCTCGGCAAGAAGGCCGGCCTGTCGCTCAATCCGGGTACTCCAGTCGAAGCCGCGCTGTCAGTGCTCGACATGGTCGATCTTGTGCTGGTGATGAGCGTCAATCCGGGCTTCGGTGGCCAGAAGTTCATCCATACGCAGCTCGACAAGATCCGCGTGCTGCGCAAGGCGATTGACGCCTCGGGCCGCGCCATCGATCTCGAAGTCGATGGCGGCATCAATGCCGAAACCGCGCAGCTGGCGGTCGATGCCGGTGCCGATGTGCTGGTGGCCGGCACCGCGACCTTCCAGGGTGGCCCGTCGGCCTATGCCGACAATATCGCGCGAGTGCGCGCCAAAGCATTGAAGTGAGATGACGTGACTGCGGCCTCGCTGCAGGATTCCGCTGGTCGTAAACTGGTGCGCCGCCTGGCGGCGGTCTGGTATGGCACGCGGCTTTACGCGCTGACGCTGCCGCGCAAGGCGCCACTCGAACTTCCCGTTCTGCCCGAGGATCCCTGGACCGGCACGGTCGGCAATGCCGACCGCCTGTTCCAGGGGCGGTTTGTGTTTGCCGGCGCCGAAGTCGTTTCGCCGCATGCCGCGCCCTGGTCGATTACGCCGGCCGAGGCCGGCCTCGATGCCGCCAGCCATGCCGCCTGGGCCGCCGGCCTGCATGGTTTTGTCTGGCTGCGCGATTTCACCACCCAGGGCGGCGACATGGCGCGGCGCATGGCGCGCAGCCTGGTGGCCGACTGGATCGCCCGGCATGCGCAGTCGATCCGCGGCCTGCCCTGGCAGCCCGCCATTGCCGGCCGCCGGCTGGCGCAATGGCTGCTGGCCTCGCACTTTCTGCTCGATGGCGCCGACGATGCCTTCGGCCATGATTTCCTGCTCAGTATCGCGCGCCATGCCGCGTATCTGAAGCGCGCCAGCGCCACGGCGCCGGCCGGCTGGCCGCGTTTCGATGCCACACTGGGCTCCGTTTATGGCGCCGAAGCGCTGGGCCAGGCGCAGGACAAGACAGCGATCCAGGCGCTCTGTGCCGCGCTCGATACGCAGGTGCTGGCCGATGGCGGCCATGTGTCGCGCAATCCCTCGCTGCTCTACCGCATGCTGCGCGACCTGGTTGCCTTGTGGCGTTTCCTGCAGGCGGTCGATCCCGAACGCGCGGCGCTGCTGCAGCCCTATCTCGACCGCATGGCCCCGATGCTGCGCGGCCTGCGTCATGGCGATGGCGGGCTGGCGCTGTTTCATGGCGGCGAGGAAGAGAATGCGGCGCAGATCGACCTGCTGCTCGAACTCTCCGATGCCAGGGGCAAGCCGCTCACCTCGGCCACCCATAGCGGCTTCGAACGCGCCGCCGCCAAGCGCGCGCTGCTGCTGCTCGATGCGGCGGCACAGCCGGCGCGCGGTGCCAACGTCAAGCCGCATTCCGGCCTGCTGGCGTTTGAATTCAGCCATGGCAAGGATCGGCTGATCGTCAACTGCGGCGCCTCGCGCCGGATGGGCGGCAACTGGGCTGCGGCGCTCAGTGGCGTGGCGGCGCATTCCACGCTCTGCCTTGGCGGCAGCGAACCGTCTGCCAACGCCATGGTCTCCGTCTCGCGCAACGAGCAGGATGGCGCGATCTGGTTCGAGGCGGAGCATGACGGCTGGCGTGCCGCCTGCAACCGGATCTATCGCCGGCGGCTGTATCTCTCGGCCGGCGGCGAGGATCTGCGTGGCGAGGACATAGTCTCTGAGGGTGGTGGCATGCCGGTGGAGGCCGTGCTGCGGCTGCATCTGCATCCGGGCATGCATGCGTCGCTGCTCGGCAGCGGCGATACCGTGATCCTGAAAACCGCCAGCGGCCAGGGCTGGCGCTGGCGCGGCATGGGGGGCGTGGTACGTTTGGAAGACAGTGTATATCTTGGCATCGGCGGGGACTTGCGCCGGACGCAACAGATCGTGATGGCCGGTTCGGCTGGCGCCGAACCGCTGGTGTTCAAATGGGCTCTGACAAAGATCAACTAGGCAGTCTGTTTTCCGGCCGCAGCCGGCAGCTGGCAAACGAGAAACCCGGCGCGGTGGAAACCAACCGGCTGATCTCGCTCGCCTCGCTGGATGCCGAACCGTGGAAGAATGGCGGCGGCACGACCTATCAGATCGCGGTCGATCCGCCGGAGGCCAATACCTCGAATTTCCGCTGGCGCGTCAGCCGCGCGACGATCGAGCGCGACGGGCCGTTCTCGACTTTCCCGAATGTCTCGCGCTGGATCGTGCTGGTCTCGGGCCCCGGCTTCACGATGGACTTCGCCGACGGTACGTCCTTCGACGTGGTGAAACCCTTCGAGGTCTACTGGTTCGATGGCGGGTTGGGCGTGACCTGCAAACTCAAGGACGGTCGCCCCGTCACGGTGCTGAATGCGATGGCGCGCAACGATGTGGTGATGCGCGTGAATGTCGCGCAAAACCGCAGCATGCTGCCCAGCGCGGGGCATGCCATCGTCTCCGCCTACAGCGTCTCGGTGCGGCTGGACGAGCGCCATGTGCTCATCGCCGCCGTCGACAAGCCGTTCTGATTAAGCCTTCTGGGCTTCCGCCACGAAGGGCTTGAGCGGGGCCTGCGGCCGCGGGCCGATATGGCTGATCACTTCGGCGGCGCAGAGCGAGCCGAGCCGGCCGGCGGCATGCAGATCGAAATCATGCGTGAAGCCATAGAGGAATCCGGCCGCGTAGAGATCGCCGGCGCCGGTGGTGTCGATCACGCTCACGCCCTTGACCGCGTCGATGATATGCACTTCCTCGCCGGCGAGAATCACCGAGCCCTTTTCCGAACGCGTCAGCGCGGCGATGTCCACGTGATGGCGCACATGCTGCAGCGCAGAGTCGAAATCCTGCACCTGATACAGCGCGGTGATCTCCGCCTCGTTGGCGAACAGGATATCGATATGGTGTTCCACCAGATGCTGGAATTCGTCGCGGTGGCGGTCGACGCAGAAGCTGTCCGACAGCGACATCGCCACCTTGCGGCCGGCATCATGCGCCAGCCGCATCGCCTTGCGCATGCCTTCCTTGGCCATCGGCTGGTCCCAGAGATAGCCTTCCAGATAGGTGATCTCGGCGGCCGATACGGCGCCTGCCTCGATATCGTCCGGCGTCAGGTCGATCGAGGCGCCCAGATAGGTGTTCATGGTGCGCTGCCCGTCCGGCGTCACCATGATCATGCAGCGCGCCGTCGAGGGCCCGTCGGTTGCCGGGGCGGTGTCATACTGGACACCGAGCGCCTTGATGTCGCGGGCGAAGACCTCGCCCAGCGCATCGTTGCGCACCCGGCCGATGAACTGCACCCTGCCGCCGAGGGCGGCGATGCCGGCCGCGGTATTCGCCGCCGAGCCGCCGGACACTTCCGTGGTCTCCCCCATGGCGCCATACAGCTGCTCGGCACGGCCGCCGTCGATCAGGGTCATGCCGCCCTTGGGCATGCCGTGCTCGTCGAGGAAGGCGTTGTCGACACGGGCCAGCACGTCGACGATGGCATTGCCGATGGCGAGCACGTTATTGCGGGGCTTGGACATAGGATGCTTTCCCGGAGCGGATGATTCTCGTTACTCTCTACCGGTTCGACAGAAGGAAGGCAAATATGGACGCGTTGATCAAGATGACCGCCCGCCAGGCCGTGGCCGCCCTGCAGGCCCGCGAGGTGACGCCGGCGGAACTGATCGATGCCGCCGCCCGGCGCATTGCCGAGGTCGAACCCAAAATCAACGCTCTGCCGACGCTCTGCCTCGACCGCGCCCGGGCCATGGCGGAAAAGCTGGCCCCGCCCGACCCGGCGCCGCCGGGGTATCTCTACGGCCTGCCGATCGCCACCAAGGATCTGGTCGATGTGGCCGGCGTGCGCTCCACCCAGGGCAGCCGCGTCTTCGCCGATCATGTACCGACAAAGTCCGGCTGGTCGGTCGAGCGGCTGGAAAGCAACGGCGCCCTGATCGTCGCCAAGTCGAACACGCCGGAATTCGGCGCCGGGTCGCAGACCTTCAACGACGTGTTCGGCACCACCACCAATCCCTGGAACACGGCCACCACGCCGGCAGGATCGTCCGGCGGCGCGGCAGCCTGTCTCGCGGCGGGCGAGGTCTGGCTCGCCGATGGCTCCGATCTCGGCGGGAGTTTACGCATTCCCGCCAGTTTCACCGGCGTGGTGGGCCTGCGCCCGTCACCCGGCCGCGTCGCCTTCGGCCCGCGCGCGCTGCCCTTCGATCCATTATCTGTTTATGGCCCGATGGCGCGCAACGTCGGCGACTGCGCGCTGATGCTGGACGCCATGAGCGGCTTCGAGCCGCGCGATCCGCTCAGCATTCCCGCACCTGACAACAGCTACGTTTCCGCTGTCGACCACGCCATGGTCACTGGCCGGCTGCCGAGTCGCTTTGCTAGTGGCTGTCGCATCGGGTGGTCGCCCGACCTTGGTCTGTCGCCGGTCGATGCCGAAGTGCTCGCCATCTGCGAAGCGGCCGTGAAGCGCATTGCCAGGCTGGGTGCGGCGGTGAGCGAGGATGTACCCGATTTCAGTGGGGCGGAAGAGTGTTTTCAGGTTCTGCGCGCCGCCAATTTCGCCGTCACGGTCTGGCCGAAAATCAAGGACAAGACCGATCTGGTGAAGCCGGAAGTGATCTGGAACGCCGAAAAGGGGCTCAAGCTCACCGGCGAAGAGAAGGCCGCCGCGTTGCGTATGCAGGGCCTGATCTACAATCGCGTCGCGGCTTTCTTCGAGAAGAACGATTTCCTGGTCCTGCCGACCTGCGTGGCGCCGCCCTTCGATCATCGCCTGCGCTATCTGGAAGAGGTCGCCGGCCGCAAATTCGACACGTATATCTCCTGGCTGGTGCTGACCTTCGCCATCACGATTACCGGAACGCCGGCGATTTCCATTCCCTGCGGCTTCACCAAAAGCGGACTCCCCGTGGGATTGCAGATCGTGGCGCGACCGCGCGGCGAGGCCGAACTGCTGGCATTTTCGGCCTTGCTCGAAGCGGATTTCGGCCTCAGCGAGCGAGTGCCCATCGATCCGCGCTCGGGAAGTTTGGGCGAAGGCACCGCATGATCGCCGCCGCCTTCCGTCGCGCGCTGGCGCAGCTGCCGGATCCCGCTTTCCGCGGCGTGCTGGTGAAATCGCTGCTGATCAGCTCCGTTGTCTTCGTGCTGCTGGGCGCCGGTCTGTGGGCCGGCCTGCTGGTGGTGCCCGAAACCGGCTATGCCTGGCTCGACTGGACCATCGCGGCCCTGTCCAGCCTCGGTATTCTGCTCGGCCTGATGCTGCTGTTTCCTGCCGTGATGACGGCGGCAATCGGGCTTTTTCTGGACGATATCGCCGATGCGGTCGAGCGGCGCTACTACCCCGGCGAGGCATCCGGCCGGCCGCTCGCGACCGTGCCGGCCGTGTGGAGCGCACTGCGTTTCCTCGGCATCGTTCTTGCGGTCAATATCCTGCTGCTGCCGCTGTATGCCATCCTGCTGTTCTTCCCGCCGCTGCTGTACGGTCTTTCGCTGCTGGTGAACGGCTATCTGGTCGGGCGGGAATATTTCGAGGCCGTGGCTTTCCGCTATCAGCCACGCAGTGAGGCCAATCTGCTGCGTCGTCGTCGTCGGGGCGATGTCTGGCTCTGCGGCGTGCTTATTGTCCTTCTGTTAACCATTCCGCTCGTAAATTTTCTCGTCCCGATTGTGGCAACCGCTTTCATGGTCCATGTCTACAAACGGTTGCGGGCCACGGGCTGACCTGAAATTCCGGCATTGCGGGTTGAGTGTCGGGCAGTGCATTTAGGGGATCAGAGGAGACCGCCTATGTTTGGTCGCAAGAAGCCGAGCACCGACAGTGCCGCGATGATGCCGCCTGCACCTCCGGTCCAGGCCGAGCTGAAACCGATAGAGCCAAAACAGGCCGATCCGTCGCCGACCAGGGCGGGTGATGAAGACCTGCCGCCGCTGCCGAGTCATCTGCGCAGCGTCGGCAAACCCGTTCTTCCCGCCACTGCCCCCGTTTCAACCGCAGGAGCCGCCGCCATGTCCGATACGAATCCGCCGACCCCGACCTTCCGCCCCGAGATCGCCAAGCGTCCGATGGATCTGGCGCCCAAGGCCCTGGTGCAGGCGACGGCCGGCGCCGCGCCCGCCACGCCTGCGCGCTCCGACAACCATGCCGAACCGAAGGTGCTGCTGATCGGCCGCGAAATCAGCCTGAGCGGCCAGATCACCGCCTGCGACCGTGTCGTGGTGGAAGGCCGTGTCGAAGCCCAGCTGACCGAGAGCCGCTTTGTCGAAATCACCGAGACCGGCCAGTTCAAGGGCTCGGCCGAAGTGGAAGAGGCCGAGATCCGCGGCCGGTTCGAAGGCCGCCTCAGCGTACGCGGCCGCCTGCTGATCCGTGGTTCGGGCAAGGTGTCGGGCGAGATCGCCTATGGCCAGATCGAGATCGAATGCGGTGGCGAGATTTCCGGCACGGTGCAGACCGTCGCGTCGGGTGGCCGCCTGTCGTCGCCGGCTGCGGCAGAATAACTGGCGAATAGTTGTTCTGCACATAACGTACGTCTAAGCTGCGCGGCGTGAAAACGCCGCGCATTCTTTTTGTCCTCGCTTTGCCGATCGTGCTCGCCGCCTGCGGCGCGCGACAGGCGCCGACCACCACCGGCGTTCTGCCGGGCGAAGAGCTCGACCTGTCGCTGGTGCATCAAAAACCCGACGAACCGCCGCGCCGCCCGGTCAGTGCCGATGTGGTGCGCAAGACCGCCGCCGAGGCCCGCGTGCTGTTCGGTGCGCCCACCACCCTGCGCCGTGAACCGCCGGGCGAGGTCTGGCAATACCAGGCCGAGGCGCCGCGCTGCACCCTGCTGCTGTTTCTCTATCCCGATGACTCGGCCAGCCGCATGCGCGTCAGCCATGCGCAGGTGTTGAGCCGCGTGCGCGGTCAGACCATCGACGACAGCGACTGCCTTGCGGCCTTGCTCAAGACGCCGCCGCAGCCGGTGCCGCAGCGGCCGATGTCGTAAGACAGCAGGTAAAAAAGAGACACCCTCACCCCGACCCTCTCCCGCAAGCGGGAGAGGGAGGGGCTTTATTCGTCAGGTCAGAAACTCTTTGCGAAAATCGTCGTAAGTCAGCACGCGCAGCCGCGGTGCCTGAACTGCCAGCGTCTCGCGTAAATCCCTGTCGTCCGTCACCAGCAGGTCGCAATGCTCTGTGGCTGCCGTGCCGATCAGGTTGTCACGCGAGGCGGCCCACTCTGCCGCAACCTCGGCTGTGGCGGCATGCAGACTGTGAAAGATGTCCAGCAGCGCCGCACGCCGCACCGGCTCGGCGATCTGGCGCAACTCGTCTTCCTGCGCCGTCGTCGTGATGACGCTGAACATCTCTGCCTCGATCCGCCCGGCATCGCCATGCTGCAGGATCTGGTCATAGGCATTGCTGTCGAACATCACGCGGATCATGGCTGTTCCCTCCCGGGTTACGCCGTTGCCGAGGTTCTGCCGCTCCCGCATCCTGCGCCATGTCGCGTTGGCCGGCCCGGTCCGGGCTTTTTTCGGCACATTGAACAGCCGCCGTCGTCGCCGGCTATCGTCTGGCGCCTGTTTCTGCCGCAGAATGCCCCGGCGAACCGGCCGAAACAACAGGGTCGGACAGGGCAGCCCGGGAGAAAACCATGGCCGATGCGTCCATCGACGCCGTGCTGATCCACATCGATTCAACCGGCCAGTCGATTCTCGGACTGGTGCTGGCCCTGATCATGTTCGGCGTCGCGCTCGACCTGCGGGTGCGTGACTTCGCCGATGTGCTGCGCCGGCCGCTGGCGCCGCTGACCGGCCTGGTCGCGCAGACCCTGCTGCTGCCGGCGATGACATGGGCCATGACCATGATCATCCAGCCGCAACCCAGCGTGGCGCTGGGCATGATCATCGTCGGCGCCTGTCCTGGCGGCAACCTGTCGAACCTGATCACCCATATGGGGCGCGGCAACACCGCGCTGTCGGTCAGCATGAC
>JAEYSS010000042.1 GCA_023434425.1 Pseudomonadota bacterium | reverse complement strand
CGCCCGCGGCGGCACCGGCCGCTGCGCCGGCTGCGGCACCTGCCGCGCCTGCAGCAGCTCCGGCGGCGCCACCACCGCCACCGCTTTTTGCTTCGAGATCAGCAGAGAAAAAGGCCACTGCAATTGCGACGGCAGATGCACAGGTAAAAAGTCTCGTCGCCATCACAGCCTCGCTCGCGTTATCCGGTGATGGCCGGACAACCCGTTGACGGCCGGAGGTGTTCCGCAATCGTGGCAAAAATGTGCAGGGACGGCCAAGCTTCACTGCCTGGCTGGTGCACCGTTACTCGCCGAGCAGCAGGTCTTTGGCTCGATTGATCTGCGCGGCGAGGTACGTCGAGCCGCCCTGATCCGGATGGAATTTCTTCATCAATCGCCGATGCGCGGCGCGTATCTCGACATCCGGCGCACCGGGCTGCAGACCAAGCACATCCCAGGCCTGCTCGCGCGTCATGGCGCCGTTGTCAGCCGACGACGCGGCCTCCCCGGCATCACCCTGCGTCGCGCGCTCGCGCCAGTCTTCGCCGATGCTGCGGTCCAGATAGGCCTCCAGCAGGGCGGCGGCCTGATTGTCATGGCCCTGGCAATCGCGCAACAGCAGAATCAGCTCTTCAAAACTGAGCGACGACAATCGCCGGCCGGCATGGCGCCCCTGCAGAACATCGCCATCCATGCGACCGGTCGCGTGATTGAGCTGCATGCGCAGCCATGCGGTCTCGACGCTGGATTGCTGGCCGCTGCCGCCGCTGCGGCCGTCAAGGTCTTCGTTGCCGGTGCACGCGCGCTGCCAGCCGCCGCCAAGACCGCGCCCTCCGAAAAGACTGCCAAGATTGAAGGGCAGCAGGCCGCGGGGCAGATAGCCCAGAGAGGCGGCCGCCACCGCTCCAAGCATCAGCGCCATATCGAAACGGCCACGAACGAGAAAGAAGACGGCCAGTCCACCGCAGATGACGGCAGCTGAAATCTTGAGAATCCTGGCGAGGAATTTCGGATCGGCATTGAGAATGCCGCGCGCCCCCAGGAGCAGCAGGATCAGGCCGACGATGCCCAGTGCGAAAAAAGCAGCCATTGGCGCTATCGCATCTGGCCGATCAGGGCGCGGACCTCGCGACCGGATCCGGCAGCGAAATTCTCCAGCGCGCGATATCCACCCGCCGCATAGACCGCCACGGCCGACAGCAATTCGCGCAGCGTGGCCGCGCTGGAGGCATCGAAGCTGCAATAGGCGCCGCGGGTCAGGCGGGCCATGTCCTGGAAGCAGGCCTTTGCCCGCGATTCCTCCCCCTCCTGGAACGCAAAGATCGGCACGCCGAGCAGGGCCAGCTCGCCGGCACGCATCGCAACGTCGTCCGGATTTTCTTCCAGGCAGTCGCCGACATACACCAGCGCATTGACCTTGTCTTCGCGCGCTTCGGCCATCGTGTGCTTCAGGACACGCTCGATCTGGGTATGACCACCGACGCATTCGACCTGCCGCATCAGGCGCAACATGAGATTGGCTTCCGAAACCCAGCCCGAGGCCTTGCACTCGCCGAGACCGCGAAAGAAGACGAGCTGGATGTCAAGCCCGCCGAGCGAAGCCGTGGTGCGGAACATGTCGGCCTGGATGCGCTGCGCCTCATCCCAGGTGGCGCGACGGCTGGCGGTGGCATCCATGGCAAATACCAGTCGGCCGCGACCGGTGGCAGCAGGCGTGGCCCTGGGGGCCAAAGCCGCCTGGCGCAGAAACGCCTCGACCTCCTTGGTCGACGATTTTGCCGGCACCCGGCCTTCGCCGCCCATTTGTCACTCCTGCGGAAGCTGCCGTCAAATGCAAGATATAGGCATTGCCTCGACAATTGCCAGCCCGACGCGGGTGCACTGCGGCAAATCGCAGATGCGCGGCGAAATCTGCTGGTCAGGACACGAAGCCAGCGTCTATCCTGCCAGCCTCAACCGGGTCAGACCACACAACCAATGTGGCAGCTCGCTGCGGGTCAACGAACTGTTCTCTGGGAGGAGACGATAATGACACCATTCCGATTCAAGACTCTGCTTGCCGCCACCGCTTTGCTGCTGGCAGCTCCCTTCACTGCGAATCTGGCCGCAGCACAGCCCAAATCGCTCACGCTCGGCACCGCCTCGGTCGGTGGCACGTATTTCATCTACGGCGGCGTGGTCGCAACCCTGCTGACCGAGAAGACCGGCATCAACGTCTCGACCCAGCAGACCCAAGGTCCGAACCAGAACCTGCTTCTGGTCGACAGCAAGACGATCGAGCTTGGCATGGTCACCATGGGCGTGGCGTTGCACGGCTACAACGGAACCGGTTGGGCCAAGGGCAAGAAGTACGACAATGTCCGCGCCCTTTTCCCCATGTATGACACACCGTTCCACTTCGTAACGACGGACAAGACCGGCATTGCCTCGGTCAAGCAGATGGACGGCAAGAATGTCGGCGTCGGCCCGAAGGCCGGTACCCCGGGTACCTATTTCCCGCTGATGTTTGAAGCGCTTGGCGTCAAGCCGACGATCCGCAATGGCGGCGCCTCTGACATGGCGAGCCAGCTCGGCGACGGCCTGCTGGACGTTTTTGCTTTTGCCGCCGGCGTGCCGATCGCTGCTTACTCGGAACTCGAGGCGCAGCGTCCGGTCAAGTTCATCACCTTCAGCGATGCTGAACTTAAGACTCTGGCAGAAAAGATTCCGGAATTGTCGCCGTCGGTGATCCCGAAGGGCACCTACAAGACCCTGACCCAAGACCACAAGACGGTCGGCCTCTACAACTTCGCCATTGCGCACAAGGATCTTGACGACGACACCGCCTACAAGATCGTGAAGGCCGTGCTCGACAACAACGATGCCATGGTGAAGGGCCATTCGGCGGCGAAGGAAACCGTCGCGAAGAATGCCGAGAAGAACACCTTCCTGCCGTTCCATCCGGGCGCGCTGAAGTACTACAAGGAGAAGGGTATCACGCTCAATCCGAAGACGATGAAGTAATCGTCTTGTCAGACAGTAACGGTAGAAAGAACCCCCGCCCGCGATTCGACGGGCGGGGGTTTTGTTAATGGGTAGGTTGAGCTGGCAGAGGCCGCAAGAGCCGCGCCAGGCCGGAGGCAGGAATGACGGAAAAGAACACGGCCGCTGACAACGCGGCACACACCGCTGAGCGAATCCAGGAAGAAGCGGAGATCGGCAGCAATTCGCGCCAGTTGCGGAAATGGGAAAGCCTCCTGTTCTTCTGGGGCTGCGTGGCATTCACCTTATTTCACTTATACGTCCTGAACCTCTTCCCGATCGATCCCTGGCTGTTCCGGACCGCCCATGTCGCCTTCGGCATTTCACTTGGCTTCATGATTTTCTCCGCCACCTCGCACCAGAAGCACCCGGGTGTGATCTGGTATGACTGGATTCTAATCGCGGCAAGCGTCGCCTGCTTCGTCTATATTTTCGACAATCTGGACGGATTGCTGTTCCGCGCCGGCGCCGCTCCAACGACATGGGACGTCGTTTTCGGCATCATTGGCACGCTGCTGATTCTGGAGATCACCCGCCGCTCCGCGGGCCTGGCGCTGCCGATCATCTCGGTGGTGTTCCTGCTCTACTGCGTGGCCGGCCCGATCATGCCTGGCGTGCTCTATCACAAGGGCATTCGCGTCGATCACCTGTTCTCGTTCATCTACTCGCTGGAAGGCGTCTTCGGTCCGACTACCGCGGTGTCGTCGACCTATATCATTCTCTTCATCACGTTTGCCGGCTTCCTGCAGACGTCGAAAATCGGCGACTATTTCGTCAACTTCTCCTTCTCCCTTGCTGGAACAGCGCGTGGCGGTCCCGCCAAGGTCGCTGTCATGTCGAGCGCGTTGATGGGAACGATCAACGGGACCTCCGCCGGCAACGTTGCCGCCACGGGAACTTTCACCATTCCGATGATGAAGAAAGTCGGATACCCGGCACGTAGTGCCGGCGCCATCGAGGCCGCCGCCTCAACCGGCGGTCAGATCATGCCGCCCGTCATGGGGGCCGGCGCCTTCATCATGGCCGAGATTACGCGCATTCCCTACACGGATATCATGATCGCGGCCGTGATGCCGTCGCTGCTCTATTTCCTCGCCGTCTATTTCATGGTCGATAACGAAGCGAAGCGTCTCAACATGCGCGGACTGCCCCGATCGGAGCTGCCCCGCATCGATGAGATGCTTCGCCGTGTCTTCCTGTTCATCCCGCTGATCGTCCTGATCGGCGGTCTGGTCATGAACTATTCGGTCATCCGGTCAGGCACCCTCGCCATGGCGAGCGCGCTGTTCATCAGCTGGATCTTGCCGGATACCCGCATGGGAGCGCGTGCCGTCTTCGATGCGCTGCATCTCGGCGCCAAGGGTACCATCCAGTTGATCGCCGTATGTGCCTGCGCCGGCATCATCGTGGGCGTGATCGGCCTGACGGGCATCGGGCTGCGTTTTTCATCGATGATCCTGGCGATTGCCGGAGAGAGCCAGTTCGTTGCTCTCGTTTTCGCCATGGCGATTGCGGTCATTCTTGGAATGGGCATGCCGACCACGGCCGCCTATGCGGTGGCAGCCTCGGTGGTGGCGCCCGGCCTGATTAAGCTGGGAATCTCGCCGCTGGTCGCCCACATGTTCGTCTTCTATTACGCTGTGCTTTCGGCGATCACACCGCCGGTTGCGCTGGCCGGCTATGCGGGCGCCGCCATTGCGGGAAGCGATCCCATGAAGACATCCGTGACCTCCTTTGTGTACGGTCTTGCCGCCTTCATCGTGCCGTTCATGTTCTTCTACAGCCCGGCCCTGCTGGCCCAGGGAGACTGGGTGCAGGTCGTGCATTACGGCGCCACCGCCTGCATCGGCGTTTACCTGCTCGCGGGTGCCCTGCAATCCTGGTATTTCGGCAGGATAACGATGCCGCTGCGGCTGATCCTGTTCGTCGGCTCGTTGCTGCTGATTTACGGCGGCATACTGACCGATCTCGCCGGCCTCGCCATCGCGGTTGGCGTAGCCGTCTGGCAACGCTTCAGCCGGAAATCAGCCAAGGCTGCATAGGCCGCTTTCCCATTAAAGTAAAAAAAAACGCCGCGGTTTGACGGGGGGGGGGTGGTTTT
>JAEYSS010000027.1 GCA_023434425.1 Pseudomonadota bacterium | reverse complement strand
TCAGTGGCAGCAGTCGGCGTCGTCGCCCGCGCCCTGGCCCGGCCCACTCAGGTCGTCGAGGATGGGGCAATCGGGGCGGTCGTCGCCATGGCAGGCTTCGGCCAGATGCTGCAGGCTGCGCTTCATCGCCTGCAGCTCGGCGATCTTGCGGGTCAGCTCGCCGATATGCTTGAGCGCGATGTCCTTCACCGCTGCCGATGGCCGCGCATCGTCCTGCCACAGGCCCAGCAGCATGCGGATATCCTCCAGCGCGAAGCCAAGATCGCGGGCGCGGCGCACGAAGCGCAGCAGATGCACCTCGCGCTCGCTGTAGACGCGATAGCCCGCCTGGCTGCGGCCGGCCGCCGGCATCAGGCCGATGCTTTCGTAATAGCGGATCATCTTGGCGCTGACGCCGGACTGGCTGCTGGCCTGGCCGATATTCATGGCTGCACCTCCTGATGAGCGCCCGCAGCGGGCCGCCAGCGCCGCAGCAGCAATGCGTTGGTCAGCACCGACACCGAACTGAGCGCCATCGCGGCGCCGGCCAGCACCGGGTCGAGCAGGCCGAAGGCGGCGAGCGGAATACCGACGACATTATACACGAAAGCCCAGCCGAGATTCTGACGGATGCGCGCATCTGTTGCGCGTGCAATGCCGATGGCGTCCGCGACCAGCAGCGGATCGCCGCGCATCAGCGTGACGCCGGCGGTCTGCATCGCCGCATCGCTGCCGCTACCCATGGCGATGCCCAGATCGCTGGCCGCCAGCGCCGGCGCATCGTTGACGCCGTCGCCGACCATGGCGACATCGCCGCCCGCCGCCTGCTTCAGCTCCGCCAGCACCTTCGCCTTGTCTTCCGGCAGCAGGCCGGCGCGCACCTCGTCGATGCCGAGCCGCTGCGCCACCGCGCTGGCCGCCGCCGCGCTGTCGCCCGACAGCATGGCGACGCGCAGGCCCATCTGCTGCAGCCGCGCAATCGCCGCGGCGGCGGTCGGCTTGGGCTCGTCGCCAAACGCAAACAGGCCGAGCAGGGTTTTGGTCGCGTCATCGGCGAGCCAGGACACCGTACGGCCCTGGGCGGCCTGTTCGTCGGCCAGCGCGCGCAACGGCGCGGCATCGACGCCATGCTCCTGCAGCAGCCGCGCATTGCCGAGCAGCAGATGACGGTCTTCTACCGTGCCGCAGATACCGCGACCGGCGAAGTCCCGGAAGTCGCGCACCGGCGGCAGCGTGATATCGCCGGCGCGCGCACGGATGGCCGTGGCCAGCGGATGCTGCGATCCGGCCTGCAGGGCGGCGGCGAAGCGCAGCAGCGCAGTCTCGTCGCCATCCACGGCATGCAGCGCCGCGACGACCGGCCGGCCTTCGGTCAGCGTGCCGGTCTTGTCGAAGGCGACCAGCCGCAGATCGCGCGCCTGTTCCAGCGCGCCCGCATCGCGGATCAGGATGCCGTGCTTCGCCGCCACGCCGGTGCCGACCATCAATGCGGCCGGTGTGGCGAGGCCGAGGGCGCAGGGACAGGCGATCACCAGCACGGCGATGGCATGCAGCAGCGCCATTTCCACATTGCCGCCCGCCAGCGTCAGCGTGAGCGCAAAGGTCACTATTGCAATGAACACTACGACAGGGACGAAAACGCTGCTGATACGATCGACCAGCTGCTGCACCGGCGGTTTGCTGGCCTGCGCGCTTTCCACCAGGCGCAGGATGCGCGCCAGCATGGTCTCGCCGGCCGTCGCCTCGATGCGCACGGCCAGCAATCCGTCGCGGTTGATCGTACCGGCGCGCACGGTATCGCCCGCCTGCTTTTCCACCGGCAGGGATTCGCCCGTCAGCATCGACTCATCGACGCTGCCATGGCCTTCGGTGACGATGCCGTCGGCGGCGAAGGCCTCGCCGGCACGTAAGCTGAGCACATCGCCCGGCTGCAACAGCGCGGTCTCGACGGTTTCCTCGGTTCCATCCTGGCGCCGGCGCCGCGCCGTCGTCGGCCGCAGCTTCATCAATGCGTGCAGAGCCGCTGCGGTCTGGCCGCGCGCCCGCGCCTCCAGCCATTTGCCGAGCCGCACGAAGGCGATGATCGCCACCGAGCCTTCATAATAAAGATGCGGCACCAGTCCGTGTTCGAGATGCGGGATGCTGGCGATCCACAGCCAGGTGCTGAGGCCCCAGGCCGCCGTGGTGCCGAGCGCCACCAGCAGATCCATGTTGCCGGTGCCGGCGCGCAGCGCGCTCCAGCCGGCGCGATAGAAGCGCCAGCCGAGCAGGAACTGCACCGGCGTCGCGATCAGGAACTGCAGCAGCGGCGACAGCATCAGCTCGTGATGACCGAGCAGGCTGGCGACCATGCCGCCGACAAACGGAAACGCCAGAAGAAGAGTCAGCAGCGCGAGATTGCGTTCGCGCCTGCGTGCCGTCGCCGCCGCTTCGGCACGCTGCGCCACCGCCGGCGCAGCATCCGTTGCGGCATCGTCAAAAGGGCGCGCGTCGTACCCCGCCTTGCGCAGGCCGGCGATCAGCACGGCGGCATCGACGCTGCCGCGCGGCGCGATCACCTCGGCGCTTTCGCCGGCGAGATTGACACTGGCGCTGGCGACACCGGGTACCGATCGCAGCGCCGTCTCGACGCGGCCGACGCAGGAGGCGCAGCTCATGCCGCCGACGGCGAGATGAAAGCGCTCCTGCGGCACGGTGTAGCCGGCTTTTTCCACCGCCTGCACGGCGGCACTTGAGGCGGCTGCGCCGTCGAACACCACATGGGCGGTTTCGGAGGCGAGATTGACGCTGGCGCTGGCGACGCCGGGCAAAGCGCGCAGCGCCTTTTCCACCCGGCCGGCGCAGGAGGCACAGCTCATCCCGGCGACCGGGAGATCGAGCGTTTGCGAGATCGACATGACCTGAACTTTCCAAAACGGAACCTGAAGCTGCTCTCTAGATAGGGCCTCCCATCATGGGAAGGTCAAGGCCGCGGTTTGTGACAGCGCCGGCGCAGGCATAGGTCACAGTCAACCATCCGGTTGACCGCCTGAGGTTGTATAAAAACTGATCAATTCTGATTTTCGCTGCTATTTCCGGCAATTACTGAATCGTAACGGGGCGCGCTCACAACGTTCCGGTATGATCCGTACATGGATTTTGTCGCCTCCCTGCCCAGCGCGCTCACCGAGCCGAGCCGGCGCTTCTTTGCCGAATGGCATCGCTGGCGCGGCCCGGGCTGGCGCAGCATGGGGCTGGTGCCGCAGCACAGCGTGCTGAACGCCGACCGGCTGGGCGACCTGCTGCTGCGCTGCCTGCTGCTGGAGATCCGCGGCCGCGACGCCATTCCGATCCGCTTTGCCGGCTCGACGGTGGGCGAGATGCTGGGCGCCGATCTGACCGGCCGCAATTATCTCGATCTGACCGAGCCGGAAAACCGCGCGCGCCGCGCGGCACTGCTGTTCACCGAAGTGGCGCAGCCCTGCGCCGCCGTCATCTATTACTGGCTGCGTCTGCCCAACGACGCCGTGCTGCCGGTCGAACTGGTCTCCGCGCCGCTCTGCGCCGATGGCGAGACCACGCCGTCGCTGGTGCTGGCCTGCGCCACGCCGCTGATCAGGACCGACGGCCGGACCGACCGCGTCGAGCCGGACTCCTACGCAGAGGGCGAAGGCCTGCGCTTCATCGATATCGGCGCCGGCCTGCCGCCGGTCGGGCCCGACATCCAGGTCGGCCAGCGCGTGCAGTAGCCGATGACCCTGCCGCGTCGCGCATATCAGCCGCAGCCGCAACCGCCGCAGAATCTGGAAGCGGCGCATGGCAAGGCACGTCGCGACGATGTCGAAGCCCTGCTGTCGGCGGACAGCCGGCATCTGCTGTCGGCGTGGCAAAGCTGGCGTGGAGAGCGTCTGCTGCCGTACCGGCGCGACATGGATCTGGTGTCGATCGCACGCCTGATGCCGCGGCTTGTGCTGCTGGACGCCTTCGGTCCGCAGCGCATGATTTTCCGCCTCGCCGGCACCGAGATCGAAACCATCACCGGCCTGCGCATGATGGGCCGCGACCATATCGCGCTGGCGCAGCCCGACCAGCGTGCGTCGCGCAGCCGCCTGCTCTGGGGCGCGGCGACACAGCCCTGCGGCGCGCTGGCCTTTCATCCGTTCCAGCATCCCGACAGCGGCCGGCCGCACCAGGTCGAAACCTTCGTGCTGCCGGTCCTGCCCGACGATCCCGCCGCCCCGATGCAGCTGATCGGCCTGGCCGCGCATCTGCCGATGCTGGAAACCGGCTCGCATGTGACCCGGCCGCTGGAATTTGCCGGCGCGTCGCAGCATTTCCTCGATCTCGGCGCCGGCATTCCCGCCTGAACGCAGGCCCGCGCAAGCCAACGCATACATCGGCAAACGGCACGGCATGCTGTCCGGCGCGGAAAACCGCAATTAAATCCGGCAATTGATGCTGACCCGCCGCGCAGATCGGGCCCGGCGCGCTAAACCGCTGGCGTCCCAGGAAAATTACGTTACTGTTTTGAGCAGGCCGCCAACGGCGGTCTGCGTTTCTTGGCCCGGTTCCGGGCGCAGTGAATTGCAGGGAGGCACACCCTGACGTCGAACCAGAATGCCGAACGGCACCGTCTGCTGCTGATCGAAGATTCCATGCCAGTGCGGCAGGCCCTGCGCGCCGCGCTGGAATCCGACTCTTACAAGGTGATCGAAGCCCCCAGCGGCGAGGACGGCCTGAACCAGGCCGGACAGGCCGACCTGATCGTGCTCGATCTCGGCCTGCCGGGCATCAGCGGTTTCCAGGTGCTGGAAACGCTGCGCAAGACCTCGGCCATGCCGGTGATCGTGCTGTCGGGCCAGGAAGAGGTCGATGCGAAAATCCGCGCGCTCGATCTGGGCGCCGACGATTACGTCACCAAGCCATTCGATGCCGGCGAATTGCTGGCGCGCGTGCGCGCTGCATTGCGCCGCGCCCAGGAAAGCGCCGCCAAGAACGGCACCACCATCGTCACGGTCGGGCCTTTCCTGATCGATCCGCTGACCGGCGACACGCGCAAGGAAGACCGCCCGGTGCGGCTTTCGCCGATGGAGGCGCGCTTCGTGAAGATGCTGGCGCAGAAAAGCGGACAGCCGGTCGGCACCAAGCAGCTGACCGTCACGCTCTGGGGCAACGACAATGCCGAGATGCGCCAGGCGTTGCGCGTGCTGGCGCGCAAGGTGCGCTGCAAGCTGGAGAAGGATCCGGACGCGCCGCGCTACCTGCTGACGGAGCCGCGGCTGGGCTATCGCCTGATGAATCCGGAAGCCGCGCCGGCCTGAAACGCTGCGAATTTCGCGGCCCAGATTTGCGCCGGCTGCATGGCTGCGGCTGGCGTCTGAATTTTCTCGTGGCATCCCAGTGGCTTGCCGCAGGCCGGACAAAATGCCGCGCTTCGCTTCACGGAAATGTGGGCGGCGGACAGCGCCGCACCTCTTGGCAAATTGCGAGCCGATACCCATATCTCAGTCATGGCGACGGCGACTTGCCGTTGCCGGCATCGGAAGATCCCCCCCTTCCAGATGCCACAATGGCGCAGAGTTCATTGCGCAAAACGCCCGGCTCGCCCCCCGACCGGGCGTTTTCTTTTGTGCGGACGGCACCGGTTCGCCTCGGCAGGATTGGGTTTCCTCCACCGTCTGATAATATAGGCGGGACGAAGGAAACCATGACGCAGCACCCCGCCATCGATCCTGCTGTGATGCAGCAGCGCAAGGCCTATTACGACAAGATCGGCAGCCGCAAGCTGGCGCCGCTGTGGGAAGTGCTGCATGCGCTGGTGATCCCGCAGCCAAAAAGCGCCTGCCAGCCGGCGCTGTGGCGCTACGACGACCTGCGCGACGACATCATGGAAGCCGGCCGGCTGATCACCGCGAAGGAAGCCGAGCGCCGCGTGCTGATCCTGGAAAATCCCGGCATGCCGGGCCAGTCGCGCATCACCACCTCGCTGTATGCGGGCCTGCAGCTGATTCTGCCCGGCGAAGTCGCGCCGGCGCATCGCCATACGCAATCCGCGCTGCGCTTCATCGTCGAAGGCGACGGCGCCTACACGGCGGTCGATGGCGAGAAGACCATCATGCACGAAGGCGACTTCGTCATCACGCCAAGCTGGACCTGGCATGATCACGGCAACGACAGCGACCGGCCGATGGTGTGGATGGACGGCCTGGATATTCCGCTGGTGCAGGCGCTCGACTGTTCCTTCATGGAGCGGCTGCCGGAAGACAGCCAGCCGCTGGCACGACCCACGGGAGACGCGCTCGCGCGTTACGGCTCCGGGCTGCTGCCGGTCGATCACGAAGTGCGCACGCCGACTTCGCCGGTTTTCAACTATCCCTACAGCCGCACGCGCGAGGCGCTGGAGACCATGCGCCGAACTGATGAATGGGATCCGTGCCACGGGCTGAAGCTGCAATATGTCAATCCGGCCACCGGCCAAAGTGCGATGCCGACCATCGGCACCTACATGCAGCTGCTGCCGAAAGGTTTCAGCGGCGCGGCCTATCGCTGTTCCGATGCCACCGTGTTCAGCGTGGTCGAAGGCAGCGGCCATACCATGGTGGGCGAGGGGTCGGAGGCCAGGCGCTTCGACTGGGGCAAGCGCGACACCTTCGTGATTCCGAGCTGGGTGCCGCATCGTCATCATGCGGACCCTTCGTCGGACGCCGTGCTGTTCAGCTTCTCGGACCGGCCGGTGCAGAAGGTTCTGGGCCTGTGGCGCGAAAGCCGCGGCAATCGTTGATATCTTTTAGTAGAGAGTCTAGCGCATGGCGAAAGTGACCAAGATCGTCGAGATCGCCAATGACGACGAAGATGCCGACGACATCTTCGGCGCGGACAGCATCGATGCGCTGAGCGGCATGGCGCTGGATGAGGATGACGACCACAGCAGCCTGCGCGCGGTGGCGCGGCTGGCGAAACTGGTCGGCAGCCTGCCGTGGTTTTCCGCCGTCGGCCGCAAGCTGACCGCCGCCGAGATCAACGATGCCGAAGCCTATATCGCCGGCATCGGCTTTGCCGAGATGAGCGTGGCCGGCGTCGAGAACTGGCTGGCCGCCTCAGGTGCTGCGCAGGCGCCCGACTGGGACGACGACTGGTGGCAGGCCGAGCAGCAGATGCAGACTGCCCTGCTGGACCAGGCGCTGACGCAGATCGACGAACACGATCTGGAAGTGGCGCTGACGCATGTCTCGACGCGGGCCGGCGAAGTGGCGCATGACCATGCCGCCAAGATGGCGCAGCGCCAGGGCGTGAGCGATCCGGCCTTGCTGAAAGTGGCGGCGGGGGCGGCGGCGCAGGCGGCCTATCAGGCGGCACTCGTGCTGGCGGCGCGTGGCGCGGACGGAGAAGAAGACGGCGACGAGGATGGCGAGGAACATCCCTTCGCCATCAAGTTCCGCCTCTTCGAGGCCGGCCGCCTGCCGCTCGGGATCACCGGCAGCACGTTCAATCTGTTCTGAAGGATTAAACCCAAACCGTCATGGCCGGGCTTGACGAAGAGGGGTGAGTGCGCGGAACCGCCTTACTCCTCGTCGCGGATTTCCTTGCGGCGGCCGTAGAGGAAGACGCCGACCACGGCGCCGCCCAGAACGAGGCTGAGCAGCACGCCCCAGATCAGCGGCCAGGTGGCGGCCGGATCGAAATCGGCGCGCATGCCGGTCCAGAAACGCAGCGCCATATAGGCGGCGCCGAGCAGGGCGCCGACCAGCGCGAGCGTGATGACGACGGCAAAGATCTTGTCGGCGCGGCTGTGCTGCGGCTTGGGTGGCGTGGTCTGGCTGGCTGGCGAGGCGGGCATGGCTATGCTCCTTTTAGACACGCACCAGACACCAGATTGCGCTGCACGCACAATTGGCAAGAGGGGCAATTGGTAAACGATGTGACGAAAGGCCGCGCCCGGCCTGCGGCATTCTGTCATAGTTCTGCGCAACACCGTCCGGAGGAAGCCGAAAATGCCGAGCCGCGAAACCGTGGAAGCCTTTGTCGCCATGGTAGAATCCAACCGGCATGACGAGGCCATCGCGCAATTCTATGCCGAAGACGCCAGCATGCAGGAAAACCTCAACACGCCGCCGCGCCAGGGCCGCGACACGCTGGTGGCGCATGAACGCGCCGTGCTGGCGCGGGCGAAAACGGTGGAGACCGAATGCGTGCGCCCGGTGCTGATCGACGGCGACACCGTGGTGATCCACTGGATCTTCCGCTTCGAGTTCAGGGACGGCAGCAAGCGCCGCATCGAGGAGCTGGCGCACCAGACCTGGAAGGGCGACAAGGTGTGGCGCGAGCGTTTCTACTACGACCCGGCGCAGATGAAGGCGGAGGCGTAGAGCCGCGCCAACTGACGTGAGCCACACTACATTCCGTCATGGCCGGGTCGAGCCCGGGCATGACAATTATATTATTGTGACGGCCCGACTGGCGCCGTCACTTCACCCACTGCTTATGCTTCCGGTGCCAGTCGGCCAGCGACAGTTTCGGATACAGCTCATATCGCTCATCGTTGCGGCCGACCTGCGGCTTCACCCAGTTGGCCCTGTAGCGCAGCATCAGATGTACCTTTGATGTCGGCACCGGCAGGTCGGTGTCAATCACCGATGCAAAGGGATGGATCAGCTCCGGCCAGGTCGGATCGTAGAGCCAGAGCGCCGTGCCGCAGTGTTTGCAGAAATTGCGTTCGCCCGTACTGATTTCGCAGTTGCTGCCGTCGTCATCGCAGATCTCGGCGCGATAGACGCCGATGCTGCGCTTTCCCTTTCTGATGTTCAGGCTTTTCGACTGACCGCCGAGATTGATGGCGAAGCCGCCGCCGCCGGCAGTTTTCCGGCAGATCGTGCAATAGCAGAGCTGGTAGGGCACCGGCGTGTGGCTGTCGAGGTCGAATACGACGGCGCCGCAGCGGCAGGAACCTTCGAGATGCATCGGCATGGCAGTGACCCGGTGTTGTTTGGCTGCAACAGACATCACGCAGATTGCACTGTAGCAATTCTTCAGTAGCCAGGGCGTCGATAGCGTTTTATATAACACCGCCGCACTGACGCGCGGCCGGCCGGCCTTCGCCCTCATCACTTAATCCTGCATTGACGCTCCAGTTCCGGGGCGCGCTTTTCCTTTTGCAGTTCCAAAGGCAGTTTTTCATGACCCGTTCCAACACCCATTTCCTGCGCAATGCCCTGATTCTCGGCCTGCTGACCGCGATCGGGCCTTTCGCCATCGACATGTATCTGCCCTCGCTGCCATTTATCGGCAGCAACCTGAATGCCGATCCCGACAAGGTGCTGATGAGCCTGACGGCCTTTTTCATCACCTTCGCGCTCGGCCAGCTGGTTTTCGGCCCGATCTCCGACCTCTATGGCCGGCGGCTGCCGCTGTATTTCGGCGTCGCCCTGTTCATCGGCGCCAGCATCGGCTGTGCGCTGGCGGAAAATGTCGAGACGCTGATCGCCTTCCGGCTGCTGCAGGGTCTTGGGGGTGCTGCCGGCATCGTCATCCCGCGCGCCATCGTGCGCGACCTGCATAGCGGCGTCGAGGAGGCGAAACTGCTGGGCCTGCTGATGCTGGTGTTCAGCGTGTCGCCGCTGCTGGCGCCGTTATTCGGCAGCGTCATCATCGAGGCGCTGGGCTGGCGCACGGTCTTCTGGTTCGTCGCCGGGATTGCCGTTTTCGCCAGCATTCTGGGTCTGCTTCTGGTGCCGGAAACACGCTCGGCCGCGCAGCGCGCCGAGACCAGCGTCGGCGGCATGATCCGCATCTGTGGCCAGCTCTTCACCGACCGGACCTTCATGGGTCTGGTGCTGGCGACCAGCTTCGCCATCTGCGGCTTCTTCGTCTTCCTGGCCAACGCACCCTTCGTGATGATGGGGCAGTACGGTCTGTCGCCGATCGGCTTCAGCATTACGTTTTCGCTGAACGCCGCCGCCTTCTTCTTCGCCGCGCAGTTCTGCGGCAGGCTGGGCGCCCGCTTCGGGCTGCGCGCGCTGGTGATGCCCTCCATCCTCGGCTTCACGACGATGATGGTGCTGGTCTTCGCGCTCAACGCCATCGGGCTCGACCACCTGTATCTCACCATGGCCCTGCTGCTGCTCGGCTATGGCTGCCTCGGTTTCCTGCTGCCGACGGCCTCCGTGCTCGCGCTGGAGGCGTACGGCGAGGCGGCCGGCATGGCCGCGTCGCTGATGGCCACCCTGCAGCTCGCCATCGGCGCGCTGGTGATCGGGCTGAGCGGTGCGTTCATCAACGGCAACGGCACGGCGATGACCGGCGGCATTGCGCTCTGCGCGGTGGCGACGCTGGCGGTCGCCCTGCTGACCTTGCGTGGCAGCGACCGGCAGACCGTACCTGCGGAGTAAACCGCAGTATCTGGAAGTGACGGCCGGACTGGGCTAGAAAAGCGGCATGACAAAAGCAGCCGCGAAGAAAGCCCCGTCTCGCCCGATCACCCTGGCGACCTGGAACATCAACTCTGTCCGCGCCCGGCTCGACCTGATGGCCGGCTTCCTGTCGGAACATAATCCCGACATCCTCTGCCTGCAGGAAACCAAGGTGAAGGATGCGGATTTTCCGCATGAACTGTTCGAGCAGCGCGGCTACACCCACCGCCTGATCCATGGCCAGCCCGGCTATAACGGCGTGGCGATCTTTGCCAAGACGGCGATCACGCTGAAGGAAAAGCTGAACCTGGCCGGCCGCGACGACCGCCGCCATATCGCCGCCGAACTCGCCGACGGCACCATTCTTCATAACTATTACGTCCCGGCCGGCGGCGATGTTCCCGATCCGAAGGTGAATGACAAGTTTCAGCACAAGCTCGACGTGCTGGAGGGCATGACCAAATGGTCGGCCGGACTGAAGAAAAAGGGTGGCAAGGAAATTCTGGTCGGCGATCTCAACATCGCGCCGCTGGAGCATGATGTCTGGTCGCACAAGCAGCTGCTCAAGATCGTCAGCCATACGCCGGTCGAGACCGAGGGCATGCTGAAGATGCAGGCGGCGCGCGACTGGGTCGATGCGGTGCGCCATTTCGTGCCGCCGAGCGAGAAGCTGTATAGCTGGTGGAGCTACCGTTCACCCGACTGGGCCACCGCCGACAAGGGCCGGCGCCTGGATCACGTCTGGGTCAGCCCGCAGCTGAAAGACAGTCTGGCCGGCGTGAAGATCGTCAAGGATATGCGCGGACGCGACAAGGCGTCTGACCATGTGCCGATCATCGTCACGCTGAAGCTGGGGTGAAGGCCCTCACCCCAACCCTCTCCCGCAAGCGGGAGAGG
>JAEYSS010000264.1 GCA_023434425.1 Pseudomonadota bacterium | reverse complement strand
CTGATCGATTTCGCCTCCGACCGTCGCGCGCCGACGCCGACGGCGGCGGCCGAAATGGCCGTGCCGGTGCGGCTCGATCTGGTCGCCGGCGTTGCCGGGCTGGACGAACGCCTGCGCCGCGGCATGACGCGCATGGCGCAGGACAAGCGCCGGCATCTCGACAGTCTCGGTCGCGGCCTGCGCGGTCCGCGCGAGCAGCTCGACATGGCGCGGCAGCGGTTCGACGATCTCTCCGACCGGTTGCGCCATGCCCTGCGCGTCGGCGTCGCGGCGCAGCGCGGACGGATGGAGACCGCGATGGCGCGGCTGCGGCCGGCGCTGCTGAAACGCGAGGTGGCGGAGTATGCCCGGCGCCTGAAGGATACCGATGCGCGGCTGCTGCGCGCCATCCGCCAGCGCCAGGCGGATGCCGCCCAGCGTCTGAACCAGCCGGTCAAGCTGCTGGAGAGCCTGTCCTACCGCAACGTGCTGGCGCGCGGCTTCGCCGTGATCCATGGCGCCGACGGTCAGCCGCTGAACAGCGCCGCCGCGATGGCGCCGGGCGCAACGGTTGCCATCGAAATGCACGATGGTCGCCGCGATGCGCAGATCGTCGGAGGTGCCGCATCTCCCCTGGCGAAGAAGACAGCGCCCGCTGCCGCAAAACCGACCAAGCAGGAAAGCCTGTTCTGATGCAGACACCGCCGTTGCCGCGCGAGATCGAAGCCCGGGTCTACTACCGGCATGGCGCTTTCGACATCGTCTTCCCAGGCTCCTATGTTGTCTGCGCGGTCACCGGCCAGCGCATTCCGCTGGAACGTCTGCGCTACTGGAGCGTCGACCGGCAGGAAGCCTATGCCGATGCCGTGATCGCAACGCGTGGTCTGGTCAGCGATCCGGTGAAACGCGCATGATGCGCTGGCTGGCCGCGCTGGTTCTGCTGGCGGCAGGTGCAGCCGATGCCACTGAGGCCAACCGTGCCCCGGCCGGCCTGACCTGGCAGGGCGATTTCAGCCAGGGCGGCCTGGTCACCGGCGAGGCCGAACCCGGCATCCTGATCAGGCTGAACGAACGCATCGTGCCGGTGCAGAACGGCCGTTTCGTCTTCGGCTTCGGGCGCGATGAGTCGCCCTCGGTGACGCTGACCGTCACGCGCGACGGCGCCCGCGGCGAGCTGACACTGCTGCGCATCGCGCGGCAGAACTACGATATCCAGCGCATCGACGGCCTGCCGCCGGCGCAGGTGACGCCGCCGCCAGCGGTGCTGGAGCGTATCAAACGCGAGAATGAAATGATCGCCGCCGTGCGCCAGCGCAACACGCCGCGGCAGGATTTTCTGCAGGGCTGGGTCTGGCCGGCACAGGGCCCGGTCTCCGGTGTCTATGGCAGCCAGCGGATTCTGAACGGCGAGCCGCGCACGCCGCATTACGGCCTCGACATCGCCGCGCCGACCGGCAGCCCGGTAATCGCGCCGGCAGCGGGCGAAGTGGTGCTGGCCGAGAAAGACATCTATTTCACCGGCGGCACGGTCATCATCGACCATGGCATGGGGATCAACTCGGCCTTCTCGCATCTGCATGCGCTCAACGTAAAAGTTGGGCAGCAGGTGAAGCAGGGCGAACAGATCGGCACAGTCGGCGCGACCGGCCGCGCAACCGGGCCGCATCTCGACTGGCGGGTGAACTGGTTCGACGTGCGGCTCGATCCGCAGCGCCTGCTGCCGAAGCCGTAGGAGCCTAGCCCTTCGGCCAGCGCCGATGCACCCAGAACCAGTGGTCGGGGCGTTTGCGGATCCAGCTTTCGATTTTCCGGTTGATCAGCAGCAGGCCGTTATACACATCCTGCTCGCGGTTCCCGGTATCTTCAAGCATGATCGGCGCCTCGACGGTGACGCGGAACCGCGCGCCGCCGAGCCGCTCGACATAGGCCGGCACGACCGGGCAGCCAGCGCGTAGTGCCAGTTCGGCGATGGCAGGCGCGGTCATCGCATCGCGGCCGAAAAAGGGCACGGCAACGCCGGTGGTCAGCTTCTGGTCGACCAGCATGGCGAGCGATTCATTCTGTCGCAGCGCCTTGATCAGTTCGCGTGCCGCCTGCATGCCCTTGGGCACCAGCCGACCGCCGACCGCCTGACGCAGGCTCTGCAGCAGGTCTTCGGTCAGCGGGTTGTTGGCGGCACGATAGACCTGCACGAGCGGCAGGCCTTTTCGTGTTGCCGTGAGGCCGAGCAGTTCCCAGTTGCCGTAATGGGCAGAGAAGAAAATTGTCGGACGCTTTGCGGCGACGACCGCATCGATATGTTCGTTGCCAACGATTTCGACACGCGCGGTGCCGGCTGCGATCTCATCTCCCAGGTCGGCAAGATGCGCATATTCGGCGATGACGCGGCCGAGATTGTCCCACATGCCGACCAGCGCTGCGGTCTGCTGCGCAGGCGTCAGCTCCGGCATCGCGCGGGCCAGGTTGCGGGCGGCAATCTTGTTGGCGCCGCTTCGAGGCCCGAACCGGCGCGCGATCCAGCCGCCGACCGCCGAGGCGCGGTCGAGCGAAAGGGCAGCAAACAGCGCCAGCGCCAGCCGCGCACCCCAGGCGGCAACGTATTCATGCGGCTCTGCATGCGGGAACAGGAGTTTTTTAAGCACCGTGCACGGCCCTGTCGCTGAGCCTGGCGCGCAAGTAGTCATCCATGCGCTGCGGTTCGGTGAAATTGAGCATGACGCGCAGCACATCCACCATCTGGCGGGCCTTGGCCGGCAGCCGAACCTGGTCTTTCGCGGTGGTGACCGGAATGGCGTTCAGTTGATGGGCAGTTTCGACAAGGCGCATCACGGCATCTGGCGTGTAGGGAGCGTGGTCGGGGAAGGTGGCGGTCTGCACCACCGTCGCACCCAGCTGTTGCAGGGATATGAAAAACTTCTCCGGCCGGCCGATTCCGGCAAAGGCCAGCACGCGCCGGCCGCGCAGGCGCACGGCATCTGCCGGATTGGGGTCCAGCGTGGCGGCAAATACCGGCCTGCGGCCGAAATCGGGCAGCGGCACGCTGCGGGGGCCAATCACCACCACTGCATCGCAGCGGCTCATGCCATCCTCGATCGGCTCACGCAGCGGCCCGGCCGGCAATTGCAGGCCGTTGCCGAAGCCGTAACCGCCATCGACCACCAGGAAACTGAGGCGACGGGCCAGCGCGTAGGTCTGGTGCGCATCGTCGGCAATGATGCAGTCGGCGCCGGCGGCCATCGCGGCGCGTGCGGCGGCGGGACGGTTGCTGCCGATCCAGGTCGGTGCGGCTGCCGCCAGCAGCAGGGCCTCATCGCCGACATCGGCGGCCGTGTGGCGTCCCAGATCGACGCGCACCGGTCCGGTCAGCTTGCCGCCATAGCCGCGGCTGACGATCTGCGGATGCCGGCCGAGTGCGATCAGGCGAAGGGCCATGGCGATGGCCGTGGGCGTCTTGCCGGCGCCGCCGGCGACCAGATTGCCGATAGAGATAACCGGCACGCCGATCTCCTGCGCGGCTGTGATGCGCTGGTTCAGGCGATTGCCGAGGCCATACAGCCCCGCCAGCGGGCGCAGCAGGGTGGGCAGCGATGAGGTGCTGCCGGATTGCCAGAAGCGTGGCGCGGTCCTAGGCATCGCCTTGTGCCGGCAGGCGATCTGCGGGCGCGACCGGGGTCTGCCCGCAGAGGCGGTCGGCTTCGTCGTACAGCGCGTTCATCGCCGCCTCCAGCCGTAGCGCGGCCTGTTCGAGCGGTTCCGCAGTGTCGCTATGCACATCGATCGGTTCGCCCCAGAGGAAGATGCCCCGGTTGAACGGCAAGGGAATGATAAAACGATCCCAGGACGAGATCACTTTTCGCCGCGCCACGCCATAAGCCAAGGGAAAAATGGGCGCCCTGGCCAGCCTGGCGGCGGCGACGGCACCAGTGCTCGCCCGCATGCGCGGACCGCGGGGACCATCCGGGGTGATGGCGATGTAACTGCCCTGCTTCAGGGCCTGCAGGATGCTGCGCAAGGCGGCCGCGCCACCTTTCTCGCGGCCGCCCTTGGCCGTGGAGCCGCGGATTGTGCCGAGACCGAACGGATCCATGGCGCGCGCGATCAGTTCGCCGTCACGATGCTGCGAGATCAGCACCTGCAGCGGTTTCTTCACGGTCCAGGCCAGCGGCATCATCAGCAGCCGGCCATGCCAGAAACTGATCATGAAGGGTTTGCCGGCGGCGCCGAGTTGCTCGGGGCCATCCTGCCCACGGGTCTGCCAGCGCGATGTGGCATATACGAAGCGCACATAAAGGTAGATGGCGGCGGCGGCAAGGCGCACGGCGGCCTTGCTCCGCAGGATGCGCTTAGACCACCCGGACATGGTCAGACAGCGGCCTCGACGGCGAACTGCGTCGCATAGAGCCGTGCATAGGCACCGTTGCGTGCCAGCAGTTCGGCATGTGTGCCCTGTTCGACCAGACGGCCGTGATCGAGGACGAAAATCACGTCGGCATCGATCACGGTGGACAGGCGATGCGCGATGACCAGCGTGGTGCGGCCGCGCATCAGTTCGCTCAAGGCGACCTGGATCAGGCGTTCGGACTCGGTGTCCAGCGCGCTGGTGGCTTCGTCCAGCAGCAGGATCGGCGCGTCGCGCAGCATGGCGCGCGCAATCGCAACGCGCTGGCGCTGGCCGCCCGACAGTTTCACGCCGTTTTCGCCGACCTGCGTGTCGTAACCCTGCGGCAGGGCCATGATGAAATCATGCGCGGCAGCATGGCGCGCGGCGTTCTCGATCTCGGTCTGGCTGGCCTCGGGCCGGCCATAGGCGATATTGGCGCGGATGGTGTCGTCGAACAGCGTCAGTTCCTGGCTGACCAGCGCGACGCTGCGGCGCAGCGAGGCCAGTGTCACAGCGCGCACATCCTGGCCGTCGATCCTCACGCTGCCTTCGCTGGCATCGTAGAAGCGCGGCACCAGATTGAGCAAAGTCGATTTGCCGGCACCTGATGCGCCGACCAGCGCCGCTTTCCGGCCCGGCGGCACGACCAGGCTCACCCCATGCAGCGCGGTCTTGTCGGCGGCATAGCGGAAACTGACATTCTCCAGGCGGATCTCGCCGCC
>JAEYSS010000259.1 GCA_023434425.1 Pseudomonadota bacterium | reverse complement strand
GGCGGCGAGCAGCAGCGCGTGGCGATTGCCCGCGCCGTGGTCGGCAAGCCGGATCTGCTTCTGGCTGACGAGCCGACCGGCAACCTCGACGAAAAGACCGCCGAGATCGTGTTCGGCGAACTGACCGGCCTGGTGCGCAACAGCGGCATCGGCGCCCTGATCGCGACCCACAATCTCGATCTCGCCCGCCGCATGGACCGGGTGGTGACCCTGCACGAAGGTCGGCTGCAGGTGGCTTAGCCTTTACAAATCGTCGTCCTCGGGCTTGACCCGAGGACCTTTCGCAATTCTGCCCAAGATGGTCGGGTCAAGCCCGACCATGACGTTCAGGTGGTGCGTTTCCGCGCCCGCCATTGTTCCCGGGTCTGGCCCCAGAGCTGGACGGTGTCATTGATCGGGGCGGGCAGCCATCCCTCGCGCAGATAGGCCGAACCGAGCCGCTTCGCCACGGCCTGGGAATTGACGTTCTCCGGCGCGATGCAGTGGACCACCTCGGTCCAGCCCTGATGATCGAAGGCCCAGTCGATGCAGGCGACCGCCCCCTCGGTGGCGTAGCCCTTGCCCCAGGCGTTGCGGGTCAGGCTCCAGCCGACCTCGGTGCCGGGCCAGCCCTCGGGCTTCCAGGGGCCCATGCGGCCGATCCAGCGGCCGGTGGCTTTCTCGATCACCGAGAACATCGAGAAGCCGTCGATGGTCCAGCCGCCGGCGATGACGCAGATCGAGCGCCAGACCAGGGCCGGCGGCAGCACGCCGCCGAGATGGCGCTGCACCTCCGCATCGGCCCCGAAGGCGAGCCAGGGTTCGTAGTCGTCGCGCTGGGGCGGGCGGAGGATCAGGCGGGCCGTTTCAAGCCGGGTCATGTCGAGGCTGCTCTTGTCCGGGCGCTGGGGCGCATTATGTACTGGCAGGAGAGGTTTTTCCTCTAATACATTGTTTAGGCAGGATAAACTGGAACAAGCATCAGATAAGCCAGGATAAGCGCGAGATAAGACAAAATAAGCGTCGAATAAGGGCGTTATAAGCTGAAATAAGCAAATATAAGCACGATATAAGCCTGTTATATCAGGTCAGTAAGTTTAGTTATTGTATTGATTTATATATGGAAATCAGCTTTTCCAGCGTAGCACGGTGTCCTTGACCATGTTCTGGAACGGCCGGTTCTCCTCGCGGGCGCGCTGGTATTCGTTCTTGAGCTGATAGTACCAGCGGGCCTGGGTGTCGGTGTCGCGGATCAGCATCAGGGTCGGGTCGTGTTTCAGGCCGCGCTGCTGGCGGATCAGGATATCGCGGTCCTGACCCAGGAAGTGGCCCATGATGACCTTGGCGATCGGGCCCAGCAGGGCCAGCCAGGGCATGGTCCAGAAGAAGATGTTGGTCACCTCGGTCTGGCTGTCGTCGATGGGCGTCACGGCCGTGAAGTTCCAGACGCTGTTCTGGCCGATTTTGATATGCTCGACCCGCACGCCGGGCAGGCGGAAACTGATCTCGGTTTCCGGTGCCGCGCCGAGAATCTTGTAGGCCAGTGTCATCGCCGGCTTATGACGTTTCATCACGAAGCCATAAGGGCTTGGGCCGAACTCCTTAGCTTTGGTCTTAAGTTTGACCGGGCCGCTGCGCCAGTACCAGGAGCGGTGGATGAAGGGCACATGGGCCGGGTCCATGAGGCCGACCACGGCATGATCCATCGAGCAGGGGAACGGCATCACCTTGATCAGGGTCGGGCGCAGGTCGGCCGGCAGGTCGGGCAGGGTTGGCGGCTCCTGGTCGGGCTCGGATTTGACGTCGGCGCCCATCCAGATCCAGACCAGGCCGTTCTGCTCCCGCACCGGGTAGCGGCGGACCTTGATTTTCGAGATGTCGAAATCCTGGCCCTCGACCAGCGACGGAATATGGGTGCACTGGCCGGACGGGCCGAACTTCCAGCCATGGTAGGGGCACTGGACCTCCTGGCCGTCGAAGCTGCCTTCCGACAGCGGCACGCCGCGATGCGGGCAGATGTCGCGGATTGCGAACACCTGTCCGTCAGTCGAACGGCCGAACAGCACCGGTTCGCCCAGCAGCAGCCTGGCTTTGGTCTTGCCCGGCTTCAGTTCGCGGCCGGGCAGGGCGAAATACCAGACGTCTTTCAGCAGGTAGGGGGTCGCTTGGCTCATTGCCGGTTAAGTAGCATGCGCCACCCCGTCGCGGCCAGCGGCAGTCCGCCGCAGGCCGGGCGGCCCCAATGCTGGGCCGGATTTCCGCTCCGTTCTCCTGTATCTGGGATTCGTCCGCGGGTGTTCTCCCGCATAGCCCCCCGGAACGCGACTTATCCACAAGATGTTGGGAATCAACATAATTTTGCCACACCCGGTCTGGGATTCGGATTCCATGCGTTCTGGTTTTGCGGCCCTAGGTCGCGTATCGTAAACCGTGAACGGGACTCGAATATCCAGCCGTCTGATTCGGGATTGAAGCGCCGATGAGCCACGCCGATTTCGTCCATTTGCGCGTCCATACCGCCTATTCGCTCACCGAGGGGGCGATCCGGGTCGGCAAGCTGGCCGAGCTCTGCCAGCGCCACCGCATGCCGGCCGTGGCGATCACCGACACCAACAACCTGTTCGGGGCGCTCGAATTCTCCAAGGAGATGGCCGGCAAGGGCATCCAGCCGATCCTCGGCTGCCAGCTCAGCCTGGCGCGCGCCGACCAGGCCCAGCCCAGCGCCCGCAACCTGAAAAAGCCCGACCCGGACCGGATCGTGCTGCTGGCCCAGACCGAGGCCGGCTACGCCAATCTGATGAAGTTGTCGACCAAGGCCTATCTCGAACCGCCGCCCGGCGAGGTGGCGCAGGTGCAGTGGGCCGATCTGGAAAGCTGCAGCGACGGCCTGATCTGCCTGACCGGCGGCCCGAACGGACCGGTTGCCCGCCTGCTGCTGGACGGCCAGACCGAGCCCGCGCGCGACCAGTTGAAGGCGCTGGCCCGCATCTTCCCGGGCCGGACCTATGTGGAACTGCAACGGCATGGCCTGGCGTCGGAAGCCAGGAGCGAGCCGGGCCTGCTGGATCTGGCCTATGAGCTGAACCTGCCGCTGGTCGCCACCAACGACTGCTACTTCCCCGACGAGGACATGTATGTGGCGCATGACGCGCTGCTCTGCATCGCCGAAGGCTCTTATGTGGGCGAGCAGAATCGCCGCCGGGTGACGCCCGACCATCGCTTCAAGTCGGCCGAAGAGATGCGCGTGCTGTTCGCCGACCTGCCCGAGGCGATCGACAACACGCTGGTGATCGCGCAGCGCTGCGCCGTGAAGGCCAATGAGCGGGCGCCCATTCTGCCGAATTTCGGCGACGGCACGGGGGAGAGCGAGGCCGATACGCTGCGCCGCATGGCGCGCGAGGGCTTGGAACTGCGCCTGCAGCAGATCGGCGTCACCGATCCGGACAAGGCGAGGGTCTATCACGACCGTCTCGACTTCGAATGCGAGACGATCATCGGGATGAAATTCCCCGGCTACTTCCTGATCGTGGCCGACTTCATCCAGTGGTCCAAGCGCAACGGCATCGCCGTGGGGCCGGGCCGCGGTTCTGGCGCTGGTTCGGTGGTCGCCTGGGCGCTGACCATCACCGACCTGGATCCGCTGCGCTTCGGCCTGCTGTTCGAACGCTTCCTCAATCCGGAACGCGTGTCGATGCCCGACTTCGATATCGACTTCTGCCAGGAACGCCGCGAAGAGGTGATCCATTACGTGCAGAAGAAATACGGCGCCGCCAACGTCGCGCAGATCATCACCTTCGGCAAACTGCAGGCCCGCGCGGCTTTGCGCGACGTCGGCCGCGTGCTGCAGCTGCCGCTTGGTCAGGTCGACCGCATCTGCAAGCTGGTGCCGAACAACCCGGCCAATCCGGTGACGCTGGCGCAGGCGATCAAGGAAGAGGTGCGGCTGCGCGAGGAACGCGACCGCGACGAGAATGTCGCGCGCATGATGGATGTCGCGCTGAAACTCGAAGGTCTCTACCGCAACGCCTCGACCCATGCCGCAGGCGTGGTGATCGGCGACCGTCCGCTGGTCGAGCTGGTGCCGCTCTACCGCGATCCGCATGCCAGCATGCCGGCGACGCAGTTCTCGATGAAATATGCCGAGGCCGCCGGCCTGGTGAAATTCGACTTCCTCGGCCTCAAGACGCTCGATGTGCTGGAAAAGGCCATCGAGCTGATCCGGCTGAAGGGCGTGCAGATCGAGCTGGCGGAGATTCCGCTCGCGGACCAGCCGACCTTCGACCTGCTCGGACGCGGCGATGCGGTTGGCGTGTTCCAGTTCGAAGGCAGCGGCATGCGCGACATGTTGCGCAACATGAAGCCCGACGCCTTCGAGGATCTCATCGCGCTGGTGGCGCTGTATCGCCCGGGTCCGATGGAAAACATCCCGAGCTACATCGCGCGTAAGCACGGCAGGGAAAAGCCCGACTACCTGCATGACTGGCTCAAGCCGGTGCTGGAAGAGACCTACGGCGTCATCATCTACCAGGAACAGGTGATGGAAATCGCCAAGGTGCTGGCGGGCTATTCGCTGGGCGATGCCGATCTGCTGCGCCGCGCCATGGGCAAGAAGATCAAGGCCGAGATGGATGCGCAGAAGGACCGCTTCGTCGAGGGCGCCAAGGCCAAGGGCGTCGATCCGGAACGCGCCGCCTTCATCTTCGAACTGGTCGAGAAATTCGCCGGCTACGGTTTCAACAAGAGCCATGCGGCGGCCTATGCGCTGGTCGCGTGGCATACCGCCTATCTGAAGGCCAATTATCCGGTCGAGTTCATCGCCGGATCGATGACGCTTGATATCTCCAATACCGACAAGCTGAATGTCTTCCGCCAGGAATGCGCGCGCCAGGGCATCACGCTGCTGCCGCCGGATATCAACAAGTCGCTGGTCGAATTCTCGGTCGAATACGACAAGAATCACGAAAAGGGCGCCATCCGTTACGCGCTGTCGGCGGTGCGCAATGTCGGTGCCGCGCCGATGGCGGTGATCGTCGCCGAGCGCGAAAAGAACGGGCCTTTCAGGTCGCTGTTCGATTTCGCCAGCCGCGTCGATCCCGCCGCACTGAACAAGCGTATGCTGGAAAACCTGGCCAAGGCCGGCGCCTTCGACACTCTGGAAAAGAACCGCGCCAAGCTGATCGCCGGATTGGAAACCCTGATCCGCTACGCCCAGAGCAAGGCCGAGGAGCGCAGTTCCAGCCAGGTCAATCTCTTTGGCGGCGGCAAGACCGAAGAACGTCTGCCCAAGCTGCCCGACGGCGAGATCTGGACGCCGATGGACCAGCTCGCCAAGGAGTTCGAGGCGATCGGCTTCTATCTCTCGGCCCATCCGCTCGATGCCTATCAGGCCACACTCAACCGCGTCGGCGTGAAACGCTATACCGAGGCGCTGAAGATGATCGGCGCCAGCGAAAGCATCATCAAGCTGGCCGGCACCGTGATCTCGAAGCAGGAACGTACCTCGCAGAAGACCGGCAACCGCTTCGCCTTTGTCCAGTGTTCGGATGCCTCGGGCATGTATGAAGTGATGCTGTTCTCGGAAATCCTGGCACAGCATCGCGACATGCTGGAGGCCGGCACCAATGTGGTCTGGACGCTCTCGGCGCGCGCCGATGGCGAGCAGCCCCGGCTGAGCGCACAGAAGGTCGAGAAGCTGGATGACGTGGCGGCGCGTGCCGCGGCCGGGATCAAGATTCTGATCGAGGACGAGCGCCCGCTGGGGCAGATCCGTCTGCTGCTCGACAAGGCCGGCAAGGGCAGGGGGCAGGTGATGCTCGGCCTGCAGATCGACGAAGGCGGCAAGCCCGACATCGAAGCCGACATCAAGCTGAAGGATACCTTTGCGATCAACCCGGCAACGCGGCACCAGATCCGCGTCCTGCCCGGCGTGCGCGAGGTTTATGACATTTAGGATGACAATATGACCGCGCAGCCGACCGCGATTCATCGCAAGGATTATCGCAGGCCCGACTACAGTATAGAGACCGTCGATCTGCAATTCGACCTGCAGCCCGAGGCGACGCGGGTGAAGTCGACGCTGACGCTGCGGGCGGAGACCGCCGGCGCACCGCTGCGGCTGGATGGCGAAGACCTGGAATTGCTGTCCATTGCCATCAACGGCAAGCCGCTGGACAAGGCGGCTTACGCCGTCGATGCCGAAAGCCTGACGATCTTTATTCCGCCAGCCAGCTTCACGCTGGTAATCGAAACCAGGATCAACCCGAAGGGCAACACGCATCTCTCGGGCCTGTACCAGTCGAGCGGTGTCTATTGCACGCAATGCGAGGCGCAGGGCTTCCGCCGCATTACCTACTTCCTGGATCGCCCCGATGTGATGGCGACCTATCGCACTACCATCCGCGCCGACAGGAAGGCCTGTCCGGTGCTGCTGTCGAACGGCAACCTGGTGGAAGAGGGCAGCCTGTCGGACGGCCGGCATTATGCCGTCTGGCACGATCCATATCCAAAACCCTGCTATCTGTTTGCGCTGGTCGCCGGCGATCTCGTCGTCAACGAGGACGAATTCGTCACCCGCAGCGGGCGTAAAGTTGCGCTGCGTATCTTTGTTGAGCATGGCAAGGTGCTGCGCACGGCTTACGCGATGGATGCGCTGAAGCGCTCGATGCGCTGGGACGAGACGCGCTTCGATCTCGAATACGATCTCGACCTGTTCAACATCGTCGCCGTCAGCGATTTCAATATGGGCGCGATGGAGAACAAGAGCCTGAATGTCTTCAACGACAAATACATTCTGGCCGACCCGGACACCGCCACCGATACCGACTATGCCGGCATCGAGGCGGTGGTGGCGCATGAGTATTTCCACAACTGGACCGGCAATCGCATCACCTGCCGCGACTGGTTCCAGCTTTCGCTGAAGGAGGGCCTGACCGTTTTCCGCGACCAGGAATTCACCTCCGACATGCGCTCGCGCCCGGTCAAGCGCATCCAGGATGTGCGTTTGCTGCGCGCCCGCCAGTTCCCCGAAGACGCAGGACCTCTCGCGCATCCGATCCGGCCGGACAGCTATATCGCTATCGACAATTTCTATACGCCCACGGTCTACGAGAAAGGCTCTGAAGTCATCCGCATGATCCACACCATGCTGGGCGAAGATGGCTTCCAGAAGGGCATGAAGCTCTATGTCGAACGCCATGACGGCGAAGCCGCGACCTGCGACCAGTTCGTCGCCGCCATGGCCGATGCCAACCAGGCCGATCTCTCGCAGTTCCAGCGCTGGTACAGCCAGGCCGGCACCCCGGAAGTCACGGTCGAAGGCCGGTATGACAATGCGAGCGGCGACTACGAACTGACGGTCACGCAGACCGTGCCCCCGACGCCCGGGCAGCCCGACAAGCAGCCGATGCAGATGCCCTTCGGCATCGGGCTGCTGGATGCGCAGGGTCGCGATATTGCCCTGAAAGCGGATGCCACAGATATGCCGCGGCCGGGCCTGCTGAATGTCACCGCACCGAAACAGACCTTCAGGTTCAAAGACGTGCCGGAGCCGAAGGCGATGTCGCTCAATCGCGGCTTCTCGGCGCCGGTGATCGTGAAAGTGAAGCAGCCGGGCGAGGCGCAGGCCTTCCTGATGGCGCATGACAGCGACGCCTTCGCGCGCTGGGAAGCCGGCCAGCAATATGCCACCGAACTGCTGCTGGCCCGTGTCGCCGATCGGGCCCGGCCGTTCGATCCGGCCTTCATCGAGGCCATCGGCCAGACCTTGCGCGACGACAAGCTGGAGCCGGCCTTTATCGCCGAGGCGATCAGCCTGCCGAGTGAGGATTATATCGCCGACCGCATGTCGGTGGTGGATGTCGACGGCATCCATGCCGCCCGCCGCGCCCTGCGGCTGGAGATCGTGCACGAATACCGCAAGCAGTTTGAGGATATCTATCGCAGCAACTCGACACCCGGTGCCTACAGCCCGGATGCGGCTTCGGCCGGCCGGCGTGCGCTTAAGAACGCGGCGCTGTCCTATCTCTCGGAACTGGCCGGGGAAGATGCCGGTCTGCCTCGCCTGATCCATGATCAGTATGCCAAGGCCGACAACATGACCGACCGCGCGGCGGCGCTCCGCCTGCTGGTCGATATTGCCGGACCGGAGCGCGAAGCGGCGCTGGCCGATTTCTACAAGCGCTTCCATGACGATGCGCTGGTGCTCGACAAATGGCTCATGCTGCAGGCGATCTCCTCGCTGCCCGACACGCTGGAAAAGGTGCGCGGGCTGCTGACGCATCCGGCGTTTTCGATGCAGAAGCCGAACAAGGTGCGGTCGCTGATCGGAGCCTTCACGGCCAATGCGCTGCGCTATCACGCCGCCGACGGCTCGGGCTATGCCTTCCATGCCGACCGCATGCTGGAACTGGAGCCGATCAATCCGCAGGTGGCGGCACGATTGCTGGCGCCGCTCGGGCGCTGGCGGCGGTTCGATGCCGGCCGGCAGGAAAAGATGAAGGCCGAGCTGCGTCGCGTGCTGGCCAAGCCGAACCTGTCGCGCGACGTCTACGAGATCGCCTCCAAATCGCTGGAGAATTAGGTCGCTGGAGAACTGACTGCGCAAGTTCCGGATAGTTCGATCCGGATCGGGGAGCTAGCTCTGGTCGGCAAAGGAGCCGACCATGACGCCGCTGAACCGCCTGTCCTTTGCCAATCTGGCCGCCAACGGCGCCGAGCAGCTGGCCATGGCGGCGATTCCGCTGATGGCGGCACTTACGCTGGGCGCGACAGCCGAGACCATGGGCGCGCTCTCGGCTGCCCAGACCCTGCCATTCCTGTTGTTCTCGCTGGTCGCCGGCATCTGGGCCGACCGCATGCCGCGGCATCTGCTGATGGCGGGCAGCGAGGCCGGCCGGGCGCTGTTGCTGGTGCTGGTGCCGCTGCTGGCCTTTGCCGGCTGGCTCGATCTGCTCAGTCTGGCGCTGCTGGGTTTCGCGCTCTCGGCCTGCACGGTGATGTTCAATGTCGCGGCGCAGGCGTATCTGCCGGCCATCGTGGCGCGCGACGGCCTGCCGGCGGCGAATGCGAAAATCGAGTTCACGCGCGCCGCCGCGGTGTTTCTCGGCCCAGGCATCGCCGGTGCGATTGCCGGCTGGACCTCGCCGGCCTGGGCGCTGGCGGTCTCGGCGGTGACGTCGGCGGTGGCGGTCTTACTGCTGATCACGCCGGCGATGCGTCGCGATCTACCTGTCACCGAACGTCCTCCGATCCGTCGCGCACTGGCTGAAGGTCTTGTTGTGGTGTGGCGACATCCGCTGCTGCGTGCGATTGCCGGCTGCGCCATGGCGTGGAATTTCAGCTGGTTTGTGCTGATGGCGGTGTTTGTGCTGTTCGCCGTCAACACGCTGGGCCTGACGCCGGCGCAGGTTGGCATCGCGCTCGGCGCGCAGGGCCTCGGCATGCTGCTGGCCGCGCTGGCGGCGCCGGCGATCCATGTGCGGCTGCGGCTTGGCGTGATGATCATCCTCGGGCCCGCGACCTCGCTGTTTGCCGCCTTCGGCATCGGCGCGGCCACGCTGCTGCGCGGCGAGGCCGCATTCGCCCTGCTCCTGGCCGGTTTCTTCCTGTTCGGTTTCGGTCCGATGCTGTGGACCATCGGCCAGACCAGCCTGCGTCAGGCCATCGTGCCGCTGCGGCTGATCGGCCGTGTCAGTGCGATCCAGCAGGTGGCGACGCTGGGGATGCGGCCGCTGGGTGCACTGGTTGGCGGTGCGGTCGGCGAGAGATTTGGGCTGGACGCGGCGATCTGGCTGGCGGTCGTCGGCTATGTCGTGCAGCTCGCCGTTATTCTGCTGTCGCAGATGCCGGCGCTGACGGCCCTGCCGCCGACGATGGAAGAGGAGAGTGCGGCGGCCTAGTCCTGGGCCTTTTCGACACTCGGCTTCGGCAGCTTGAAACCGATGGCCCCGCGCAGATCGGCGCCTTCGAGATCGGCGCCGCGCAGGTCGGCATTGGTCAGATCGGCGTCGAGGAAGGAACAGCCGCGCAGATTGGCGCTGCGGAAGTCGGTCATCGTCAGGATCGAGCGATTGAACATCGCGCCTTCAAGATCTGCGCCCTGGAATTTGGCCTGGGTCAGGTTGCATTCCTGCAGGCTTGCCGACTGGCGGCGGTGCATGGCGCCGGAAATGCTGACGGTCGACAGCTTGGCGCCGCGGAAATCGGCATTGGTCATGATAGCACGGTCGAACTTCGCGCCCTGCAGGTTGCAGGTGGCGAAGTTGGCATTCAGCATCATCGCGCCGCGCAGATCCGACAGCACGAAGCGCGAGCCGGAGAAATCGGTGTTGCGCAGGATGGCGTAAGAGAAATCGCCGGCCGAGAAATTGATGTTGGTCAGCTTCAGGTCGGACAGGTCGTAGCGGCTGAAATCCACCCGCATGCCCTGCTTGCCCAGCGTCTCGATCCAGGTGAGATGCTCTTTGACAATGAACTGCAGCGAGCGGTCGAGGCTTTCGAGGCTGCGCGGCAGGATCGCCTTGGTCACATCGGCATCGCGCAGATCGATCGGACGGAAATAGGCCGCCGTCAGGTCGGCGCCCTCGAAGTTGGTTTCGTTCAGCACCGCGCCCGCCAGCACCGAGCCATGCAGGATACAGTGGGACAGGTTGGAGGCGGTGAGGTCGGCGCCGGTGAACAGGCAGCCGGACAGATTCGAGCCCGAGAGATCTGCGCCGTTCAGCTTGGCGTTGGAGAAGTTGCAGTTGCTCAGGTCGGTGTTGCGGCCGACCACCTTGCCGAGCTTGGCCGAGGTGAGATTGGCGCCGGCCATCTTGGCATTGTCGATCGAGGTGGCGCGCTTGAGCACGGCGATCAGGTTGCCGTCCTCGTCGGGGCGCAGCAGCACGCCGTCGCGGATGTCGGCATTGGTCAGGTTGGCGGATTCAAGATTGGCATTGCGCAGATTGACCCCGCGCAGGTCGGCCTTGGTCAGGTCGGCGCGACGAAAATCGGCGCCCTGCATGTCGGCGGCGAAGAAGGAGGAGCCGACCAGCGCCGCATGGCTGAAATCGGCATAGTTGAGCTTGCTGCCGACGAAGTCGGCCGAGGTCAGTTCCTTGCCGCTGAAATCGATGCGCGAGGCATCGCGGAAATGCAGCACCATGCGCTTGCCGCCCCGCACGCCGCGGACATAGTTGGCGTGGGATTCGAACATCTCGTCCACTTCGTACTGGGCGATGACCTTGACGGGGTTGTTCATGCTCACGGGGTCTGTATCGGGTTCTTGTGCAGCCAGCCTAGCATAGGCGGCAATGGTTCACGACAGGTTGACGCCGCTGGCGCCGGTAAAGTCGGCACCGGAAACCTGGGCGTCACGCAGGTCGGCGCCGGTCAGATCGGCACCGCGGAAATTCGCCCCTTTCAGATTGGCGTCGCGCAGATCGGCATGCATCAGGATGCTGCGGGTCAGATTGGCACCTTCAAGGTCGCAGGCACTGAGATTGGACTGGCTCAGATTGGCATTCTCCAGATTGGCATGCCAGCGTTTACCATGAAGGGATGAAATCGGCATGGGCGACAGCCTGGCGCCGCGAAAGTTCGAGCCGATCAGGTTCGCACCGCTGAGCTTGACCCCGCGCATGTCGGCGCCGGAGAACTGGCCGTTCAGCAGCATGGCATCGGTGAAGTCGCACATGGTGAGGGTGGCGCTGCCGAAATCGGCCTCCACCAGGGTCGACTGGATGAACAGGGCAGCGGAAAGGTCGATCTGGGCGAGTTTGACGCCGGACATGTCGATGCGGCTGAAATCGGCGCGCCGGCCCTTGGCACCGAGGGAATCCGTCCAGGCGAGATGTTCGCGCAGGATGATCTGCAGCGGCTTGTCCAGGTCGGCGATTGCCTTGGGCAGCATGGCCCCGGACATCCGGGCGTCGCGCATCTCACTCTGCCGGAAAAAGGAGCCCGCCAGATCCGCGCCGTCGAAATTGGTGCCGTTGAGCATGGCGCCGGCGAGCACCGCGCCCGACAGGCTGCAGCCGCTCATATTGGTGTTGGTCAGGTCGGCGCCGACGAAGATCGCGCCGCGCAGGTCGGAATTCGACAGGTCGGCGTCGATCAGCCGGGCATTGGCCAGATTGGCGTGGCTGAGATCGGCCTGCTGGCTCATCAGGCGTCCGAGCTTGGCGCCGACCATCTTGGAATGGGTCATATGCGCTTTTTCGGTGATCGCGCCGCCGACCGAAATCGGCACCAGGTTGCCGTCTTCGTCCGGTCGCAGCAGGCGGCCGTCACGCAGGTCGGCGCCGGACAGATCGGCGAATTCCAGGATGGCGCCGCGCAGGATGGCGCCGCGGAGATCTGCGCGGGTCAGGTCGGCGGAGGAGAGGTCGGCCATCTCCAGAGTCGCACCATAGAAATTGGCCCCGGTCAGCTTGGCGAATTTGAAAACGGCGGCATTGAACCGGCCGCCGACCATGCTGGCCTCGCGCAGATCCCGGTTGGCGAAATTGAGGCCGGACGCGTCCCGAAACTGCAAGTTGAGCCGGAGACCGCCCCGCATGCCACGGGCAAAACGCTCGTGGCCGGCGATCAGGGGGTCGAGATCTTTCTGATACACCACCGGGTCCGACATGGCGGCATATGATCACGGCGCCCCTGGGGGCGCCAGTATCTATTTGTCGGGACACGGAAAAGCGTGTTGATAATCCCTCGGCGACAAGGTTAATGCCGATGGCTTCCCCAGGGCCCGGCGCCCTGGGAACGAAAGGGTGCCAGAGCCGGTTGCAATACCGGTCCAGACCGGCTACAAGGCGCGCGTTCAAACCCACACGCAGGCGTACGCGGTTATCGGGGAGACATCCCGATACGGCGTTCCGGTGTCCCGGTTCCACCCACGACGGAATCATGGACGTGCCTGCGGCGGCCCAACCGGAGAAGGATACAGGATGACCCTGCCGACCTTTACCATGCGTCAGCTGATCGAAGCTGGCGTGCATTTCGGACACCAGACTCACCGCTGGAATCCGAAGATGAAGTCGTATCTCTTCGGAGATCGCAACAATATTCACATCATCGATCTGCAGCAGAGCGTTCCGCTGCTGCATCGCGCCCTGCAGGCTGTGCGTGACACGGTGGCCGGTGGCGGCAAGGTGCTGTTCGTCGGCACCAAGCGCCAGGCCTCGGAAGCGATCGCGGAAGCTGCCGCCAAGTGCGGCCAGTATTACGTAAACCATCGCTGGCTCGGTGGCATGCTGACCAACTGGAAGACCATCTCCCAGTCGATCAAGCGTCTGAAGGAGCTGGAAGAACTGCTGGGTTCGGGCGAGCAGGGCACTGCCGGCCTGACCAAGAAGGAAGTGCTCAACCTGACCCGCGAGCGCGAGAAGCTCGACCGCGCGCTGGGCGGCATCAAGGACATGGGCGGCCTGCCGGCCATCATGATCGTGATCGACACGGTGAAGGAAGACATCGCCATTGCCGAAGCCCGCACGCTGGGCATTCCGGTGGTTGCGATCCTCGATTCCAACTCCGATCCGCAGGGCATCACCTATCCGGTGCCGGGCAACGATGACGCGCTGCGCGCCATCAACCTGTACTGCGACCTGTTCTCGCTCGCCGTCCTGAGCGGCCACGAGGATCTTCTGTCGGAGACCGGCGCGGATCTCGGCGCTTCCGACGAAGCACCGGTTGAAATGGCCCCGGCGGAAGCCGAAGGCGCTGCGGCACAGGCTTAAGCCTGATCCATTGCGGTCGCGGCGCCTCTGTCGATCCCGACGGGGCGCCGCTGCCGTTTCTGTGACACGACCGTTCAAGACGGTTCAATGACATTGGAGAAATTGCATGGCTGAGATTACTGCGGCCCTGGTGAAGGATCTGCGCGAGAAGACCGGCGCGGGCATGATGGACTGCAAGAAGGCGCTGGGCGAGACGAATGGCGACCTGGATGCCGCCATCGACTGGCTGCGCAAGAAGGGCCTGTCGGCCGCTTCGAAGAAGGCCGGTCGCGTGGCCGCCGAAGGCCTGGTCGCCGTTGCCGTGAAGGACAACGTCGGCGCCATCGTCGAAGTGAACTCCGAGACCGATTTCGTCGGCCGCAATCCGCAGTTCCAGGCGTTGGCGAGCGGCGTTGCCGCCGTGGCGCTGAGCGCGGGCGACGATGTTGCCACGATTGAAGCCGCTGCCTTCCCGGGCAGCAGCCGCAACGTGAAGGACGAAGTGACCCATGCGATCGCCACCATCGGCGAGAACATGACGCTGCGTCGCGCCAAGAAGCTGACCGTCGATGGCGGTGTGGTCGTGTCTTACGTCCACAGCGCGCTGGCCGACGGCCTGGGCAAGCTGGGCGTGCTGGTTGCGCTGAAGTCGACCGGCAAGCGCGAAGTGCTGGAGCAGATCGGCAAGCAGCTGGCCATGCATATCGCCGCTGCCAACCCGCAGTCGCTGAGCTCGAAGGATCTCGATCAGGCCCTGGTGGAGAAGGAGCGCACTGTGCTGACCGAACAGGCTGCCGGTTCGGGCAAGCCGGCCGAGATCATCGCCAAGATGGTGGAAGGTCGTATCCGCAAGTTCTATCAGGAAGTGGTGCTGCTGGAGCAGACCTTCGTGATCGACGGCGAGACCCCGGTGGGCAAGGCCGTGGAAAAGGCCGCCAAGGATGCCGGCGCGCCGATCGAGGTGACCGGTTTCGTCCGCTTCCAGCTGGGCGAGGGCATCGAGAAGAAGGCCGACGATTTCGCTGCCGAAGTGGCGAAAATGGCCGGCTGACCGGTTGCGGCAGGATTTCGAAAAAGGGGGGCACTGCCCCCCTTTTTTACGCCTGCAGCAGCCCGGGCCCGGCCGGGCGGCCTGCCAGTCGGGTCCGGTCGTGGTATAACCTTCGCCACAGAATCGCCGCTGTTTTCCGTCATCCCTTGGCGCGCCCCGCAGCCAAAGACGCCGTTCGAGGAAAATCCATGACCATGAAATACCGTCGCGTCCTGCTGAAATGCTCGGGCGAAGCCCTGATGGGCCCGACCCCCTACGGCATCGATTTCGAGACGGTCGACCGCATCACTGCCGAGATCAAGGCAGTGCACCAGATGGGCGGCGAGGTTTGCCTGGTGATCGGTGGCGGCAACATTTTCCGCGGCGTGGCCGGCGCCACCCAGGGCATGCAGCGCGCTTCGGCGGATTATATGGGCATGCTGGCCACCGTGATCAACGCACTGGCGTTACAGCATGCGCTGGAAAGCCACGACGTGCCGAGCCGCGTCATGTCGGCGATCCGCATGGACACGGTCTGCGAACCCTATATCCGCCGCCGTGCCATCCGTCACATGGAGAAGGGCCGTGTGGTGATCTTCGCTGCCGGGACCGGCAACCCGTTCTTCACCACCGATACAGCTGCCGCGCTGCGCGCTGCCGAGATGGGCTGCGACGCGCTGCTGAAGGGGACTCAGGTGGATGGCGTGTACAGCGCGGACCCGAAGAAGGACAAGACGGCCACCCGCTATGAGACGCTGACCTACATGGACGTGCTGCAGCAGGATCTGAAGGTGATGGATGCATCGGCGATCAGCCTGGCGCGGGAAAACCGTATTCCAATTCTGGTGTTCTCCTTGCACGACGCGGGCGGCTTCGCCAAAGTGCTGACCGGCACCGGACGGTGCACCACCATCACCGGCGAATAAGCTGCAAAACAGCCATTAGGCTATTGATCTATTTAAGAAAAAAGACGGGAGCGGGCAGTGGCCGAACCGGATATTGACGACATCGAACGGCGCATGGGCAAGGCCGTGGACGTGCTGAAGCATGAATACGCCGGCCTGCGTACCGGGCGCGCCAGCATCAGCATGCTCGATCCTGTCCGCGTCGAGGTTTACGGCAGCATGATGCCGATCAATCAGATCGGCACCGTCAGCGTTCCCGAGCCGCGCATGATCAGCGTGCAGGTCTGGGACAAGAGCAATACCAAGGCGGTTGAGAAGGCGATTGCCGCCAGCGGCCTGGGCCTCAATCCGCAGGCCGACGGCACCCTGATCCGCATTCCGATCCCGGAATTGAACGAGCAGCGTCGCAAGGAACTGACCAAGGTGGCCGGCCAGTATGCCGAACAGGCCAAGGTGGCGGTGCGCGGTGTTCGACGCGATGGCATGGATCACCTGAAGAAATCGGAGAAGGACGGCGACCTCGGCGAGGACGACGTCAAGATGTATCAGGACGAGATCCAGAAGCTGACCGACGACGCCACCAAGAAGATCGACGACATGCTGGCGCAAAAGACCAAGGAGATCCTGCAGGTCTGATGTCGCAGCCAGCCGCATCGCAGGCGCTTGCGCCGTCTCTGCCGCGCCACATTGCCATCATCATGGATGGCAATGGCCGCTGGGCGAAGGCGCGCGGTCTGCCGCGCAACCTGGGTCATCGGCAGGGCATCGATACGGTACGCGATGTCGTGCGCGCCTGCCGCAGTCTGCATATCGAATATCTGACACTTTACGCCTTCTCGTCCGAGAACTGGAAGCGCCCGGAGACCGAAGTGGCAGGCCTCATGGACCTGTTGCGCCTGTTCATTCGCCGGGAGCTTGATGACTTGTGGCGTAACGGCGTGTGCATCCGCATGATCGGCGATCGCAGCAAGCTGGCCGCGGATATCGTGCAACTGATTGCCGATGCGGAAGTCAAAACCCGCGACAATCGCACGCTGACGCTGACGATTGCGCTGAGCTATGGCGGGCAGGACGAGATCGTCACGGCGGCGCGTCGTATCGCCGAGCAGGTTGCCGCCGGCAAACTTCAGCCGTCAGAGATCACGGCGCAGACAGTGGAAGCCAACCTCGAGACCGCAGGCATTCCAGATCCTGACCTGGTGATCCGTACCAGCGGTGAGCAGCGGCTGTCGAACTTCCTGCTCTGGCAGACGGCATACAGCGAACTGATCTTCATCGACAAACTCTGGCCGGATTTTTCGGCACAGGATCTCGCCGATGCCGTGGCTGAATTCCAGCGCCGCGAACGTCGCTACGGCGCCAGCGAGTAATCGCGGTCCGTATGGCTTCCGGTGCGCTCAGCAGTCTGCAACTCCGTATTCTTTCTGCGGCAGTGATGCTGCCTGTCGCGGTTGGTGCCGCCTGGATCGGCGGGGTTGCGTTCAACGGGCTGGTCGTGCTGGCCGGCGTGGCAATGCTGTGGGAGTGGTGGCGTTTTCCGCGCCAGGCCACTACGCAGCCCGCGGGATGGACGCGTAGCCCGCTGTGGATGCTGCCGGGTCTGGTTTATGTCATCGCCCCGTGCGCCGCGCTGATCTGGCTGCGGCAGACGCCGGAGATCGGCCGTCATGTCGTCTTCTGGCTGTTCTGCGCCGTCTGGGCCACCGATACCGGCGCCTATTTCGCGGGCCGCACGATCGGCGGACCGAAACTGATTCCACGCATCTCGCCGAACAAGACCTGGGCCGGCCTGCTGGGCGGTATGGTCTCTGCGGGTATCGCGGGGGGGCTGATCGCCAGCCTCGATCCCGCTATGCCGGCGCTGACGCTGGCTGCGCTGGCGGCCCTGGTTGCAGTGGTGGCGCAGGCGGGCGACTTCATGGAGTCCGCCGTGAAACGGTATTTCGGCGCCAAGGATTCCAGCCAGCTCATTCCTGGCCATGGCGGCGTGCTAGATCGTCTGGATGGCCTGATGTTTGCCGCGCCCTTCATTGCGGCATGGGATCTGCTGTCGGGGAGGATGCTGTGGGGCTGACCAGACCCGATATCCGCCGTGTCACGATCCTGGGGTCGACTGGCTCGGTCGGCCGTTCCACCATCGACCTGATCAGCCGCGAACCCGACCGTTTCCCGGTCGAGGCGCTGACCGCACAGAGCAATGTTGCACTGCTCGCCGAGCAAGCCTTGAGCTTGAAGGCCCGGCTCGCGGTCATCGGGGACGAGAGCCTGCTGTCTGACCTGCGCCAGCGTCTCGCGGGCAGCGGTATCGAAACGGCTGCGGGAGCCGGGGCTATTGTTGAGGCCGCCGCCCGGCCTGCCGAGTGGGTGATGGCTGCCATCGTGGGCGCCGCAGGACTGGAGCCGACGCTTGCGGCCGTGCGACGCGGCGCACTGGTGGCGCTGGCCAACAAGGAAAGCCTGGTCTGCGCCGGACCGCTGGTGATGCGTGAAGCGCTCCTGCACGGGGCCACCATCCTGCCGGTCGATTCCGAGCATAATGCGATCTTTCAGGTCTTCGATTTCGACAACCCGGACAGTGTCGACAGGATTATCCTCACCGCGTCGGGCGGGCCGTTCCGCACCCTGAATCTCAGCGAGATGCGCGAAGTGACCCCGGCCCAGGCCATCGCCCATCCGGTCTGGAGCATGGGCGCGAAGATTTCCGTCGATTCCGCCACGCTGATGAACAAAGGGCTGGAGCTGATCGAGGCGAGCTTCCTGTTCTCGGTGCCGGAGGCCAGGATCGAGGTGCTGATCCACCCGCAGTCGGTGATCCACAGCATGGTTTCCTATGTGGACGGGTCGGTGCTGGCACAGTTGGGCACACCGGACATGCGAACCCCGATCGCGGTGGCGCTGGCCTGGCCAGCCCGGATGCCAACCCCGGCGGCCCGGCTGGATCTGGCCGCGACCGCCAAGTTGACCTTCGAAGTGCCTGATTTTGCTCGTTTTCCTGCCCTGAACCTGACGCGGCAAGCCTTGCAAAGCGGGGGCAGCGCACCTACTATCCTGAACGCAGCCAACGAGGTCGCTGTCGACGCCTTCCTGAACGGTCGTATCGGGTTTCTCGACATCACCCGGATTGTCGAGCAGACACTGAGCCGCGTACCCAGCGGACCGCTCGGCGAGCTTGCCGCGGTCCATGAGGCCGACGGCGCTGCGCGACGTTACGCACTGCATCTGATCAACCCGACGGATGACGACCGGGTGATCCGGGTGCAAACGAGAGGACGGAGCCGGCGATAGGCCGGCGGTCGAGGCGACATGGATTTCGTTACGAATCTTGCTGGCTACATCATCCCTTTCGTGGTCGTCCTCACGATCATCGTCTTCGTGCATGAACTCGGGCATTACTGGGTGGCGCGGCGCTGCGGCGTGCGGGTCGAGGTCTTCTCGATCGGCTTCGGGCCCGAACTGTTCGGCTGGCACGACAAGCACGATACGCGCTGGAAAATCAGCGCGGTGCCGCTCGGCGGCTATGTGAAATTCTTCGGCGATGCCGATGCGGCATCGACGACGGACAATGCGGCGGTTTCGACGATGAGCGCCGATGAGCGCAAGGTGTCGTTCCACCACAAGACGCTGGGCCAGCGCGCCGCCATCGTGGCGGCAGGCCCGGTGGCCAACTTCATTTTCGCGATCCTGATTTATGCTGCCTTGTTCAGCCTGGTCGGCCAGCCGTTCACTCCGCCGGTGGTCGGCGACGTGGTGCCGGGCAGCGCAGCTGAGGCTGCGGGTCTGCGTCCGGGCGATCGCATCCTGGCGGCCGACAGCACCGAGATTCAGCGGTTCGAGGAGTTGCGTGCCTATGTGGCGCTGCGCGCCGAGACGCCGATTGCGATGCGGGTGCTGCGCGATGGCGGGGAAATCGGTCTGACGGTCGTGCCGCTGCGCGTGGATGTGCCGGACGGGTCGGGTGGCACACATCGGGTCGGCCAGATCGGCATCCGGACTGCCGGAATCGATTTCGTCCGTCATGACCCGGGCACCGCCCTGGTTCAGGCGGTGCGTGAGACCTGGCAGGTGGTGGCCAATACTTTCACTTACCTGGGGCGGATCATTCAGGGCCGCGAATCCGGCGACCAGCTCAGCGGTCCGCTCGGGATCGCCAAAATGTCGGGTGACGTCGCCAAGTCCAGCTGGCTGGGCCTGGTTTCCCTGATGGCCACACTGTCGGTTGCCATCGGCCTGATCAACCTTTTCCCGGTCCCCATGCTGGATGGCGGTCATCTGCTGTTTTACGGCTACGAGGCCGTCCGCGGCCGCCCGCTGGGTGAGCGGGCGCAGGAATACAGCTTCCGCGTCGGTTTTGCCCTGGTCATGTCGCTGTTCCTCTTTGCCACCTGGAACGATTTGAATCGCCTGCCTATTTTCAATTTCCTCACTGGGCTTTTCTCGTGAATCCGGCTAAGTGAGGGGCGGTCTGCATTTGATGGGAAGTGTGGCGGGGATGGTCCAATACGATGCACTGCGGCGGTTGCGCCGGGGTATTCTGGCCGCTGTTCTGACGGTTGCCGTATTCATCTGCCACATACAGGCCATGGCACAGGGGCAGCCCGTCGCCGGCACGGTCCGCGATGTCATGGTCGAGGGCAATCAGCGTATCGAGCTTTCCACAATTCAGAATTACCTGACCCTGCAGCCAGGTTCGGCCTATTCGAGCGCTGAAGCCGACAAATCGTTGAAGGCGCTCTTTGCCACAGGCCTGTTCGCCGACGTGAACCTGCGGATGCAGGGCAGCACACTGATTGTGCGCGTGACGGAGAATCCGGTCATTAACCGGATCCTGTTCGAGGGCAATCGCCGCATGCAGGTCGAGCAGCTCCGCAGCGAGCTGCAGCTCAAGGCGCGGCAAGTCTACACACGCGCCAAGGTGCAGGCCGATACGCAGCGCATCCAGCAGATCTATCGCCGCAGCGGCCGTTTTGCCGCCACGGTCGAGCCGAAAGTGATCCAGCTGCCGCAGAACCGTGTCGACCTTGTCTTCGAGATTGTCGAAGGCCCGCTCACCGGGGTCAGCCGCATCCGTTTCATCGGCAACAATCGCTATTCGGACTCGCAGTTACGCGAGCAGATCCAGACCAAGGAAAGCGCCTGGTGGCGTTTCCTGAGTTCGGACGACAGCTACGACCCTGATCGGGTGACGTTCGATCGCGAGAAGCTGCGCAAATTCTACCTCAGCAAGGGATATGCCGACTTTGCGGTGACCAATGCCGTGGCCGAGCTGCTGCCGAACCGTGAAAAGTTTCTGATCACGTTTACGGTGGAAGAGGGTGAGCGCTACCGTTTCGGCAAGATGGATGTGGTGAGCGAGCTGAAGGGTGTCGACGGCGCCCAGGTGCGCGACTTCCTTCAGACCAAAACCGGGGAAATCTACAACGCCGATCTGGTCGAGAAGACGATTCAGGACATCACAACCGAGCTCGGGCGTTTCGGATACGCCTTTGTCGACGTGCGTCCGGACGTCAACAAGGACCGTGAAAAGCGCATCATCGATGTTACCTATCGCATCGGCGAGAGCCCGCGCGTCTTTGTCGAGCGCATTGATATCGTCGGCAATGTCCGCACGCTCGACAAGGTCGTCCGCCGCGAATTCCGGCTCGTCGAAGGCGACGCCTTCAACTCAGCCAAACTGCGGCGAACGCGTACGCGGCTGCGTGGCCTGAACTTCTTCGAAAAGGTCGAGATCAGCGAAAACCGCGGCAGCGCGCCGGACAAGGTGGTGCTGACGGCTGAGGTGTCGGAGAAGTCGACCGGTGAACTGTCCTTCGGTGTCGGCTACTCGACCACGGAAAGTGTGCTGGGCGACATCTCGATCCGCGAGCGCAACCTGCTGGGACGCGGTCAGGATCTCAAGCTTGGCTTCAGCCTGTCGACCCGTCGACAGCAGATCGACTCCTCGTTCACCGAGCCGTATTTCCTCGATCGCGAGCTGGCGGCCGGCGCGGACATCCTGCGTCGCCGTACCGACTACACCGAGCGCAGCAGTCTGGATCAGACCACCACGTCGCTGACGCCCCGGTTGGCCTATCCCATCACCGAAAACCTCTCTCAGCTCGTTTATTATCGTATCCGGGAAGACAAGATCGATAACATCGAATACTCGGCTTCGCGGTTTATCCGGGCGCAGGAAGGCACCTATCTCACCTCCGCCATCGGCCATGCGCTGACCTACGACCGCCGCGATGACAGGATCGAGCCGACGTCGGGTTACTATGTAAGACTGTCGCAGGAATTTGCTGGTATCGGTGGCACCGAACACTATGTGAAGAATGTCGTGAACGCCGCGAAGTACTTTGCCGTGACCGACGAAACGGTGCTGTCGTTTGCAACCGAGTTCGGCATGATTAACGGGCTGAGCGACGATGTGCGCCTGCCGAACCGTTTCTTCATCGGTGGCGACAGCTTCCGTGGTTTTGAAACGGGTGGTATTGGTCCGCGCGATATCACCACCAAGGACTCGCTCGGCGGTACGAAATATTACACCGGCGAAGCCGACATGACCTTCCCGATCGGCTTGCCGAATGAATTCGGCATCAAGGGCCGCCTGTTCGCCATTGCCGGCACGCTGTGGGATACGCCCGACTCCGGCACCGAGGTGGTTGACGACAAGAGCATCCGCGTCTCGCTCGGTACCGGCGTGCAGTGGAAATCGCCGCTTGGTCTGATCCGTGTCGACTTCGGCTTCCCGATCGTCAAGGAAGAGTATGACGAGAAGGAAGTCATACGCATCAATTTCGGTTCCCGCTTTTAGCAAGGTTTGACAGTTATGAAGTTCGTCATGAAAACCGCAATTGCGCTGGTCGCGCTGGTCGCGCTGGCGTTATCGGCGATACCCGGTCTTGCACTGGCCCAGGCGGCCGGCGGCAAGGTGCCGCCGTCGATTATTGCGGTGATCGACAGCCAGCGGGTCAATCGCGAGGCGGCGGCCTTGAAGAATGCGCGTCAGCAGCTTGAGCAGTTCCGCTTCAACTTCCAGTCCGAGATCGCCAAGGAAGAAGAGAAGCTCCGCGCCGAGGAGCAGGAAATCGCCCGCCAGCGTTCTGTGCTGTCGCCGGAAGCTTTCGAGCAGCGCCGCCAGGCCTTCCAGGCCAAGGTGATCGAGTTGCAGAAGCGTATCCAGGAGCGTTCGCAATCGCTGGAAAAAATGCTGAATGGCGTGCGTGAGCAGGTGACAGTTCAGGTGATAGAGATCCTGAAAGGGCTGGCGACGGAACGCGGCTTCAACATGGTGCTCGATCGTGCCCAGGTTCAGATCTTCATCGGCGACAGCATCGACATCACGCCGGAAGTGCTGAAGCGCCTCGACCAGCGCCTGCCGACCGTCAAAGTGAACCTGCCCGCCGGGAAATGACGGATGGCGGATCCGCGCTTCTTCGAGCGGGCCGGGCCATTCACTCTCGGTGAGTTGGCGGAGCGCTGCGGTGCCCGCCTTGCCGACGCGGCCATGGCGGGTCGTTTGGTCGATGACGTCGCCACGCTCGATCAGGCGGGATCGGGTCAGCTCAGTTTCCTGGACAATCCGAAATACACGGAAGCCTTTGCACAGACGAAGGCCGGCGCCTGCATCCTGCATGAAAAGCATGCCGCGCTCGCCCCGGCCGGTGTGGCGTTGCTGCTCTCGCCGAAGCCGTATCTGACTTATGCCCGGGTGGCGCAGCTGTTTTATCCGGCGCCCAGGGCGATCTCCGGCATCCATCCGACTGCCGTTGTCGACCCAACTGCGCGTCTGGCTGAGGGCGTCGCGGTCGCCGCCCATGCAGTGATCGAGGCAGGGGTCACGATCGGGGAAGGCTCATCGATCGGCGCCGGCACGGTGATCGGCCGCAGTGTGGTGCTGGGCAGGGACTGCCGGATCGGCCCGCAGGTAACGTTGAGTCATTGCCTGATCGGCGACCGGGTGCTGCTGCATCCCGGCGTCCGCATCGGCCAGGACGGTTTCGGCTTTGCGCCGGATCCGGCGGGGCATGTGAAAGTGCCGCAGCTTGGCCGCGTGCAGATCGGAAGCGATTGCGAGGTCGGCGCCAACAGCACCATCGACCGCGGCGCGGGCCCCGATACCGTGATCGGCCCGGGCTGTTGGATTGATAATCTGGTGCAAATCGGGCACAACGTCACTCTTGGTCGCGGCTGTATCATCATAGCCCAGGCCGGGGTTGCCGGTTCGACCGAGTTCGGCGATTTCGTCGTACTGGCGGCGCAGAGCGGCGTGGCGGGTCATCTCAAGATCGGTTCAGGTGTCCGTATTGGCGCCAAGTCGGGCGTGATGACGGATATCCCGGCCGGAGAAAGCCACTTCGGCATTCCGGCAACCAGAGTTAAGGAATATTTCCGTCAGGTGGCCACACTCAGGCGCCTGGCGCAGAAGAAGGGTACGGACCATGAGTGAAGCCGAGGTGGCAGCCAGCGTCGAGAGCATCGATATCCTGCGGATCATGGAAATGATCCCGCACCGTTACCCGATGCTTCTGATTGATCGTGTGGTCGACCTGAAGGTCGGCAAGAGTGCGATCGGCATCAAGAATGTCACGATCAACGAGCCGCAATTCACCGGCCACTTCCCCACGCAGCCAGTGATGCCTGGCGTGATGATTGTCGAAGCCATGGCGCAGACCGCCGCCGTGGTCGTTGTGCACAGCCTCGGCAAGGAAGCCGAAGGGAAGCTTGTATATTTCATGACCATCGACGAAGCCCGGTTCCGCAAGCCCGTCACCCCCGGTGACCAGATGCATATCCACGTTGCCGCCATCAAGCAGCGGGGCCCGGTCTGGAAGTTCGAGGGCAAGGCGATGGTCGACGGCAAGCTCGCCGCCGAGGCGATCTTCTCCGCCATGATTCTCGACAGGAAGTAAGCGGCTTATGGCAAAGATCCATCCGACCGCGATTGTCGAAGACGGGGCCAAGCTCGGCGCCGATGTTTCTATCGGACCTTACAGCGTGGTCGGCGCGCAGGCTGAACTGGCGGACGGCGTCGAGCTGCTCAGTCATGCGGTAGTGGCCGGTATCACCACGATCGGCAGCGGCACGAAGATTTTTCCCTTCGCTTCGGTCGGTCACGCCCCGCAGGATCTCAAGTTCAAAGGCGAGCCGTCGCGGCTGGTAATCGGTAAGAACAATGTGATCCGCGAAGGGGTCACGATGAATCCGGGCACCGAAGGCGGCGGCATGCTGACCAAGGTTGGCGACAATTGCCTGTTCATGACTGGCGCGCATGTGGCGCATGATTGTCAGCTGGGCAACAACATCGTCATGGCGAACAACGCCACACTGGCCGGCCATATTCAGGTCGGCGATTTTGCCTTTGTCGGTGGTCTGGCGGCCATCCATCAGTTCTGCCGCATCGGCCCCCATGCGATGATCGGCGGCATGTCGGGCGTCGAGCAGGACGTCATTCCCTATGGTATGGTGATCGGCAACCGCGCACATCTCACCGGGCTTAATCTGATCGGCCTCAAGCGTCGCGGATTCGAGCGGGAAGATATCGGCAAACTGCGCGAGGCCTACGATGCGGTCTTTGCGCGCGGCGAGACGATGAGCAAGCGGCTGGACGACGTGGCGACGCAATTCGCCGGCATTGCCATCGTGCAGGAGCTGGTGGATTTCATCCGTAACGCCTCCAAGCGCGGCGTTTGCCAGCCGCAAGATGGCATCGCTGCCTAAACTGGGACTGATTGCCGGCGGCGGCCAGATTCCGGCCCTGATCCGCGACACCTGCCGTATTGAGGGCAGGCCTCTCTATATTGCAGCTCTGAACGGCTTCTGCGATCCGGTTACAGTGAGTGGTGTCGAACATGGCTGGTTTGACCTGCCGCAGGTTGGCGCATTGCTGAAGGCGCTGAAGGCGGCTGGTGTTGAGGAAGTCTGTCTCTGCGGCAGTGTGGCGAAACCGGATTTCACGGCACTGAAGCCCGACCTGAGGGGCGCCCTGATGTTACCCAGATTGCTCAGGGCCGCGCTGACGGGTGACGATGCCATTCTGCGCGTTGTTGTGGACGTTTTCGAGCGGGAAGGCTTTCGCCCGATTGGCGCCGACGCGCTGATGACCTCGCTGCTGGTGCGCGAGAAATCCTACGGCAACCACCTGCCCACGACAGGACAATTGGCCGATGTGGCTTTGGCGTTTGCCGCGGCGCGAGACCTCGGTGCAGCCGATCGTGGGCAGGCCGCCGTCGCCGCCCAGGGTAAGATCGTTGGCCTTGAGGACGATGCCGGCACCGACGCGCTGCTGCACCGAATGGCAACCGAGCCGTCTGCACATGGCGGTGTGCTGGTCAAATGCGTCAAGCCGCAGCAGGATCGCCGGGTGGACCTGCCGACGATCGGCGTGAAAACCATGGAGAATGCCGCAGCAGCCGGCCTGGCCGGTATTGCGGTCGAGGCCGGCGCAGCCCTGATGGTCGACGCCGCAGCTACAGCCGACGCTGCGGATCGCCTGGGCTTGTTCCTGATCGGATTGCGCTATGGCGGATGATCGCAAGCTTCGCGTCGCGCTGCTGGCTGGTGAGCCTTCGGGCGACGCGTTAGGTGCCAGCCTGATGCGCGCCCTGCGATCGGAGACCGGCGGTCGCGTCGAATTCATCGGCACCGGTGGCGCTCAGATGGAAGCGGAGGGACTGCACAGCCTGTTTCCCATTGGCGACATGGCCATTATGGGTGTGGTGGAACTGCTGCCGAAGGCGCGTTTCCTGCTCGGCCGCATCGACCAGGCCGCGAAATTCCTGCTGCAGGAATCGCCCGACGTGGTTGTGACTATCGACAGCCCGGGCTACACGCGCCGCGTGATGCAGCGTGTGCTGGGCCGCAGCTTTCCCATCGTGCATTATGTAGCGCCAACAGTGTGGGCCTGGCGCCCGGCGCGGGCGAGACGGTTGGCGCGGCTGTGTGATCATCTGTTGGCTTTGCTGCCTTTCGAGCCACCCTATTTTGAGGTTGTCGGATTGCCGACCACTTTTGTCGGCCATCCGGCTGTCGAAACGCTGGCCTCGGCCCGCGAGGCCGAAACTGCAGCCGGGGCGGCGGGGCGGGGCTTTCGCCAACGTCACGGCATTGCTTCCGATGCACGCCTGCTGGCACTGATGCCGGGCAGCCGCAAGGGTGAAGTAAAGGCGCTGCTGCCGGTCTTCACGGAAATTCTGCAGCGCGTGCAGTCGGCCAGCGTACAACTGCATCTCGTGATCCCCACGGTTGAAACGGTATCCGAGATAGTGAGGGCCGCGCTACCTTCGCTCCCATTCCCAGCCACCGTGCTGGAGACGGCGCCGGAACGCTATGCGGCGATGCTGGCAGCCGAGGTTGCCCTGGCGGCGTCCGGTACCGCGACGCTGGAGCTTGGCCTGGCGAGCACGCCGACAGTGCTGGCCTACAAAGTCAATCCGATCACCGCGGCGATCATGCGGCGGTTTATCAAGATTCCCTATGTCGGGCTGGTGAATATTCTGCAGCAGCGCGTGGTGATGCCGGAATTCCTGCAGCAGGACTGCACGGCCGACAAAATCGCGCCAGCCTTGCTGCAACTGCTGACCGATCCCGCCGCCCGCCAGCGCCAGATCGACGGCTGCGCCGCCGTGGCCGCACAGCTTGGCGCGGATGATCCTGTGCTCCCGGCGCATCGTGCTGCCCGTGCCGTGCTGGCTGTGGCCGCGAAACGGTTGTCTCCGGCCACCTGAACGCCCATATCATTGCCGATCAGCCCCGGAGGATTGCCTATGAACGAGACCGCCCCGATTACGAAGCCCGCCGCGCAGGCCGGCGGATTCCAGATGCTGCACACCATGCTGCGCGTGCTGGATCTCGAAAAGTCACTCGATTTCTATGTGGGCAAACTCGGCATGACACTGCTGCGCAAGACCGATTACCCCTCGGGAGAGTTCACCCTGGCTTTTGTCGGATACGGCGACGAGAAGACGAATACGGTGATCGAGCTGACCCACAACTGGGGCCAGAAGGAGGCTTACACCATCGGCACTGGCTTCGGACATCTGGCACTTGGCGTGCCCGACATCTACAGTGTCTGTAAGGCTCTGGAAGACGCTGGCGTGAAGATTCCGCGACCGCCCGGCCCGATGAAACATGGCGGCAGCGTGATCGCCTTTATCGAGGATCCTGATGGCTACAAGATCGAGCTGATCGAACGCAAACCGGCTTGATCCGATCAGAAAGAAAAGGCCCGGCCAGCACGAAAATGCTGGCCGGGCTGTTTTATGGAATTACCGTTACGATCGCTTTCATCTTTGGATGAATACGGCATTGGATAATGTATTCGCCCGCTTCCTTGAAAACGACGGCTGTCTCGGAATCGGGTGCCTGCAGGCCGATGTCGAAGATTCCGCCCTTGCTCGGCGAATAGACATTATGCCCGAAGGGATCTTCGTTACGGAAGGTGATCTGGCCTCCGGCCCTGACCGTGGCTTTGCCGGGTTTGAAGGCGATGCCCTGCTGCACGATAATGGTGCCCGTTTGAGCATCTGCCATGTGAGCATACAGGTTGGCTGCACTGCCCAAGGCAAGGCCGAGCAGCGCCGCAAGGACTGCAGGGAACTGGCGCATGGGGTCAGCGGCGCGGTGTCAGAACGGCAATATCGATCACGGTGATCTTGCCGTTGCCGATGGCACTGCCCTTGCCGAGTTTTCCGGTTGCCACATCGAAGCGATGGAGCCGGTTTTTCGACACGGCAAAGCCGAAATATTCGTCCTTGGAATCCGTATAGATGTCGATTGAGTCAATCACGCTGCCCGGCTTGGCGCCGGTCGGCGCCACTGTGCGCAACGCACCGTCATTCGGGGGATCCTGCACCACATAGGTGCCGTTCAGACTGTCCATGTCGAACAGCTGGGTCTGCGTCGCACCGGTATAGGAGTTGATGTAGGCCCCGGCGTAGATGCCGAAAGGTTTGCCGGCATTGCGGTCCTTCTGGCGGTAAGCCAGTTTGCCGTCCACGACGGTCTGTCCCGTGTCGACATTGACGCGCAGGTTCTGGCCGGTTGATGCGATCACGCGCAGCCGGTCGGCCTGCGGGTTGAAGTCGACTGCCAGATGATCAATCGCGTCCAGCGCCACCGACAGCTTCGACTTGCGAGCAGCTGCACCGCTGGCAGTGTCGATTGTGTACAGCACGCCATCATGGCCCAGTGCATAGAGCTTGCTATCGGCCGGACGTACATCGATACCCAGCAACTTACCGTCGACGCCGGTAATCGCTACGGTTCTGACTTTGCCCGGTGAATTGTCGCTGAACAACAGAAGTTCGTTGCGGCTGGTCAGGCCGGCGAGGTCGAGAGAGAAGGCAGGGCCGGCGGCGGTGAGGGCGAGAGCGCTGAGAGCGATGGCGGTGCGCATGGTTCCTCCTGAACGGCAGACTTTGTCTTATACGGAAGAACTCTCGGGCCGGATCACGGCCCGGGACCGATGGGATTCACGTTCCCGGCAGCCGGAGATTGAACATTACGGCGAGTTTCTGCTGCAGTTGCCCGGCCGAAAAGGGCTTTATGACATAGGCATCGACCTTGTTTTCGCGGGCGGCGATGACGAACTCCTCGTTGGCATTGCCGGTCAGCATCAGGAACGGCATGTTGACCCAGGTCTTCCGGACATGCTTGAGCAGATCGAGCCCGGTGACCTTGGGCATGTTCCAATCGGAAACGATCAGATCGAACTGTATCTGGGTGGTGCCGAGCAGGTCGATGGCCGCCTGGCCATCCTTGACGATGGTCAGGTCTCTGACGCCGAGCTGGCGCAGCACGCTCGCGGCGAGGCGCTGGGCGAACATGTCGTCCTCCACCAGCAGCACACGCAGACGATCCAGACCAGGCAACTTGTTATCCAGCATTCTTCAGCCCTGCGGCCATCTTCTGAGTCATGTCCATGCTTTGACCGCGCAGCCAGGCTACCCCCGACTCCAGAGCCAGTTTCATTGCCTCAGTGTATCCGTTTGTCGCGTCGCCGTCGCCCGCGAGCCCGGCTTCCTCCAGTTTGATGGCCAGGCGCTGGATTTCCCGCAGGCCGAGGCTTGCAGCGGAGCTTTTCAGGCTGTGTCCCAGTTCGGCCATACGATGGCAATCCCTGTCGTTTCCGAACTCGGCCAGGCCGGCGATGAATTCCGGAGCCAGTTCGATGAATGTTGCGACCAGATCCAGCGCCATCTCGGTACCGAGGTCGCGCACCAGATCCTCGAGGGGGGTGGTATCGAACTCGCCTTCGGCCCCGCCATAGGGCACCGGCTCCAACCCTCCGGACGGGGCACTGCCCGCGAAGCCCATCACGCGACGGATCGCCTGATCCAGGGCCTCGGGAATGATGGGTTTCCCCACATAGTCGTTCATGCCTGCGGCGAGGCAGCGCTGCACTCCGTCCGTACTGAGCGACGCCGTCACGGCAATGATCCGGGTGTCGCGATGCGGCTCCGGCAGTTTGCGAATGGCGCGCGCGGCCGAGATGCCATCCAGTTCCGGCATATGCACGTCCATCAGGATGAGATCGAATGGCGGCTCGGCCTGCGAAGCCGCCTCGACCGCCTGTTTGCCGTTGACCGCAAAGGCAACCTGGTGCTTCTGTTCCATCAGGATGCCGGCGGCAACCTTGCGGTTCACCGGGTTGTCCTCGGCGACCAGGATGCGCAGGGACGGCAGCGGCGTTTCGTTCGCGCCTTTCTGCACGGCCAGCGGCTCATGTCCTGTTTTCAACGGCAGGCGGAACCAGAACGTGCTGCCCGCGCCGATCTCGCTTTCCACCCCGATACTGCCGCCCATCGCTTCGACCAGGCGTTTGCAGATGGCAAGACCGAGTCCGGTGCCGCCGAAGCGCCGGGTGATGGAGGAATCGGCTTGCACGAAACTTCCAAACAGCTTTCCCAGACTTTCCTTCGAGATGCCGACGCCGGTGTCGCGGATTTCGAAACGGATGGTGGGTGTCGCATTCCGGGCGTCGTGTTCGCCGCGCACCACCAGATCTACGCGTCCGCTTTCGGTGAATTTGATGGCATTGCCGAGCAGGTTCAGGATGACCTGGCGCAGCCGGTTCGGGTCGCCGACCAGATAGCGCGGCAGATGTGGGTCGACCTCGGCATTCAGCTGCAGGCCCTTTTCCTCGCCGCGGTTCCGCATCAGGGTGAGCGATGCCGCGACCACGCGATTGAGGTCGTAGTCGATCTTTTCGACATCGACCCGACCGGCTTCAAGTTTGGAGAAGTCGAGGATGTCGTTGAGAATCACCAGCAGTGCCTCGGCGGAATCGAGCACAGTGCCGGCGAGATTGCGCTGCTCGCTGTTCAACGGGGTCTTGGTCAGCAGACGGGTGAGGCCGAGCACACCGTTCATCGGAGTGCGGATTTCATGGCTCATCATCGCCAGGAATTCGGACTTTGCCCTGGTCGCGGCCTCGGCGCGTTCACGGGCGATCTGCAGATCTTCCATCGCCTGGCGGAACACGCGCAGTGACTGCGCCATCTGACCGATCTCGTCCTGTCGTTTCAGCTTGGGCAGGTTCAGGCCGGTATCGCCCTTGGCGAGACGGAACATGGCGCCGGTCATCGTGCCGAGCGGCGCGACGATATTGCGGATCAGCAGGACCGAGACGACGGTGATCACCACCGCGAGCGCCGCGATCATCATCATCGTCCGGTCTTTGGTCTGCTGTATGGTTGCTTCTGCCTGGCTGCGGAAGACGAAGCCGTCTTCCGCCGCGAGCTGGGTCAGGATTTCCAGCGCTTCGGTGATCTCGCCGGCGATTGCTTCGCGAGTCTGCAGCAGTTCCTGCCGTTCGCGACTTCCCGGCGGCTGCTCCAGCGCGCGCAGGGCGGCGTCCAGCCACAATTCGTTCAGTGTCCGGATTTCTTCGCCGTATTTGCGGATGCCGGGGTTGAGCCCGCGTTCCTCGGCAACAGCAATATCGGAGATAAAATCCTCGTTGCGGGTACGGATATCCCCGGCATGCTGGCCGCTGTCGACGACGTGGCTTTCGGCCGCGATTTCACGGGTCAGCAATTCCTGGGTGACGAAACTGGTCTGGGCCAGTCGGGCGTAATTGATGGTCATCAGCGGCTGGTCATACAGACGCACGACCAGATCGCCCACCGACTGCACCGCCCAGAAGGCCGCCAGTCCAAGTCCAGCCGCGGTCAGGACGGAGATGGCAAAGGCGGCAGCCAGTTTAAGGCGCACACTCAGATGCATGGCGGGTCCGGGTTAGGATGGCCTGCAATGGTATTGCTGTTCGGCCGGATTTTCGAGCGGCCCGATAGGGCTAAAAAACAAAGGGCCGCCCGGAGGCGGCCCTGAAGAGATTAACGTGAAATGCGGATCACAGCCGCACGGCGATCAGGGCGATGGCCAGCCCGATCATGGCGATCCAGCCCCAGAACCGCGGCTGCCGCAGCAGGGATTGCGGCGTCATCCGGTTGTCATTGGCGGCTGCCGGCAGATCCAGATAGCCCGGGCGCAGCCAGCCATAACCGGTCGGCCGGGTTCCCGAGGGCGGTTGACCGCCATGCTGTTCTGCCCGTTTGCCCATGCGGCCCGCCTCCCAACGGTGCCGTGACGTCCGCGCCAATAATCCGAGGATTATTTACGCTTGTCGAGCGGAATATAGGCCCGCTTGGTCGCACCGGTATAGAGCTGACGGGGCCGGCCGATCTTCTGGGCCGGATCCTCGATCATTTCGTTCCACTGGGAAATCCAGCCCACGGTGCGGGCCAGCGCGAACAGCGCAGTGAACATCGCGGTCGGGAAGCCCATGGCGCGCAGGATGATGCCCGAATAGAAATCGACATTCGGATAGAGCTTCTTGGAGACGAAGTAGTCGTCCTCCAGCGCGATGCGCTCCAGTTCCATCGCCATCTTCAGCAACGGCTCGTCCTTCACGCCCAGCTCTTCCAGAACTTCGTAGCAGGTCTCGCGCATCACCTTGGCGCGCGGATCGTAGTTCTTGTAGACGCGGTGGCCGAAGCCCATCAGGCGGAAGCCGGAATTCTTGTCCTTGGCCTTTTTCACGGCTTCGCCGACCTTGTCGACCGAGCCGATCTCTTCCAGCATTTTCAGCACGGCTTCGTTGGCACCGCCATGCGCGGGGCCCCAGAGGCAGGCGATGCCGGCCGCGATACAAGCGAACGGATTGGCACCCGACGAACCGGCGAGGCGCACGGTCGAGGTCGAGGCGTTCTGCTCGTGATCGGCATGCAGGATGAAGATGCGGTCCATGGCGCGCGCCAGGATCGGGCTCATCTTGTAGGGCTCGGCGGGCACACCGAAAGTCATCTGCAGGAAGTTCTCGGCATAGCCGAGATCGTTGCGCGGATACATGAACGGTTGGCCGATCGAATACTTGTAGGCCATCGCCGCAATCGTCGGCATCTTCGCGATCAGGCGATGCTGTGCGATCATGCGCTGCTTCGGATCGTCGTAGTCGGTCGCGTCGTGATAGAAGGCGGAGAGGGCGCCGACCACGCCGCACATGACGGCCATGGGATGCGCGTCGCGCCGGAAGCCGCGGAACAGGAAGTGGATCTGTTCATGCAGCATCGTGTGATTGGTGATCGAATTCTCGAAGCTTGTCTTCTGCGAGGGATTCGGCAGTTCGCCGTTCAGCAGCAGATAGCAGGTCTCGAGGAAGGTCGACTTTTCCGCCAGGTCGGCGATGTCGTAGCCGCGATACAGCAGCACGCCTTCATCGCCGTCGATGTAGGTGATCTTGCTCTCGGTGCTGGCGGTCGAGGTGAAGCCCGGGTCATAGGTGAAGTGACCGGTTTCGGCATAGAGCTTTCGGATATCGATCACCGACGGGCCGACCGAACCATCCAGCATCGGGAGGGTGACGGTCTTTCCGGTATTCGGATCGGTGAGCGTAACGGGCTTGCTGCCGGTGGTCATTCGGGTACCCCCAGGTTGGGACTGCGTATGTAATTGTAGCGGCAACACTATAGGGTGCCGGTCGCGCCGGAGAAAAGTCTTTGCCGCCTCGCAAAATATCCGACCTTGGATGAATAAATTTCCTGAAGCGGAGTCGCGTTATGCGGCTGCAATGCCGCATCCGCATTTGCATCCATACATTGCCGCATGAGGGCTGAAGAAATTTTCTTGCCGCAAGGTCCGGGCGCGGAGACTGGTGCGGCGCCATCGCCCGAGAGACTTGCGAACCGCGCGCATCCGTAACAGTGGGGGCGAGCCGGTCGGACGGGAGGCGCCACCGGTTCCGGGATCGGATGGTGGCGTCGCCGGCGCGGACCGGACGGTCGCAGCCCGGCGTTAAGTTGCGGAAGGCATGCCTTCGGCTGCGCCGGCCTGGACGAAGCGTTCTCGCGGAGCCGCTCCCGGTTGAACCGCCTCTGTCGGCGCGGCCGGGCGATTCCCCCGGGCAGGTGGCCCGGAGTCGTTGGGCGGAGTATCATCAGGCGCACAAAGTTCTTTAAATGTTCTTATTCGCGAGGGCATGTTATACTTCGCGTACCCAGTTGGGAGGGCTAGCCAGTGACTAGTCCTGATGTCCGGGTATCCGGAACTCAATATCTGGGGCCTCACGAACGACGTACTGCGGCATTAATCCAGACGGGATGCGGCCCTCAATCAAAGCTATGGGCAGTGGACCGTGTAGAACAAAGTGCGGATCAAACTGCGTCCGTGCATGCGGGATTATGTCCAGCAGAATCATTCTCACTGGCTTGGATGTTCCTGTGCTCGGGTTGTAGAGCCAATCTGGAACAAGCCAGAATTTACCTTCGTGCTCTA
>JAEYSS010000256.1 GCA_023434425.1 Pseudomonadota bacterium | reverse complement strand
CTCGGATGGCGCGGCAGCGGGCCGCCGGTCGGGAAGGCCATCGCCCAGGCAAAGTCAGGCGCGACGCGGCCCCAGAGTTCGCCGTTGATGAAGTTGGCGATGCGGCCGAAGAACAGCCCGATCGGCGTGATGCAGGCAATGACGTCCGTGAAGGCCAGGAACGGAATCTTGCTCAGCCGGCAATAGGCCAGCATGGCGACGATTACGCCCAGCATGCCGCCGTGGAAGGACATGCCGCCCTGCCAGATGGCGAAGATCTCGACCGGATGCTGCAGGTAGTAGCCGAAATTGTAGAACAGCACATAGCCGAGCCGGCCGCCCAGCACGACGCCGAGCGTGGCCCAGAGCAGGAAGCCGTCGACCTGTTCCGCTGTGATCTGGCTGCCGGGCCGCTTGGCGATGCTCATTGCCCAGCGCCAGCCGATCACCAGGCCGGCGATATAGGCCAGCGCATACCAGCGTACAGCGAAGGGCCCGATCGCCACCGCAACCGGATCGATCACCGGAAAGACGAGGGTGAACAGCATCACTCTTCCGACGCGCCTTCGCTGCGCGGACGCAGCGTGGGGAAGGCGATGACTTCGCGGATGGTCTGCGAATTGGTCAGCAGCATCACGACGCGGTCGATACCGATGCCAAGACCGCCCATCGGCATCATGCCGGCCGACTGGGCCTTGAGGAAATCCTCGTCGATGCGATGCGCTTCGTCGTCGCCGCCATCGCGCTGGCTCTGCTGGTCCTCGAAGCGGGCGCGCTGTTCCTGCGGGTCGGCCAGCTCGGAGAAGGCGTTGGCGATCTCCCAGGTGTTGCAGAAGGTCTCAAAACGCTCGGCAATCGCCGGATTGGCATGGTTGGCCTTGGCCAGCGGCGAGATTGCCTTGGGCAAAGCCACAACATGGGTCGGCTGGATCAGGTTGGGCTCGACGAAATGCTCGAAGCAGGCTTCCACCACCTTGCCCCAGCTGGCGCCCGGTGCGATCTCGACGCCGGCCTTCGTGGCGGCGTCGCGCGCGGCGGCATCGTCCATGCCATCCAGCCTCAATTTGCCGTGCTCTTCGATGAGGCCGAGCATGGTGGCGCGGCGGAACGGCGGCGTGAAGTCGATTTCCTGCTCGCCGAACTTCACCCTGGTGCCGCCGGTGGCGGCAATCGCCGCAATGGCGATGGCGCGCTCGGTGATGTCCATCATGTCTTCGTAATCGGCATAGGCCTGATACAATTCCATGGTGGTGAATTCAGGATTGTGGCGCGGCGAGATGCCTTCGTTGCGGAAGCAACGATTGATCTCGAACACCTTCTCGCTCAGGCCGCCGATCACCAGCCGCTTGAGATGCAGCTCGGGCGCGATGCGCATGTAAAGCGGGATATCGAGCGCGTTGTGGTGGGTCTCGAAAGGTTTGGCGATGGCGCCGCCGGGAATGCTGTGCAGCATCGGCGTTTCGACTTCCAGGAAGCCCTCGCCATTCAGGAACTGGCGGATCGACTGGATCACGCGGAAGCGGGCACGCAGCGTGGCGCGGCTTTCCTCGTTGCCGATCAGGTCGTATTCGCGATGGCGATAGCGCTGCTCGACATTCTTCAGGCCGTGCCATTTTTCCGGCGGCGGCTCCAGCGCCTTGGCCAGGACGACGATCTCGTCGTTGTCGACCGTGATCTCGCCGCGCTTGGTCCGCCGCACCTTGCCACGTACGCCGATGATGTCGCCGAGATCCAGCGCCTTCATGACCGGTGCAAAACGGCCCTGAACGTCTTCCTTGCCGGTGTAGACCTGCAGTTTCACGGTGTCGTCCACCAGATCGATGAACATGCCGCTGTTGCGGATCGCCATCACGCGACCGGCCACTGCCACGCTCTCTTCTGCCCGTTCATCGGGTTGAAGATGCGCGAACTGCTCATGCACCGCGGCATTCTTGTGCGACTTGGGGAATTTCGGCGCGAGATAGGGGTCGAGGCCGAGCTGGCGCAACTGCTGCAGCTTGGCTTCGCGGTTGGCGCGCTCGCCGCTGGCATCGGCAGCAGTGGGGGAAGGCGTGGTCTGATGGGTCACGGCAAATCGCTTGGCAGGACGGTAAATGTGGGGCCGGAACCTAGCATCCGGCCCCCGGCTTTCCAACCGCTCGGCCCCTGGCCGGTCCCGCCTGGCGCAGCTTTCTGTGGATCAATCCGAGTCACGGCGGAGTCGGGCCGGATTAGCTGTGGAAAAGGCCAGATGCAGCGCTTGCAGGCAGGACTGGTGCTGGCCCATACCGGATGAGGTTTTCCAGCTTGGAGTCGCGCCATGCAGACCGACAATCGCCTGCTCGACGATCTCAGCCGCATCGCCACCGGCGCGCTCGGCACCCTTCAGGGTGTGAAGGGCGAGGTGGAGCAGGCATTTCGCCAGCGGCTGGAACGGGCTCTGGCCGATATGGAACTGGTCAGCCGCGAAGAATTCGAGGCCGTAAAGGCGATGGCCCAGGCGGCCCGCGAGGAGAATATCCGCCTGGCTGAACGTCTCGCCGCACTCGAATCCCGGCAGAGCGGCGGAGTCGACGATCCAGCTTAACCTGAGCACGGATCAGGCGAATTTCATGAATTTTTCCGAAATCTGTTCTTGCACCCTAAATGACCGGCGAATACTCTAAATCTATGGTTCGTTCTGTTTCGCGACACCTAAATGTATGGTCCGCCGAGCCAATGGGGGCATTCTCGGCTGAGATCGCTGGTGTCGCTGCATGGGGCCAAATTCCCAGCCAGACGAGCCATTCCCGAGACATTCAGCCGAAGACCGGCTGCCGCAAGGGGGAGCGTTAACGCATGCGGACTCTGCTTGAAAGCGAGACCTACAGCCGCCTCAATCCGCTCGACCTGGTCGAGCAGATTGTCGGTGAACATGAATGGCCCTTTGATCGCCAGGGCACGGACGAGCTCACCGTCGGCGTCTCGGGCCGCTACTGCGAACATCAGATGTGGTTCTCCTGGCGCGAGGAACTCGGCGCGCTCAGCTTCACCTGTGCCTTCGACATGAAGGTGCCGGTCAACCGTCGCCGCGACCTGCATTCGCTGCTGGCTTATGTGAACGAGAAGGCCCTGATCGGCCATTTCGACTACTGGACCGAGGAGGGAATGGTGGTGTTCCGTCAGGCGCTGCTGCTGCGCGGCGGTCTGGGTGCGACCACCGAGCAGATCGAAGACCTGATGGAAATCGGCCTGTCGGAATGCGAGCGTTTCTATCCGGCCTTCCAGTTCCTCGTCTGGGGCGGGCGCACGCCGGAAGACGCTGTCGCCGCCGCGATGTTCGAGTGTCTCGGCGAAGCCTGACGCGCGCTCCACATCAATCTTTCTAAATCCGAGGGCGGGTGAAGCACAGGCGCTTCCCCGCCCTTTCTGTTTCTGCCACAACAGCGCATCATTCCTGTGTTTCGGCGCATGTCGGGAGGCGACGTCATGAAGGGCATTCTGTTGGTGGGCTGCGGCAAGATGGGCAGCGCGATGCTGGCCGGCTGGCTGCAGCGCGGCGTCGCGGCGACCGATGTCGTGGTGGTCGAGCCCAACCCGGTGCCCGATCTTCCCGCAGGCGTGCGGCAGGTCAACGATGCCGCAGCAATCCCGGCTGAATTCGTGCCGGCGCTGGTGCTGCTGGCGGTGAAGCCACAGGTGATGGATGCCGTCGCACCGGCCTATGCGCGCTATGCCACGAAGGACGGTGCCTGCTTTCTCTCGGTGGCGGCGGGCAAGACTGTCGCCACGCTGAACCGCCTGCTGGGCGGGTCCGCCGCCATCGTGCGCAGCATTCCCAACACGCCAGCCGCTGTGGGCGAGGGCATCACCATTGCCTGCGCCAATCCGGCAGTCAGCATCGAGCAGAAAACCTTCTGCGAGACGCTGCTCTCCGCCATCGGCGAAGTCGGCTGGGTGGAGGAGGAGGGCCTGATCGATGCGGTGACCGCGGTGTCCGGTTCCGGCCCGGCCTATGTCTTCTGGCTGACCGAATGCATGGCGGCGGCGGGTGAAGCCGCCGGCCTGCCGGCCGATCTGGCGGCGCGGCTCGCTCGGGCCACGGTCAGCGGCTCGGGCATCCTGATGAAGCACAGCCCCGAAAGCCCGACCCAGTTGCGCAAGAACGTCACCAGCCCCAATGGAACCACCCAGGCGGCGCTGGACGTGCTGATGGCGCCCGATGGCGTCGAACCGCTTATGAAAAAGGCAATTGCAGCCGCCACGCGGCGTTCGCGGGAACTCGCGGGCTGATTCAGGCTTGTTCTTCCCGGACCGGATGCCCAGATTAGTCCGGTCCCAGGCGGAGAATGGCCCGATGGCAAAGACGACTGGCAAGGCGACCAAGACGGCAGCGACGGCCAAAACCGGCGCTGGCGCAGAACGCGCGGCGGCCGATCCGGTTGCCGTGATGCTCGACCTCGTGGCCGAGCAGGGCTGGCGCGCCGTCACCCTCGGTCGCATCGCCCAGGCCAGCGGCCTGCCGCTCAGCGCGCTCTATGGCCAGTATGCCTCCAAGACCGATCTGCTGGCCGCCTATGCGCGTCGCGTCGATCTCGCCATGCTGGCCGCCCTCGGTGAGCCCGGTCCGGCGCCGGCCGATGCCGCCGCCGTAAAAGACCGGCTGTTCGAAGCCGTGATGGCGCGGTTCGATGCGCTCACCCCGCATAAGGCTGCCATTCGCGTGCTGATGCGTGAACTGCCGGGCGATCCGGTGGCGCTGGCCTGTTTCCTCAATCGCGGTCTGCGGCAGGGGCTCGACTGGATGCTGGCGGCGGCGGAGCTGGATGCCGGTGGCATCTCCGGCGTGATACGGCGGAAACTGCTCGGCGGAATCTACCTCGACACCCTGCGCGTCTGGCTGAAGGATGATGGCGCCGACATGGCTGCCACGATGGCCCATCTGGACAAGCGTCTGGAGCAGGGCCTGTGGCTTCTCACCGGTCGAAGCCCGGTCTCGCGCATGCGAGAAAAAGCCTCAAATCTGGCTTAAGTTGTTGTTATTTATTATTGTGCAGTGCACAATAATTCATTGACGCCGGCAGCAGTCACCGCTACCTTGTCCGGCGTTTTCACCGACCCACAGACGCCCGGGGAGCCCGCGATGAGCAAGACCACCGAGAATCCGTTCGCCAGTTTCGACCTCAGCAAGATGTTCGCCGACCTGAAGCTGCCGGGCCTCGATCCCGCTGCCCTGGCCGCTGCCCAGCAGAAGAATTTCGAAGCGCTGACCGCCGCCAACAAGCGCGCCTATGAAGGCTATCAGGCGCTGGCCAAGCGCCAGGGCGAGATCTTCAAGGAGAATATGGAAGAGCTTGCCAGCATGCTGAAGGGTGCGACCCCGGGCGCGGCTGCCGATCTCAACCCGGCCAAGCAGGCTGAACTGGTGCGCCAGGCGGCCGAGAAGGCGCTGGCCAATCTGCGCGAACTGTCCGAGATGCTGGCCAAGACCAATACCGAGGCGTTCGACCTGGTCAACAAGCGCCTGCAGGAAAACATGGACGAGCTGCGCAAGCATCTTCCCGTGGGCAAGAAGTAAAGCGCTGCAAGAGAGATCGTCCCGCTGCCGTTTGAACGGCACCGAGGATTTGCCAGATGACCGACGGGCGGAGTAAAACTCCGCCCGTTTTGTTTGCCGCTTTTTCGCGGGATGGGGTTCGCGATGCCTGAGATCACCTTCGACGATTTTCAAAAGGTAGAGATTCGCGTCGGCACAGTGATTCGCGCAGAAGCTTATCCCGAGGCACGCAAACCGGCGATCAAACTCTGGGTAGATTTCGGATCGCCCATTGGGGTGAAAAAATCCTCGGCACAGATCACCAGGCACTACACGCCTGAAGGGCTGATTGGCCGTCAGGTCGTCGCGGTGGTCAATTTCCCGCCGCGGCAGATCGGTGCATTCATGTCCGAGATTCTGGTGCTCGGTCTGCCCGATGCGGATGATCAGGTCGTGCTGCTCGGCCTCAGTCAGCCGGTGCCCGATGGCGGGCGCTTATACTGACGTGTGTATTGACCCAACCTTGGCCTGAGTCGACAATCCGGCCCAGGAACCAGCACAATGACAAAAAAGATCCGTTTCGCGCTTTTTATCCAACTCGCATTCGCCAGCGTGCCGGCAGGTTTTGCCGGCTCGGCGTTCGCCCAAGACCACGACTGCGTCGTGCGGCAATTCATCCTCACCAACCAGGTGACCAACCTGGAGCCGCAGGGCGTGGTGGACGGGAATTATCCGGTTGGCACCGAGCGCGCCTACGGTTTCGCGCGCCTTGATTGCACGCAGGTGCGCGGCGGTGAGACCTTCTGGTTCCACTGGGTGCGCAACGATCAGGAAGTCGGGCGTTCGAAGGCACGCGTGGATGTCAGCCGCAACTGGCGGATCTGGTCGCAGTCGCGCATTTTCCCCGGCGACTGGGTGCTGCAGCTGAAGGACAGCGACGGCCGCCTGCAGGCCGAGCGCCGCTTCACCGTTGCCGAGCCTGCAAAGCCCGCCGAGAACTGAGTCGGCCGATCGTCGTCGTCAGACCGGCAGTCTGATCGTGACCATCAGGCCGCCCATCGGTGACTGACCGAGCGTAATTTCGCCGCCATGCGCCAGCACGGCGTCGCGTGCAATGGTCAGTCCAAGCCCGACATTGCCGCTGCCATGGCGGGCCTGATCCAGCCGGTAGAAGGGGCGGAACACCTTGTGCCGCTCTTTCTCCGGCAGGCCCGGACCATCATCCTCGATGCGGATCTCCACGCGATTGGTCATGCGCGTGACACTGAGCTGCACCCGCCGGCCGAACCGCAACGCGTTTTCCACCAGGTTTGACAGGGCGCGCTTAAAGCTGAGCCGGCGCAGGGGCAGCGTAAGGCTGCCGTCGATGTCGATCCGCAGTTCGCGGCCACGGCGGCGCACATCGTCCGCCAGTTCGTTGATCAGGTTGCCGAGATCGGTTGGTTCGGCCGGCTGCTCGCTCTGGCCGCGCGCGAAAGCCAGATAGGCACCGACCATCTTTTCCATTTCGTCGATGTCGCGCTTCAGTTCGTCCAGCTCCGGATCGGACGGCATCAGCGACAGTTGCAGCTTCATGCGCGTCAGCGGGGTGCGCAGATCGTGACTCACCCCGGCCAGCATGTCGGTGCGCTCACGGATATGGCGGCGGATGCGATCACGCATGGCTAGGAAGGCGCGGGCCGCCGCGCGCACTTCCTCGGCACCGGTCGGGCGAAAGTCGGCGATCTCGCGGCCTTTGCCGAACGCATCGGCTGCTTCGGCCAGGCGGCGGATCGGCTTGATCTGGTTGCGCAGGAACAGTACGGCGATGCCAAGCAGCACGACGGAGGCTGCGGCCATCCAGGCCATGAAGGCGTAGGTACTGGTAGAGAAGATGCGGTTCTCCGGCGCCGACACCGTCATCAGCGCATCGGGAAGTTTTACATAGATCATCACCGTGCGGTCGTTACGCTGGGTATCGATCATGTAGGGCTGCGAGACACGTTCGCCGAGCGCCTGCACCAGCATGCGGTCCAGGATCGAATAGCGCCGCGGTGCCGGAATATTGCTGGGAAAGTCGGTCCCGGGTTCGAAAGTGATGTCGATTTCCAGGGACTGGTCCATCCGGTACATCAGGTCGGCCAATACCGAGGGATCGGTATTGCTTTCGCGGGTGGCAATCACCACGGCAATTTCGCCGGCAAGGCCCAGGCCCAGGCGACGCGTCACGGCATCCCAGTGGCGCTCATAGAAGACATAGGTCAGCAGCGCCTGCAGCACCACCACCGGAGCGACCAGCAGCACCAGCCAGCGGCCAAACAGGCTGCGTGGCAGCAGGCGCTTGAGCGCGGTCATCGGCGGCTACTCAGTCCAGAGCACATAGCCTTCGCCCCAGACGGTTTGCAGGAAACGCGGGTTGCGCGGATCGGCTTCGATCTTGCGGCGCAGTCGGGTGATCTGCACGTCGACGGCGCGGCTCTCGCCGGCAGTGGCCGGATCGGCCAGGGCCGCGCGCGGCACTGTCTGGCCCGGGCTGCGCGCCAGAATGCGCAGCAACTGTGCCTCGCCGGTGGTCAGGGGCACCAGTTCCTCGCCGCGCTTCAGTTCGCCGCGCACGGCGTCGAAACTGAAATCGCCGAAGCGGGTGGCGACGGTGGGCGCGGGTGGCGCGGGACGGGCGGCGCGCTTCAGGATCGCATTGATGCGCAAGGTCAGTTCGCGCGGCTCGAAGGGTTTGGGCAGGTAGTCGTCGGCGCCGGTTTCCAGACCCTTGATGCGATCTTCCGCTTCCCCGCGGGCGGTCAGCAGGATCACCGGCACGGCATTGCCGCGCTTGCGCAGGTCGGCCACGAAATCGAAGCCGTTCTGACCGGGCATCATCACATCGACGATCAGCAGGTCGAAACTGATCGAGCTCAGTTTGTCGGCGGCGTCGGCGGCATCTCCCGCGCTGGTGACGCGATAGTTCTGACCGGTGAGGTAGCGCACCAGCAGGGTCCGGATGCGCTCGTCGTCATCGACGACCAGGATATGCGGTTCGCCCAGATCCATGATGTGTCCGGCCTCACCGCCGCTGGATGGCGCGCAGGATCGCCGGGCGCTCCTGCGGATCGATCAGGCCGGACAGAACCTTGCGATAGCCGGCCACCGCCTCGGCGCCTGCCTCGCGATAGGCTTCGGCCACCTTGGCCTGCTGCACGGAGGCGATCTGGCGCTCCAGATTCTTGCCCTGGTCCGTCAGGAACAGCTGGCGCTGGCGCCGGTCGCGGGTGCCCTGCTGCTGGCGCACGAAACCGCCCTCGATCAGGGCCGACAGAACGCGGGACAGGCTCTGTTTGGTGATGCGCAGGATGGCCAGCAGTTCAGCCACGGTGATGCCGGGATTGCCGCCGATGAAATGCAGGGCCCGGTGATGCGCCCGGCCGAAGCCATAGCGTTCCAGAATTTCGTCCGGGCCGCGCGTGAAGTCGCGATAGGCGTAAAACAGCAGTTCGATGGCCTGGCGAAGCTCGTCTTCGCGAAGGAACAGGGGATTGGCCAGCGATTTCAGGTCGGTCATGATCATCTATATGAACCAAAGGGATAGCTGGCTTCAAGCCAGGTAGTACAATATCGGCCATATTTGACTGCCGCCGGCATTCCAAGGGAGTTTACGAAAATTATGTCAGTAGTATTGACATATTTCGATCATATTGTTACTTCTGTGCCCACCTACAGGTAATAATAATACCTTCTGCCCGCTCGCCCAAGGAGGAAGCTCCATGTCCCTGATTCCCTATGATGACCGCGATGGCCTGATCTGGCTCGATGGCAAGCTGATCCCCTTCCGGGATGCCAAGCTGCACGTTCTGACGCACGGCCTGCATTACGCCTCGGCCGTATTCGAGGGCGAGCGCGCCTATGGCGGCGAGGTTTTCCACCTCACCGAACACAGTCAGCGCCTGTGGGATTCCGCCAGGCTGCTGGACTTCACGCTGCCCTATTCGGTCGAGGAGATCGATCGCGCCACTCGTGAAACCGTGGCCGCGAACAAGATGCCGGACTGCTACATCCGACCGATCGCCTGGCGCGGTTCGGAGATGATGGGTGTTTCGGCGCAGCAGAACAAAATCCATGTCGCCATCGCGGTGTGGGAGTGGCCGAGCTACTTCTCGCCGGAAGCCAAGATGAAGGGCCTGCGCCTGCAGATCAGCGACTGGCGCCGCCCGGCCCCGAATACGGCGCCGACCAGGGCGAAGGCTGCCGGCCTGTACATGATCTGCACGCTGTCCAAGCACAAGGCCGAACGTGATGGCTATCAGGACGCGCTGATGCTCGACTGGCGCGGCCAGATCGCCGAAGCCACCGGCGCCAATATCTTCTTCGCCAAGGACGGCAAGCTGCACACGCCGACGCCGGACTGCTTCCTGGACGGCATCACCCGGCGCGCGGTGATCGCCATGGCGAAGGGTCGCGGCATCGAGGTGATCGAGCGCCCGATCCAGCCCGAGGAAATGGCCGGCTTCGATGAATGCTTCCTGACCGGCACGGCGGCCGAAGTGACGCCGGTGTCCGAGATCGGCCCCTACAAGTTCACGCCGGGCAAGATCTGTCAGACGCTGCTGGGTGAATTCGACCTGGCGACGCGGGCCAGGAAGGCGGCCTAAGCCGCCTGCTTCAACCTTTGGACGTCAACGAACGGCCACGTGCTCAGCGCGTGGCCGTTTGCACGACGGGGCAATAGTAATCGTACTGAAAACCGCAGATCTGCTCGTCGCGCTGAATGCGTTCGCCGACCAGTCCGCCCAGCAGCATGTCGATGGTGGTGCCGTCGCTCGAGAGCGGCAGCAGCAAGGTTTCGAAACCGAGCATGCGGCCGCTCGGCGCTACTGTGTACTTACCGGCGGCATAGGCGGGGCCCCGGCTGTCGAGCGGGATGCTGAAGAAATTTTCCACCACCACAGCATTCGCGCCGAACAGGTTTTCATCGACCTGGCGATTGGTGGTTTCGCGGCCCATGGAACCGACGATGCCGGTGCCGACCAGGCGGAACTGAAAACGCGGATTGCCCGTCTGCACGTTGATCAGGGCGACAAAAGGCAGGAAGGGCACCATCTCGTCGGGCTGCAGGTCGGCGCGGGCCGGCAGGCGGCCGAGGTAATTCTCCTTCGCCTCCCAGTAGCCCAGCAGGTTGCGCAGCGACTTGCTGCGGATCCGGTCCGGCGCGACCGAGGAGATCACCTCGGTTTGGGGAACATTCGGATCTGTCGGCGACATGCGGAGGATGGACTCGCGAACGGTGAGCGGCAATGGCAGAAAGGACTGGTCTGGTCAGGCTATTCCGCGGAACCAGCCTGCAGCAAGGACATGCCACACGCAATAGCAGCAGTAAACCGCAAATTCGGTAAATCCGGACAGGTTACCCGCGACCCCACGTACCACCGTATGTCAGCGATTCCAGCGGGATGCAGCGTCGTCGTCGCTGGCCTTCGCCTCCACCCAGCGCCGCTGGCCGCCGTCCTCCTCCAGCTTCCAGAACGGCGCCCTGGTTTTCAGCCAGTCAACCAGGAAGGCGCTGGCTTCGAAGGCGGCCTGACGATGGGCAGAGGCCGTGATCACCAGAACGATCCGGTCGCCAGGATGCAATTCGCCATAGCGGTGGATCACCAGGCAGTCGTCCAGCGGCCAGCGCTGACGCGCCTCGGCGACGATGGTCTCGAGCTGACGCTGAGTCATGCCCGGATAGTGTTCAAGAGTCATGCGTTGCATGCCGGAGGGGACCGCCGTCGCGTCGGCGAAGTCGCGCACCAGGCCGGTGAAGGTGACGACGGCGCCGATCTGCGTCTGGCCCGCGGTCATCCGGTCCAGTTCGGCGGCGGTGTCAAAATCCTCGCGCTGTACCCTTACCGTCATGGCGCGGCTCTCGTGGTGCGTCAGCCGCCGGTGACCGGCGGGAAGAAAGCGATTTCGTCGTCCGGACCTACCGGATCGCCGGGCTGAGCATAGTCCTGATTGACCGCCACGCGCACCATGGCGGGATTGGCCAGCGCCGCGTCATGCTGTTCGCTGCGGCCGCGCAGCCAGGTCACCAGCTCAGCCACGGTGCGCACCCCATCGGGCAGCGATACGGTTTCCTCTGGAACACCGACCCTTTCGCGCAGCAGGGCGAAATACAACACACGCATCACTCCGCTCCCTTGGGCGGGGTGCGATTGTCGGCGGCCATATGGCGCAGGCCGGTCTGCAGGTAGTCCCAGCCGGTATAGAGCGTCAGCACAGCAGCAACCCACAGGCCGATCTCACCCAGCAGACGAATATGCAGGAAGGCAGGGCCGTAATCGCCGACAATCAGAATGCCGAGCGCGATCATCTGCACGGTCGTCTTCCACTTGGCCAGCTTGGAGACCGGCACCTTCACGCGCAGCTCGGCGAGGAATTCGCGCAGACCGGTCACGGTGATCTCGCGGCACATGATCACGACGGCGGCCAGGCAGGTGATGCGGTCGATCCGCTCAAAGGCGATCAGCATCAGGATGACGGCGGCGACAAGCAGTTTGTCGGCAACCGGATCGAGAAAGCGGCCGAGGTCGGACATCTGGCCCCATTTACGGGCCAGGTAGCCGTCGAACCAGTCGGTGATGCCGGCGGCGACAAAGAGGCCGAGCGGAATCCATGCGCTCCAGACGCCAGGCAGGAAGAAAGCCGCGCAAATGGCCGGGATCGCCAGGATGCGCGATACGGTCAGGATGTTCGGTAGGCTATTCAGCATGACGAAGAGGCTATCGCAAGCGGCTGGACAGGGCCAGAGCCGGGCCAGCTCCACGGCATTTTCGATCGGTATTCAGCCGCCGTGGAAATGATCGTAAATCCGTTTTGCGACCGCTTCGCTGATACCGGGGACAGCTGCCAGATCGGCCAGCCCGGCGCGCGACACCGCCTTGGCCGAACCGAAATGCAGCAACAGGGCTTTCTTGCGGGCCGCGCCGATGCCGGCGATCTCGTCGAGCGGCGAACGGATCTGGTCCTTGGCGCGCTTGGTGCGGTGCGTGCCGATGGCAAAGCGGTGCGCCTCGTCCCGCAGTCGTTGCAGGAAAAACAGCACGGGGTGGCGAGGCTCCAGCATGAAGGGTTCGCGGCCCGGCAGGAAGAACTGCTCGCGCCCCGCATTGCGCTCCGGCCCCTTGGCGATACCGACCACCGGTACATCCTCGACGCCAAGCTCCTGCATCACCTGCAGCACCGCCGCGAGCTGGCCCTTGCCGCCATCGATCAGCAGCAGATCGGGCCAGTCGGCGGCATTCTCGTCCTCGGCATCCTCTTTCAGCAGGCGCTGGAAGCGGCGGGTCAGCACCTCCCGCATCATGCCGTAATCGTCACCCGGCACGAGATCCTCGCCCCTGATGTTGAATTTGCGGTAGGCGTTCTTGCGCAGGCCTTCCGGGCCGGCGACGATCATGCCACCGACGGCATGGCGGCCCATGATGTGGCTGTTGTCGTAAACCTCGATCCGCTGCGGCGGCGCATCCAGGCCGAACAGCTCGGCCACACCCTGCAGCAGCTGCTGCTGTGAGGCGGCTTCGGCCAGCCTGCGGCGCAGGGCATCGCGGGCATTGGTGACGGCGTATTCCACCAGGTCGCGCTTGGTGCCGCGCTGCGGGACATGCAGTTCCACCTTGTGGCCGCTGTGATTGCTCAGCGCTTCCTCGATCAGGTCGGCATTCTCGACCGGATCGCTCAGCAGGATCAGGCGCGGGGCCTCGCGCTGGGCGTAGAACTGCCCGATGAAGGCGTCCAGCACCTCGCTGATTTCGACATCGCGGGTATGGGCGGGGAAATACGACCGGTTGCCGAAATTCTGCCCGGCGCGGAAGAAAAAGATCTGGATGCAGACCAGCCCGCCCTCGGCATGCACGGCAATGACGTCGGCATTTTCGATGTCGGTGATGTTGATATCCTGCTTCTGGGTGATATGCGCCAGTGCGCGGATGCGGTCGCGCAGCTCGGCGGCGGTTTCGTAGTCGCGCTGATCGGCGGCCTGCTGCATGCGGCCCTGCCAGATGTCCAGTACCTGGCGGTTCTTGCCGGACAGGAAGCCCTTCGCCTCGTCCACCACCTTCAGGTAGTCGGCCTCGCTGATGCGGCCGACGCAGGGTGCCGTGCAGCGCTTGATCTGATACTGCAGGCAGGGACGGCTGCGGCCGGCAAATTCGCTGTCGCTGCAGCTGCGCAACGGGAACGCCCGCGACATGGCGTTCAGTGTCACATGCACCGCGCCGGTCGATGCGAAAGGCCCGAAATAGTCGCCCGGAATGTCGCGCGCGCCGCGATGCTTGGTGATCGCCGGATAGGGATGGTCGCGCGCCACCAGGATATATGGGAAGGATTTGTCGTCCTTCAGCAGCACGTTGAAGGGCGGCTGCACCTGCTTGACCAGATTGGCTTCCAGCAGCAGGGCTTCGGCTTCGGTGTGGGTGGTGGTGACCTCGACCGAACAGACCTGCCGCACCATGCGCTGGATGCGGATCGTCAGGCCCTGCAACTTTGTATACGAGGTGACGCGCTTGCGCAGCGCCCGGGCCTTGCCGATGTAAAGCACATCGCCGCGTGCATCGAGCATCCGATACACGCCGGGACCCATCGGCAGCGTCGCAAGGTGACGCTGGATCACCGCCGCGCCAATCTCAGCAGGCAGCAGCCCGGCCTGTGGTTCGGCGGTGGGGTCTTCACTCATACGCATCACCATACTGACAAAAACCTAATGATTGCACGGCGTTGACAAAAAGCATCCCAAGGCTGTGGATAACTGTGTGGGGAAACATCGCGTGATTTTGCGCGTTGTAGCGGGGCGAAAATCAATGCACCTCAGCGTAGTACGGGGAAATTCTCGATAATCATCTGATCTGTATAGAAAAAGTCTATTTATCCACAGCAAAAGACGCTGTCACACCGGGGTTCTGACTCGCTCCGACTCGGGTGGCACTCCTGTGCATAACCGGGGTGGCAACAGGAAACGCCATGCAAAGTCAAGCGCTAGTTCGGCAGCCCGTAAGGGCTATCGGCGGCGGCGTTCGATTTCGACGCCCACGCCGGCAGCCTCGGGAATGGCGTCCGGTTTTTCCACCCGCACACAGGCCCGCAGCACCCGCGGATCGTCCAGGCACAGGCCGGCCAGCCGTTCGGCCAGGGTCTCGACCAGGCCGACATGACCTTCTGCCAGCAGTGCCTTGGTCCGCTGCACGAGATTGTCGTAGCACACGACCTCGGCGTAACCGCGCGGCGGCTCACCCGGTGTCTCGGCCACCCAGAGATCCAGATTGATCAGGACTTTCTGCGGTTTGTCATTCTCCCCGGGATAGACGCCGATCAGGGCATCCAGCAGCAGGTCGCGCACGAAAACGCGGCGGGCCGGCTGGCTCGCCTCGGGGATGGCGGGGACCGGGATTTCCGCCCAGGCGGCGCGGGCGCGATCATGGATCGTCATGTCAGTCCTCCAGCGCTCTCCGGGCGGCGGGCAGCGGCCCGCCGGGCTGCTGCCAGGGCAGATGCTGGCCGCCATCCAGGGCGATCATCTGGCCCGTCACGGCCGGAGCGTCAAGCAGGAAACCGATGGCTGCGGCAATCTCGCCCGGCTCGGCCCCGCGTTTCAGCGGCGTGCTGTCCCACTGCCTGCGGAACTGTTCCTCGGTCTGGTGCGGGCTGGGCAGCACCGGGCCGGGCCCGATGGCGTTGACGCGAATATGCGGCGCCAGCGCCATGGCCAGGGTCTGGGTCAGGGTCCACAGCCCGGCCTTGGACACCGTGTAGGAGGCGAAATGCGGGGTCAGTCGCCAGACCCGCATGTCGACCAGGTTGACGATATTGCCGGGCACGCCTTCAGGCAGCTGTGCGGCAAAGGCCTGCGACAGGAAGAAGGGCGCCTTCAGGTTGGTGTCCAGATGGCTGTCCCAGCTCTGCTCGGTGGCGGTCTCGACGTGGTCGTAGTCGAACAGCGACGCATTGTTGACCAGCAGCGACAGCGCGCCGAGCGCGGTGGCCGCCTGCGCCACCAGCCTGGAGACGGCGGCATGATCCGACAGATCGGCCTGCACCACGGCGGCGCGACCGCCGGCCTGCATGATCTCGCGGGCGACCGCGTCGGCCTCGTCGCGCGAATGATGGCAATGCACGGCAACATGATAACCGCGCCCGGCCAGATGCAGCGCGATGGCGCGGCCGATGCGGCGGCCGGCCCCGGTGACCAGTGCGGTCGGCGCCTTGGCGGAAGCAGTCATCAGCGTTTGGCTCCGCGATAGGCGCGGCGCGACCCGGCGCGGCCGGCGGTGGAACGACCGGCCGGACGCGGGGCTTTGGCGGCATCCTCGGAGAAGCCGGCCGGCTTGCGGTTCTGGATCGAGATTTCCAGCTCGTTCATCTCCAGCCGCTTGATCTCGTCGCGCAGGCGCGCGGCTTCCTCGAATTCGAGATTGCCGGCCGCTTCCTGCATGCGCTTCTCGAGATCATCCAGATGCGCCTTCAGGTTGTTGCCGACCAGATGACCGCCGCTGGCAGCGCCGGCATCGACGGTGAAGTGATCCTGCTCGTACACCGACTGCAGAATGTCGCCGATCTGTTTCTTGATGCTTTCGGGCGTGATGCCGTTTTCTTCGTTATAGGCCTGCTGCTTGGCGCGACGGCGTGCGGTTTCGTCCAGTGCGCGCTGCATGCTGTTGGTGATCTTGTCGGCATAGAGAATGGCGCGGCCTTCGACGTTACGTGCGGCGCGGCCAATCGTCTGGATCAGCGAGGTTTCCGAACGCAGGAAACCTTCCTTGTCGGCATCGAGAATGGCGACCAGCGCGCATTCCGGGATGTCGAGACCTTCGCGCAGCAGGTTGATGCCGATCAGGATGTCGAACACGCCCAGCCGCAGGTCGCGCAGGATTTCGATACGCTCCAGCGTTTCGATATCGGAATGCAGGTAGCGCACCTTGAGACCGACTTCCGTCATGTATTCGGTCAGGTCTTCCGCCATGCGCTTGGTCAGGGTGGTGACCAGAACGCGATGGCCCTTTTTCACCATCTCCTTGCATTCCGCCAGCAGATCGTCGACCTGATGCTCGACCGGGCGGATTTCCGTCACCGGATCTATAAGCCCGGTGGGGCGGATCACCTGTTCGGAGAACACGCCGCCGGTCCGTTCCATTTCCCATTTGCCCGGCGTGGCCGAGACAAACACGCTCTGCGGTCGCAGCTGCTCCCATTCCTTGAAACGCAGCGGCCGGTTGTCGATGCAGGAGGGCAGACGGAAGCCATATTCGGCCAGCGTGGCCTTGCGCCGGAAGTCGCCGCGGAACATGCCGCCGATCTGCGGCACGGTGACATGGCTTTCATCGACGAACAGCAGCGCGTTGTCGGGCAGGTATTCGAACAGGGTCGGCGGCGGCGCACCGGGGCCGCGGCCGGTGAGATAGCGCGAGTAGTTTTCGATGCCGGCGCAGGCGCCGGTTGCCACCATCATTTCCAGATCGAAGCTGGTGCGCTGTTCCAGCCGCTGGGCTTCCACCAGCCGGCCCATCTTCATCAGCTGGTCGAGCCGCAGGCGCAGGTCGACCTTGATCTGCTCGATGGCCTGGTTCAGCGTCGGCTTCGGCGTCACATAGTGGCTGTTGGCATAGAGCTTCACGGCCTGCACCGTGTCGGTCTTGTGGCCGGTCAGCGGATCGAATTCGACGATGCTTTCCAGTTCGTCGCCGAACAGCGACAGGCGCCAGGCGCGGTCTTCCATATGCGAGGGGAAAATCTCCACGCCATCGCCGCGCACGCGGAAAGCGCCGCGTGCGAATGCCGTGTCGTTGCGGCGATACTGCAGTTCCACCAGCCGGCGCAGCAGCGTGTCGCGGTCGATGCGGTCGCCGGCCTTCAGGCTCAGCGTCATTTCCGAATAGGTTTCGACCGATCCGATACCGTAGATGCAGGACACGGAAGCCACGATGATCACGTCGTCGCGTTCGAGCAGCGCGCGCGTCGCCGAATGGCGCATGCGGTCGATCTGCTCGTTTACGGAAGAATCTTTCTCGATATAGGTGTCGCTGCGCGGCACATAGGCTTCAGGCTGGTAGTAGTCGTAATAAGAAACGAAGTATTCCACCGCGTTGTTGGGGAAGAAGGATTTCATCTCACCGTACAACTGCGCGGCCAGCGTCTTGTTCGGCGCCAGGATCAAAGCCGGCCGCCCGGACCGGGCGATGATCTGCGCCATGGTGAAGGTCTTGCCCGAGCCGGTGACGCCGAGCAGCACCTGGTCCCGCTCGTCGTTCAGAACGCCCTCGGTCAGTTCGGCAATCGCGGTCGGCTGGTCGCCCTTGGGCTCGTACGGGGCCTGCAGGTCATAGGCAATGCCGCCTTCGCTCTTGTCCGGCCGGGGCGGACGGTGCGGCACGAAATCGGGAAAGTTGGCATCGGCGAACCGATCCGGATCCTCGATCTGGCGTTCCATGCTCTGGATGACGGGGGTCTGGCTCATGGCTGCCAATATGGGGCGGGAGAGGTCTGTCGCCAAGGCGCCGCCGGCCCGGGAATCGGCACGGACACTGTCGGGACGCCCTGCTGCTGCCACAGTCTGGCAAGACCTTCCGGCCCCTGTGGCCCTCGGCTATACAAAGGGCAGGGAGACATTCCATGACGGTTATTGTTACCGGCGGCGCCGGCTTCATCGGCTCCGCCCTGGTCCGCCGGCTCAATGCGCAAAAGCGCCGCGTCGTCACCATCGACAAGCTGACCTATGCCGGCAACCCGGACAATATCGCCGCCCTGCCGCATCCGCACCTGCACAGCTTCGAGCAGGTCGATATCTGCGATCGCGCCGCGATCAAGCGCATCTATGCCGAGGTGAAGCCGCAGGCGGTTTATCATCTGGCTGCAGAAAGCCATGTCGACCGTTCGATCGACAGCCCGGCGCCCTTCATCGAAACCAATGTGAATGGCAGCCTGGTGCTGCTCGAAGCGGCGCTGGACCACTGGCGCGCACTGGACGGTACCGCGAAGGGCCAGTTCCGCCATCTGCAGGTCTCGACCGACGAGGTCTATGGCGAACTGGGCGCCACCGGCTATTTCGACGAGACCAGCCCCTACAAGCCGAACTCGCCCTATGCGGCCAGCAAGGCATCCTCCGATCATCTGGCACGCGCCTTCTGCCGCACCTATGGCCTGCCGGTGATGGTCACCAACTGCGGCAACAACTACGGCCCTTACCAGTTTCCGGAAAAGCTGATCCCGCTGACGGTGCTGAATGCGCTGGAGGGCAAGACCCTGCCGATCTACGGCAAGGGCGAGCAGGTGCGCGACTGGATCCATGTCGAGGACCATGCCGCCGCCCTGCAGATGGCAATGGAAAAGGGCAGGCCGGGCGAAACCTACCTGATCGGGTCGCGTGGCGAGCAGCGTAATATCGACCTGGTGCACAAACTCTGTGCCGTGCTGGACGGTCTGGTGCCGCGTCAGGACGGCAAGGGCTACGCGACGCAGATCGCCTTCGTCACCGACCGGCCGGGGCACGACGCCCGCTATGCCATCGACCCGTCAAAGGCCGAACGCGAACTGGGCTGGAAGCCGGACTATTCGTTCGAGGCCGGCATCAGGGCCACCATTCAGTGGTATCTCGACAATTCATCCTGGTGCCGCCGCGCCAGCCAGGCTTACGACCGCGGCCGTATCGGTCTCGGCTAAAGCCAGTTTGCGCCCATTGGGGGGCCAGTTCTGTCCTGTTCGAGGCCCGTTGCGTCCTGTTTGAGCCAGTTTGGGCCAGTTCTGTCCAGCTCTGTCCAGTTTGATCCTGTTGAATCCCGCATAACCCTCGGCATTGCGTGCTAAGCTATTGATTTTCTGATCCACAATGTCCAAGAGCGGCAGCGTTTCAGCCGTGAAATCGTCCCTGCGCATATCCAAGAATGCGAACGAATGTTCTTAATAATAGGAATATAGCACTTCAGCTGGCGAAAAACAAGGATGTCAAACGGCGGGGAAAAGGCCCTCACCTTCCCACCGCTGCGCGGCGGGGCCCTCCCTCTCCCACAAGTGGGAGAGGGGGAAGAACACGCAGCGCGATGGGGGGAGAGGGTGCTGGGTGCAGAACCCGGAAGCCCATAAACGAAAACGGCCCGCCGAAGCGGGCCGTTTGCTGTTTTGATGCGGGCGGCGCTCAGGCCTTGTTGGCGCGCTTTGTCCACCAGTCCTGGACTTCGCCGACGATGCCTTTGCGGAAGGCCAGCACGACCACGACGAAGATGAAGCCCTGGATCACCAGCACCCATTCGCCGAAGCCGGCGAGGTAGTTCTGCATGGTGATGATCACGGCAGCGCCGACGACCGGGCCGAAGATCGTCCCCATGCCGCCGACCAGGGTCATCAGCACGACCTCGCCCGACATCTGCCAGGTCACGTCGGTCAGCGAGGCGAGCTGGAAGACCAGCGCCTTGGTGGCACCGGCGAGGCCGGCCAGCGCCGCCGACAGCACGAAGGCGAGCAGCTTGTAATGGTCGACGCGATAGCCGAGCGAGATGGCGCGCGGCTCGTTCTCGCGGATCGCCTTCAGCACCTGGCCGAAGGGCGAGTTGACGGTGCGCCAGATCACCAGGAAGCCGGCGGCGAAGATCGCCAGCACGACATAGTAGAAGGTCAGGTCGTTCTGGATGTTGATGAGGCCGAAGAGCGGCCGGCGCGGAATGGCCTGGATGCCGTCTTCGCCGCCGGTGAACTTGGCCTGCAGGCAGTAGAAGAACACCATCTGCGACAGCGCCAGCGTCACCATGGCGAAGTAGATACCCTGACGACGAATGGCCAGCAGGCCGGTCACGAGACCGAGCACGGCGCCGCAGGCGGTGCCGTAAAGGATGCCGAGTTCGGGCGAGAAGCCCCAGGCCTTGACCGAATAGCCGCTGACATAGGCGGCGAGGCCGAAGAACATGGCATGGCCGAAGGACAGCAGGCCGACATAGCCGATCAGCAGATTGAAGGCGCAGGCAAACAGCGCGAAGCACAGCACCTTCATCAGGAAGACCGGATAGATCGCGATCGGCGCGACCAGACCGATGCCGATCATGATCGCGAAGGCGATCAGTTCGCGATTCCTGGCGCCGTGTGAGGCCGACGTAGCGGAAGCGGTGACAGCAGTGCTCATGGCCTTGTCCTTACTTGGGTGTGCCGAACAGGCCGGCAGGCTTCACCATCAGCACGATGGCCATGACGATGAAGATCACGGTGTTCGAGGCCTCCGGGTAGAAGACCTTGGTCAGGCCCTCAATGATGCCGAGCGAGAAGCCGGTGATGATCGCGCCCAGGATCGAGCCCATGCCGCCGATCACGACCACGGCGAACACGATGATGATCAGATTGGACCCCATCAGCGGGCTGACGTTATAGGCAGGTGCGGCGAGCACGCCGGCCAGCCCGGCCAGGCCGACGCCGAAGCCGTAGGTCAGCGTGATCATGCGCGGTACGTTGATGCCGAAGGCCTGCACCAGGTCGGGGCGTTCGGTGGCGGCGCGCAGGTAGGAGCCGAGCTTGGTGCGCTCGATCATGTACCAGGTGCCGAGGCAGATCGCCAGCGAGGCGACCACGATCCAGGCGCGGTAATTGGGCAGGAACATGAAGCTGAGCCGCGTGCCGCCGGGCAGCGGATTGGCGTAGGGCAGACCGGACGAGCCGAACTGCTTGCGGAAGACGCCCTCGATCATCAGCGCCAGGCCGAAGGTCAGCAGCAGGCCGTAAAGATGGTCGAGATGATAAAGCCGCTTGAGGAACAGCTTTTCCATCGCAATGCCGGTCGCGGCCACGATGACCGGTGCGAGAACCAGCGCACCCCAGTAGGGGATGCCGGCCCATTCCAGCAGCATCCAGGCGACAAAGGCGCCCATCATATACTGCGCGCCATGGGTGAAATTGATGACATTGAGCAGGCCGAAAATCACGGCCAGACCGAGACTCATCATCGCATAGAAAGCGCCATTGATCAGGCCCAGCAGCAACTGGCCGAACAATGCCTGCGGCGGAATGCCGATTAACTCAAACAACATGCGAGAACCCCCGGTATTAAATCGAAATGGTGCCGGCCGGCGGTTGTCCGGCCGGCCCCCTAGTTCAGAAGCCTGTTAGCTCTTCTTGACGATCGGGCAGTCGCCGTCGCCCAGCGGGCGGAAGGCTTCGGCAGCCGGAATGGTCTTCTTGACGGTGACGTAATCCCACGGCTTCTTGGACTCAGCCGGCTTCTTCACTTCCACCAGGTACATGTCGTGCATGTGGCGGCCGTCCTCGCGGATGGTACCCTTGCCGAACAGCTTGTCCTCGGTCGGCATGCTCTTCATCTTGGCGACGACGGCAGCACCATCGGCGTCAGACTTCATGGCTTCCACAGCCTTCAGGTAGTGGATGACCGACGAGTAGATGCCGGCCTGCACCATGGTCGGATACTTGCCGCCGTTCGCCGCCGAGAAATCCTTGGCAAACGCGCGGTTGTTGTCGTTCATGTCCCAGTACCACGCCGTGGTGAAGTTCAGGCCCTGGGACGTCTTCAGGCCCAGCGCATGGACGTCGGTGATGAACATCAGCATGCCGGCCAGCTTCTGGCCGCCTTCGACGATGCCGAATTCAGCCGCCTGCTTGATCGAGTTGATGGTGTCGCCGCCGGCATTGGCGAGACCGACGATCTGCGCCTTCGAAGACTGCGCCTGCAGCAGGAAGGACGAGAAGTCGTTGGTCGACAGCGGGTGACGCACGGCGCCAAGCACCTGGCCACCATTCTTCTTCACCACGTCGCCGGTGTCTTTCTCCAGCGCATGTCCGAAGGCATAGTCGGCGGTCAGGAAGTACCAGCTCTTGCCGCCGGTCTGCACGATGGCCTTGCCGGTGCCGTTGGCCAGCGCCCAGGTGTCATAGGTCCAGTGGATGAAATTCGGCGTGCAGGCCTTGCCGGTCAGGTCCGACGAAGCCGGGCCGGAACCGAGGAACACCTTGTTCTTTTCCTTGGCGATCTGGGTGATGGCGAGCGCCACCGACGAGGTCGGCACGTCGACGATGACGTCGACGCCATCGACGTCATACCACTGGCGGGCGATGTTCGAGCCCACGTCCGGCTTGTTCTGGTGGTCGGCGAAAACGACTTCCACCTTCAGGCCCTTGGCGGCGGCGCCGTAATCCTCGACCGCCTTCTTGGCAGCCCAGGTGCCGCCCGGACCGGACACGTCGGCATAGAGGCCGGACTGGTCGTTCATCACGCCGATCTTGATTGTGCCACCGCTGTATTGCGCATGAGCGCTTCCGGCCGCGAGCAATGCTGCCGTAGTGACAGCCAAAGTATTAAAACGCATCGTTCCCTCCTTGGTTGAACTTGCCTGTTAGACGCCGAGATATGTCTCGAGCTTTTTTGTGCTCACGGCGATCTGGTCATTGGGGATCATATCGACCACCTTGCCATGCTCGACGATGTAGTGACGATCGGCCACGGTGCTGGCGAAGCGGAAATTCTGCTCGACCAGCAGGATCGTGTAGCCCTTTTCCTTGAGCAGCCGGATCATCGCGCCGATCTGCTGCACGATCACCGGGGCCAGACCTTCGGTCGGCTCGTCCAGCAGCAGCAGCGTGGCGCCGGTGCGCAGGATGCGGCCGATGGCCAGCATCTGCTGCTCGCCGCCCGACAGCTTGGTGCCCTGGCTTTTCAGGCGTTCCTTCAGGTTCGGGAAAATCTGGTAGATCTCGTCCAGACTCATGCCACCGCTTTTTACCACCGGCGGCAGCGTCAGGTTTTCGTAGACATTCAGGCTGGAAAAGATGCCGCGCTCTTCCGGGCAGAAGGCGAGGCCCATCTTGGCGATCTTGTTGGACGGCAGCTGGATCAGTTCGTCGCCGCCGAATTTCACCGACCCCTTGCGGTTCGGGATCATGCCCATCACCGCCTTCATCGTCGTGGTCTTGCCGGCGCCGTTGCGGCCGAGCAGGGTCACGACTTCGCCCTTCTTCACCTCGAACTGCATGCCGTGCAGGATATGGCTTTCGCCATACCAGGCATTCAGATCCGCCACTGCCAGTTCGCTTTGGGCCAGCTCGGTACCGTTATGCATGGCCGGTCCCCATATAGGCTTCGATCACTTCAGGATTCTTCGAGACTTTTTCGTAGTTGCCCTCAGCGAGAATCTCGCCGCGACGCAGCACGGTGATGGTGTCGCTGAGCTTGGCAACAACGCTCAGATTGTGCTCGACCATCAGCACGGTGCGATTCTGCGCCACCGTCTTGATCAGGTCGGAAATCTTGTCGATGTCTTCGTGGCCCATGCCGGCCATCGGCTCGTCGAGCAGCATCATTTCCGGCTCAAGCGCCAGCGTGGTGGCGATCTCCAGGGCGCGTTTGCGCCCGTAGGGCAGTTCGACAGCGGTATGCTTGCGATATTCGATCAGGCCGACGGCCTTCAGCAGTTCCTCGGCGCGCTCGTTCAGCACGTTCAGGCTGGTTTCCGGCCGCCAGAAGTGGAAGCTGGTGCCGAGCGGACGCTGCAGCGCCACGCGCACATTCTCCAGCAGCGACAGATGCGGGAAAACCGCTGAAATCTGGAAAGACCGCACCATGCCGCTGCGCGCGATATCCGCAGGCTTCTGGCTGGTGATGTCGCGACCGTTATAGGTGATCCTGCCGCGGCTGGGCGCCAGAAACTTCGTCAGCAGGTTGAAGCAGGTCGTCTTGCCTGCACCATTGGGACCAATCAGCGCATGGATCGTGTGGCGACGGACATTCAGATTGACGTCCTTCACCGCAATGAAGCCGGCGAATTCCTTGGTGAGACCTTCGGTCGTGAGAATATAATCGTCGGCCATTTTTTCCCGAACGCTCGTTAATTTTTGCTCCCTGACGCCCGATATTCTGGACGCGGTGCAAATCAAACGGGATTCGGGTGAACTTGTAAATAGCCTTAGGTCTACAATATCTTGCGACTGAATTAGGTGGATTTATGCCTAACTTCGTGGCAGCTGCGGGGCGACGGTATCAGGGGATGCAGGGCTGCCTGCCGTCTGGGTTGCTATTCTGGCACGACGGGCGATCTGATGCTCGCGATAGGACAGGTAGGTCGCGCTGGCGAAGATGACGGTGCCGCCGATCCAGGTCCACATATCGGGCATCTGACCGAAGAACAGGAAGCCGATGATCGAGGCCCAGATCAGCTTGGTGAAATCCAGCGGCATCAGGGCGCTGGTGTCGCCATGGCGGAAAGCCTCGTTGAACAGCATGTGACCGGCCGACCCGCAGGCGCCGAGCAGGAACATGATGCCGAGTTGCTCCCAGGTCGGCCACTGCCAGACGAACAGCGCGGCGACCAGCGTGATCGGCATCAGGAACACCACCATGTAGGTGGCAATGGTCAGGCTGGAATCGGTCCGCGCCAGAATCTTGATGTCGATCATCGAGGCGGCCCACAGCACGGTCGAACCGATCACCAGCATGGGACCGAGCCCGATCGGCACCATGCCCGGGCGCAGCACGACAAGCGCGCCCAGGAAACCGATCACCAGTGCGGCGATGCGGCGGGCATGAATCTTCTCATGCAGGATCAGGACGGCGCCGATGGTCATGAACAGCGGCGCCGTATAGGACAGCGCGGTGGCTTCGGCCAGCGGCGTGATCGCCAGTGCCGTGAAGAACATCATCATCGAAACGCTGTTCAGGCCGCCGCGCACCGCATGCAGATGCAGCTTGGTGGTGCGGAATGCGGTGAAGCGGCTGCGGATGATGGCGGGCAGCAGGACGATGAAGCCGAAAAGATTGCGGAAAAACGCCACTTCGACCGGCGGCACCTCTTGCGAGGCTTTGGCGACCAAGGCATGCATGACGCAGAAACAGAGGGCTGAGCCCACCATCATCAGCATCGCCTTCATCGGAGGAGCCGTGACGGGCGAGGGACCAGCGGCGGGGAGTTCAGACATCGGACCGGTGTTTCGCTAAAATCGTACCATTTCAGCTTGCCGGGCACAGGAACATTGCAAAAATTGCAACTCTCTCATGCGTTGCCGATCCAGACGAGTCTGGCTGAGGTTCGCGCATGCCTGTCGCGGACCGGCAATCTTGTGGTGCAGGCGCCACCGGGTTCAGGCAAGACCACCATACTGCCGCTCGCGCTGCTCGACGAAGCCTGGTCGACGGCCGGACGCATCATCGTGCTGGAACCGCGCCGGCTCGCGGCCCGGATGGCGGCGAAGCGAATGGCCGATCTTCTGGGCGAAGCCGTCGGTGAAACGGTCGGCTATCGCGTGCGTTTCGACACCAGGGTCGGACCGAAGACCCGTATCGAACTCAATACCGACGGTGTGTTTCTGCGTCGGCTGCAGCGCGATCCCGAATTGCAGGGCGTCAGCGCCGTGCTGTTCGACGAATGCCATGAACGTGGCCTCGATTCCGATGCCAGCCTGGCGCTGTGCCTGGAAGCGCAGGCCGCATTGCGGCCTGACCTGCGACTGGTTGCCATGTCGGCCACGCTTGATGCTGCGCCATTTGCCGCATTGATGGGCAACTGTCCGGTGGTGACCGGTCAGGGTCAGAGTTATCCGGTCGAAACCCGCTGGTGCCCCGTTTCGCCGCAGGCGCGGCTGGATGCGGCGGTCGCGGGCCAGGTGCAGGACGCGCTGCGGGAAACCGAGGGCGATCTGCTGGTCTTCCTGCCGGGCGTCGCCGAGATCCGGCGCGTCGAAGGTCTGCTGGCCGCGGCAAGGCTGCCGACCAACGTCAGCGTTCTGCCGCTGTATGGCGACCTGCCCGGCCCGCAGCAGGACCAGGCGCTGCAGCCGAGTCCGCCTGGCCGCCGCAAAATCGTGCTGTCCACCTCGATTGCCGAAAGTTCGCTCACCATCGAAGGCGTGCGCGTAGTGATCGACAGCGGCTACATGCGCCAGCCGCGCTTTTCGCCCAGCACCGGCATGGCGAAACTGGAAACCATACGGGTCAGTCAGGCGTCGGCGGATCAGCGCCGCGGTCGCGCCGGTCGCCTCGGCCCCGGCGTCTGCTATCGCCTCTGGGCTGAAGCCGCACATGGCGGTTTGACGAAATTCACCGCGCCGGAAATCGCCGTCACCGACCTGACGCCGCTGGCGCTCGATCTCGCCGCCTGGGGCGTGCGGGATGCCAAGGCATTGCCATGGCTGGATCCGCCGCCGGATGCCGCGATGGCCTATGCACAGGCGTTGCTGCGCGAACTGGAAGCCGTGGACGAAGCCGGGGCGATCACGCCGCATGGCAGGGCAATGGTGGAGTTGCCGTTGCATCCGCGGCTGGCGCATATGGTGATCCGTGGCCATGCCCAGGGACTGGGCGGTCTGGCCTGCGCATTGGCGGCGCTGCTCGGCGAACGCGATATTGCGCGGATTCCCCGCCATGCGGCGCGCGATGCCGATCTGCGCTGGCGTCTGGAAATCGTGGCCGGAGAGTCCGAGCGACATGGCGCGCCGCATGGAATCCAGGTCGACATGAATACCGTGCGGCAGATTCGCCGGCTGGCAGGCGACTGGCGACGACAGATCGGTGCGCCGCCGCATCAGGGGCCGGTCGACGATGCCGGCCTGCTGGTGGCGCTGGCCTATCCGGATCGCGTGGCGAAGAAACGCGGCGGCGGCGGCAGCTTCCTGCTCAGCAACGGGCGTGGCGCCAGGCTGGATCCGCTCGATACCCTGAGCCGCGAGGAGTATCTGGCGGTCGCAGAGGTCGATGGCGCGCAGGCCGATGCACGGGTATTTCTCGCCGCTCCGATTGATGAAGCGACGCTGGAGGCCCAGTTCGGTGCGGTGATCGCCTCGCGCGATGCTGTCGAATGGGACGATCGCAGCGGGGCCGTGCTGGCGCGCCGCCAGCGCCGGCTGGGTGCACTGGTGCTGCGCGAAAGACCGCTGCCCGATCCGCCGGCCGAGGCGATCCGGACGGCACTGCTTGAGGCGATCGCCAAACGCGGTCTCGACGTGTTGCCATGGACACCGGGCCTGCGGCAGTGGCAGGCGCGCGTTGCCCTGTTGCGCCGGCATCTCCCGGCGGCGGCGGACTGGCCCGATATGAGCGATGCCGCGCTGGTCGCGCGTCTGGCCGACTGGCTTGGGCCATATCTCGACGGCGTCGCGAAACTGTCGCAGCTGTCGGGCGTCGACCTGCATGCGGCGTTGACGCACCAGCTCGATTATGCACAGCAGAAACAGCTCGAAGCCGAGGCGCCGACGCACTGGCGGGTGCCGTCGGGCTCCTCCATTCCCCTCGACTATGCGCAGGGTGAAGTACCGGTGCTGCCCGTGCGGTTGCAGGAGATGTTCGGCCATGCCGATACGCCGGCCATTGCCGGCGGGCGTGTGAAGCTCGTGCTGCATCTTCTCTCGCCCGCACGTCGGCCGCTGCAGGTGACCAGCGACCTTGCGGGTTTCTGGCAGACCAGTTATCGCGCTGTGCGGGCAGAGATGCGGGGGCAATACCCTAAGCACGACTGGCCGGAAAATCCGCTGGCCGCCACCCCGACGGCGCGGGCCAGGCCGCGTATACGCTAACAGAACGATCATGGTTCTGGTGCTTGATTGTGCAGGGCTGCGCTCCGTAGGATCGCAGGATGCAGGTTGGTCATCGCCATGAGGTGCGTATCCTGTACGGCGATCCCGCCCACGGGTCACGTGCACTGTATCGGCAGGCCATGGTCGGCGCGGGTTTCGGCAACCTGCGTGAATTCAGCACGCTCGAAGACTTCACCGATCTTGTTGCCGTCGCCCAGCCCGACCTGCTGCTGATGGATATCGGCCTGCCGGGCGGCGATGTCGCGCAACTGGTTTCCGATCTGCGTCACGGCCGGCTCGGCATCAATCCATACCTCCCGGTGATCCTCACCACCTGGGAGGCGGAGCGCTCGGTGGTGCGGCGGCTCGTCGATTCAGGCGCCGATGACCTGCTGGTGAAACCCCTGTCGACCAAGGCACTGCTCGACCGGCTCGAAGCGGTCGCCATGAACCGCAAGCCTTTCGTGGTGACGTCCGACTATATCGGGCCCGACCGCCGGCGCGTCGACGCGCGGCGCGAAAGCAATGTGCCGCTGTTCGATGTGCCCAACCCGATGCGCGCCAAGCTGACAGGGGAGGGTTTCGACGCCCGCGCGCTGCAGCAGGCGGTGATGCTCATGAACGAGCAGGTGAATCGCCAGCGCCTGCAGGCCTCGGCCTTCCGGATCGCTTTCGTCGCCGCGCAGATTGTGCCGCTGTACAAGGCGCAGACCATGCCGGACGCGCATACGTTGACCCTGCTGCGCGATCTGATCGTGTCCACCGAGGATATCCAGCGCCGGGTGGTCGACACCGACCTCGCGCATGTCGGCCAGCTCTGCGAGCGACTGCTGACGCCGGCGCGGCAGATGTATGACCGCGGCGAGGATTTCGTCTTCACCTTCGACTGGCAGAAGTCGTTCGACCTGCTGAAGACGCTCGGAGATGCGGTCCTGGCCTTCTTCCATCCCGACCGCGATGCGGCCATGCTGGCGGGGGAAGTCGCTGTTGCCGTCGACCGGTTCCAGGCGCGGCGCGCGGCCGAGGAGGCCGGCCAGGTGCCGCAGGTCTGAGGGTTCAGGACACCGTGAGCGGGTGGCTGGACTTGTAGAGGCCGCCGTTGTCATCGGTCCAGGTGAATTCCAGATTGCCGCTCTGCGTGCATTTCAGGAAGAAGGACAGATACGGGTTGGCCGACATGGCCGGTTCCAGCCGGGCCTCGAAGACCTGCCTGCCATTCAGCGTCACAGCCATCCGGTTGACGATCATGCGCGGAACGGTTTTGCCGTCGGCATCCCTGCGCTGGCCGGACTCCATCGGATGCGTGATCAGCGTCTTGATCTCGACCACGTCGCCTCGCTTGATGCCCTGCGGCACCCGGATGCGCGGCTTGATGTCTGAGGTCATGCCAGTCGCTCCCCGCTCAGGTGCTGCAGCCGCCGAGGGTCACCTTGACCTCGCGGGTTGCGGTCCAGGCTGAGCCGTCGTTCAGTTCGGCGACGACGATCACGGTCTGCGATTCCGCCAGTCGCATGCGCAGCTGCACTTCCGCCTTGCCGTTGTCGGGCGTGAGCAGGAAGCTGGCGACGCCGGGCTGCGGGTTGCGATCCGCGATGATGTGGATGGCCCGCACGTAGTCTGTGGGCGTCATCGGGCTGTCCACCGTGACGGTGAGCGGCACGCTGTTGCCGTTTTCGGCGATTTCGGGCGCGGCAATCCGCACCCTGCCGGCTTTCGGTTCGGCCTTGACCAGGGTGCCGAGCAATTTGCGGGCGGCGTCAGGCGTCGCGTCGGCCTGGCCGGAAGCCAGCGTGCAGGCGGCGGCGCCGATGGCGACAACGGCCTGGCGGCGATTCAGGCCACGGGAGCGGCGGGGCAGATGGAGAAGCGAGGTCATGAGCGAAGGGATGGTATTTTATCCGCGGGCGGCGATCAATTCCGCCGGCAGGCCGCACCGGCCCTTGCAGGCCGGTGCGGTGCGCGTCAGCCGCCGTTGAGGGCGGGAACGTAGGGCAGAACCTGCAGGCCGCCGTCGTAGATCATCTTCATCGCCACATAGGCGATGATCAGAAGGCCGACATAAGCGATCCAGTGATAGCGGTCGAGCAGGCGGGCGATCGCCTTGGAGGCCAATGCCATCAAGGCGATCGACAGCACCAGGCCGAAGCCGAGGATATAGGGATGCTCGCGCGCGGCACCGGCCACCGCCAGCACGTTGTCGATTGACATCGACAGGTCGGCGACGATGATCTGTGTCACCGCCTCGCGGCGGGTCTTGGGTGCGGCCTTCTTGGGCTCCATCTCGCTGGCATCGCCGCCTTCCCGGGCGGCCTTGGCCTGCAGGCGCAGCTCGCGCCACATCTTCCAGGCGACCCAGAGCAGCAGGATGCCGCCGGCCAGGGTGAGGCCGATGATCTGCAGCAGCTGCACGGCCACGCTGGCGAACAAGATGCGGAGAATGGTGGCGGCGAGAATGCCGTAGACGATGATCTTGTTACGATACTCTGGCGGCAGGCCAGCGACCGCCATGCCGATCACGATGGCATTGTCGCCGGACAGAATGACGTCGATCAGGATGACCTGCGCGAAGGCGCTGAGTTCGGCCGCCGTGATCGTGATGCCGAGAAGAGTGATATCCATCATGGAATATGTAACCCGGAAAGGAAGGGACGGGGTGGCGTCCGGAAATGGCAGCCGCCAGGCTGAACTGCGAGCCCCGACTATGAATAGTCCGTGTCGTCCGGACTCCCAGCTTGGCGCAGGCGGTCTGCTTTGTTACCTATGTCAGCCGTAATTTTCCAGTCTTGCCACCATGCACAACGCCGATCTGTTCACTCTTGTTCCTGCGGATACGCCGCTGCTGATCAACATTCCCCATGCTGGCCTTCGGCTCAGCCCGGGTCTGGTGGACCGGCTGAACCCCCATGCCCGCCGGCTGGCCGATACGGACTGGCATGTCGAGAAGCTCTATGCTTTCGCAACCGGTCTGGGGGCCGGGCTGATGGTGGCGACGCATTCCCGTTATGTGGTCGACCTGAACCGCGACCCGGATGGCGCGCCACTCTATCCTGGTGCCGACAACACCGAACTCTGCCCGACGGGCGGCTTCGACGGGGAGCCGCTTTATCTTTCCGGTGCGGCGCCAGCCGCGGCCGAGGTGGCGCAGCGGGCCGATGCCTACTGGCGCCCCTACCATGCGAGGCTGATCGCGGAGCTGGACGCCATCCGCAGCCGCCACGGCTATGCGATCCTGCTCGACGGTCACAGCATCATCAGCGAGGCGCCACGGTTTTTCGACGGCCGGTTGCCGGATCTCAATCTCGGCACCAACGAGGGACGCAGCTGCGATGCGGGACTGGCCGCAGCGGCCTTCGGCGTGCTGAGCGACGCAGGCGGCTTCTCCAGCATTCACAACGGCCGCTTCAAAGGCGGCTACATCACGCGGCGTTACGGCCGCCCGGCCGAACGCATCCATGCTCTTCAGCTCGAGATCGCGCAGTGCTGCTACATGGATGAACGGAATCTGGAGCACTGGGATCCCGAACGTGCCGCACCGCTGACGACTGTATTGCGCAAGCTGGTCGACCGGCTGCTGCGCTGGACGCCCGCCCGGGCGAGTGGCGCATGAGCGACCGGCCCGGCGGCAAGCTGCGGCGGATGCGCTATCCGGTGATGCGCTGGCTGGCACTGACGCTCATTCTCGGACTCCCGCTGACCTGCGTCATCGGCATCGCCTGGCTGAGCGATGCGGTGTCGACGCGCACGGCCTGGGCAATGGCAGTGCCGATCTTCGCGATCATCGGGCTCTTCTCCGCCTGGCACACGCTGGCGGCCTGGCGCGTGCTGCGCAGCACCGATGAAATTGCCGGCGTCGGTCAGCGCACCACGGGTAGCGACTGGGACGCACTCACCATGATCGGCGAACTCGGCGTCACGGTGGAGCGCCTGCGCCAGACCCTGCTGGATGAGAAAGGCCAGGTGGTGCTGCAAGCCACGACGGCAGACGCGATCCTGAATGCGCTGCCCGATCCTGTGCTGCTGCTGGACGGCCGGCGCACCATCGCACGCGCGAATTTCGCGGCGCGCAAATTCTTCGGCAATGACATCGTCGGCAACGATCTGACCGTGGCGCTGCGCCATCCGACGGTGCTGGATGCCGCCGACAGCGTCCTGAGCGGAGAAACCGGGATGGCGGCAGCGGACCTGAATCTGCCGGTGCCGGATGGCCGTAGTTTCTCGGTGCGCGTGGTGGCGCTGCCGGCGGCGCGCGAGGATACGGCTGCGGTACTGGCCCTGCACGACCTTACCTCGCTACGCAAGGCCGAGAAGATGCGCGCCGATTTCGTCGCCAATGCCAGTCATGAACTGCGCACGCCGTTGGCCTCTCTCGTCGGATTCATCGAAACACTGCTCGGCCCGGCCAGGGATGACGAGCCGGCGCGGATCCGTTTCCTCGGCATCATGCGCGACCAGGCGGGGCGCATGTCGCGCCTGATCCAGGATCTGCTGTCGCTGTCGCAGATCGAAATGCGCGAGCATGACCAGCCGTCCGAGATTCTGCCGCTGGCGCCGCTGCTGCGGGACGTAGCCGCCGCGCTGGAGCCGCAGGCGAAAGCCAAGAAGATGCAGATCAGACTCGATCTGGACGAGGCCGTGCCGCCGGTGGCCGGCGCGCGCGACGAACTGATGCAGGTCTTCCAGAACCTCATCGACAACGCGATCAAATACGGCCGGGCCGAAACGCAGGTTGAGGTCCGGCTCGGGACGCGGGATGGCGGCTGGGTCGAGGTCGGCATCCGGGACCATGGCGAGGGGATCCCCCGCGAGCACCTGCCGCGGCTGACCGAGCGATTCTATCGGGTCGACTCGGCGCGCAGCCGCGATCTCGGCGGAACGGGGCTTGGCCTTGCCATTGTGAAGCACATCATCAATCGGCATCGGGGCCGGCTTGTCATCGAATCCGAACTGGAAAAAGGCAGCGAATTCATGGTTCGTATGCCTGCCGTTCCCGAAAAGAGCAGGACAAGCGCCGCGCCCGTCTAGCAGTGTCATACGACTGCAACATATCTGCAATAACGATGTCACCCGGTCCCCTTAGGAGTCGCGGCCACCGGACGGGATCGCACTAACCCTCTCGTCCGGGACGGATCGTCCAGCAGCATCTGCAGTGGCGGTCCGGCCAATCCTGCGCACATCCGGTGCGTCTGAGGAAAACCACGATGAGGTATACCGTGACCAACAAGGCTCTTCTTCTCACCGGTCTCGCCGCTGTGGCGGCGCTTGGCCTGGCCGAACCGGCCGCTGCGCAGCAGGCGCGCGACCAGATCCGCGTCGTCGGTTCTTCGACTGTCTATCCCTTCACCACCACGGTGGCGGAGCGTTTCTCGCAGACCGGCGGCTTCAAGGCCCCGATCGTGGAAAGCACCGGCACCGGCGGCGGCATGAAGCTGTTCTGCGGCGGCGTCGGCACGCAGCATCCCGATTTCACCAATGCCTCGCGCGCCATGACCAAGGGCGAATTCGACCAGTGCGCCGCCAATGGCGTGAAAGACATCGTTGAGATGAAGGTCGGCTTCGATGGCATCGCCGTCGCCCTGAAGAAGGGTTCGACCCCCGTGAACCTGAAGCGTGAGGAAATCTGGCTCGCCCTGGCGGCGCAGGTGCCGCAGGGCGGCAAGCTGGTGCCGAATCCCTACAAGACCTGGAAGCAGGTCAATGCCAGTCTGCCGGACTGGAAGATCGAAGTGATGGGCCCGCCCCCGACCTCGGGCACCCGCGACAGCTTCGTCGAACTGGTCATGGACGTCGGCTGCAAGGCCTTCCCGGAAATCAAGGCGATCACTGACAAGAAGGCCCAGGGTGCGGCCTGCGGCAAGATCCGCGAAGACGGCGCCTTCATCGAGGCCGGAGAGAACGACAACCTGATCGTGCAGCGTCTGGCCTCCGGCCAGTCGGGCGTGATGGGCGTGTTCGGCTACTCCTTCCTCGAAGAAAATATGGACAAGCTGGTGGGCGCCAAGGTTGACGGCGTCGAGCCGGATGCCGACACGATCTCGAGCGGCAAGTATCCGGTGTCGCGTCCGCTGTTCGTCTATGCCAAGAAGGCGCATATCGGCGTCGTGCCGGGCATGAAGGAATTCATGGCCGAGTATGTCAGCGACCGCGCCATGGCGGCCGGCGGCTACCTGGAGAAGAAGGGTCTGGTTTCCATGCCGAAGGCGGAAATCGACAAGGTTCGTTCCCAGGTCACCGGCCTGACCAACCTCGCGATGTAAGAATGACCCCGGCGGCCAGGCATTTCC
>JAEYSS010000202.1 GCA_023434425.1 Pseudomonadota bacterium | reverse complement strand
AACATCGGCGGGCGTATCGTGATTTTGTATCGACCCGATACCAACTAGCCGCTTCGCCCGTCTCTGTACGCAACTCCAGTACAAGCAACCTAGTGCAGACAAGGGCGAAAGTCGATGGAGGACATATTAAATGGCCATCGCATCCGCTCCCCGGACTCTCGACAGCGCCGACCGGCGCTACCTGTCCACCGTCATGACCAAGGCCATGTTGACGGAGGAAGAAGAATTACGCTTTGCCCGCGCTTGGCGCGTTGATGGAGATCAACGGGCCATGCAGAAGCTGGTCACGGCCTATCTGCGCCTCGTGGTCGCCACCTCCACCCGGTTCCGCAATTATGGCCTGCCGATGCCCGACCTGATCCAGGAGGGCAATATCGGGCTCATGCTGGCGGTGAACCGCTTCGATCCCGAGCGCGGCGTGCGGTTTTCGACCTACGCCTCCTGGTGGATCCGTTCGTCGATCCAGGAATATGTGCTGCGCAACTGGTCGATCGTGCGCTCCGGTACGTCCGCAGGCCAGAAGGCGCTGTTTTTCAACCTGCGCTGGCTGCGCGCCAAGCTGGAGCGGGCCGGCGGCGGCACGCTGACCCTGGACAACGCCACGCGCGATGAAATCGCCACGGCGCTCAAGGTTTCGCCCAAAGACGTGACCAATATGGCGCAGCGGCTGTCTGCACGCGATCATTCGCTGAACGAGACGGTGGGCGGCGAGGACGGCGGCGATGCCTTCCAGGATTTCCTGGTCGATCCGGGCCCGACGCCTGAGGAAATCGTCACGACCAAGATGGATGGCGGCCTGCGCCACGCCTGGCTGACGGAATCGCTCCAGGAGCTCAGCCCGCGCGAGCAGATGATCATCACCGAGCGCATGCTGAACGAGGACAAGGCGACGCTGGAAGAGCTGGGCGGCAAGCTTGGCGTCACCAAGGAACGCGTGCGCCAGATCGAGACCAAGGCCTTCCGCAAGCTGCAGAATGCCGTGCAGAAAAAGGCCCGGCTGGCCGGCGAAAAGATCGTCCCGGCGCTGGAGGATGCCAGCCATCTCGTGCTGGCCTGACAGGCCTCACAGCCTTTTTGCAAGTCTTTGCAGGCGCGGCCGGAATATCGGTCGCGCCTGCTTGACATCACGGTGGGTGAGGGGTAAACCGCCTGCCGCCGCGGGGGTGTAGCTCAGTTGGTTAGAGCGCCGGCCTGTCACGCCGGAGGTCGCGGGTTCAAGTCCCGTCACTCTCGCCATTCTTTTGGCACCAATCCCCGCCGGCAAATCTCCGAAAATCCGATCCGGCCGCAGTCCCATTAAGGGACGGCCGACTCCGTTGGTCGTATGCGGATCGAGTCGCGGCCAAAGGCCTGTTGCGACTCACTATCATAAAGCTGAAAAGCGTTTTTCCCGCTGTGACTTGCGGCGTTTTTTCACATCGGGGCGCGTGTTGCGACGCGGAACGGAACCGGCTAGAACAGCCCGGAACTCGGGCGGGGTGGGACTGGCCCGGGCAGAACGCTTTTTTTCGGAGGGGAATGACCGTGGACGCCCTGCTGCGGGAATATCTGCCGATCCTGCTTTTCCTTGGCCTCGCCATCGTGCTGGCCGCGGTTCTGGCCCTGCTGCCCTTCGTGGCGGCCAAGCGTGCGCCGGACCCCGAGAAGAATTCCACTTACGAGTGCGGCTTCGAGCCCTTCGGCGATTCCCGCAAGCAGTTCGACGTGCGGTTCTACCTCGTCGCCATCCTTTTCATCATCTTCGACCTTGAAGTGGCCTTCCTGTTCCCCTGGGCGATCACGCTCGGCGAGATCGGGGTCTACGGCTTCTGGTCGATGATGATCTTCCTCGCGATCCTGACCATCGGCTTCATTTACGAGTGGAAGAAGGGGGCGCTGGAGTGGGAATGAGCAACGCCATGCAGACGACCCAGCAGACTTCCATCGTGACGGACGGCCAGACCGGCACCCATGCCGCCTTCGGCACCGATCAGGACGCCTTCTTCAAGGGCCTGTCCGACGAACTGGCCGACAAGGGCGTCGTGATCTCCACGCTCGACAAGCTGGCCAACTGGGCCCGCACCGGCTCGATGTGGCCGATGACCTTCGGTCTGGCCTGCTGCGGCGTCGAGATGATCCACGCCTACATGGCGCGCTATGATCTCGACCGCTTCGGAGCGATGCCGCGGGCTTCGCCCCGCCAGTCCGACGTGATGATCGTCGCCGGCACGCTGACCAACAAGATGGCGCCGGCCCTGCGCAAGCTCTACGACCAGATGGCCGAGCCGCGCTATGTGATCTCGATGGGCAGCTGCGCCAATGGCGGCGGCTACTATCACTATTCCTATTCGGTGGTGCGCGGTTGCGATCGCATCGTGCCGGTCGATGTCTACATCCCCGGCTGCCCGCCGACCGCCGAAGCGCTGGTCTACGGCCTTCTGCAGTTGCAGAAGAAGATCTGGCGCACTGGCACGATTGCCCGCTGAGGAAACCGACATGACCGACAGCAAGGCGATTTTGCGCGAACAGGAACAGGGGCTTCGCGACCTGGCCGACCATCTGGCCGCCGGTCTCGGCGCCGATCTGCTGGAGACGAAGGTCGCCCTGGGCGAACTCACCATCCGCGTGCCGGCCGAGCGCATCGTGAATGTGCTGACCTTCCTGCGCGATGACGGCAACTGCCAGTTCGCCGAACTGGTCGACATTACCGGCCTGGACTGGCCGGAACGCGCGAAACGCTTCGATGTCGTCTATCACCTGCTCAGCCTGAAGCTGAACCAGCGCCTGCGCATCAAGGTGGAGACTGACGAAGAGACTCCGGTGCCGTCGGCGGTGGGCGTCTATTCCGCCGCCAACTGGTTCGAGCGAGAGACCTGGGACATGTATGGCGTGATGTTCTCCGGCCACCCGGACCTGCGCCGCATCCTGTCGGATTACGGTTTCGAAGGGCACCCGCTGCGCAAGGATTTCCCGCTCACCGGCTATGTTGAGGTGCGCTACGACGAGTCGCAGAAGCGCGTGGTCTACGAACCCGTGCAGCTGCAGCAGGAATTCCGCCGCTTCGATTTCATGAGCCCGTGGGAAGGCGCGAAATACGTGCTGCCGGGCGACGAAAAGGCCGAGGGACAGAAGTAACATGGCCGAAGTTTCCATTGCCAACTACATGGTCAACTTCGGGCCGCAGCATCCCGCGGCCCACGGCGTGTTGCGCCTCGTGATGGAACTCGACGGCGAAATCGTCGAGCGCTGCGATCCGCATATCGGCCTGCTGCATCGCGGCACCGAGAAGCTGATCGAACACAAGACCTATCTGCAGGCGGTGCCGTATTTCGACCGCCTGGATTACGTCGCGCCGATGAACCAGGAGCATGCCTTTGCGCTCGCCACCGAGCGTCTGCTGGGCCTGGAAGTGCCGGCGCGCGGGCAGGCGATCCGCGTGCTGTTCGCCGAGATCGGCCGCCTGCTCAATCACCTGCTGAACGTGACGACTCATGCTCTCGATTGCGGCGCGATGACGCCGGCGCTCTGGGGCTTCGAGGAGCGCGAGAAGCTGATGGAATTCTACGAGCGTGTTTCCGGCGCCCGCATGCATGCTGCCTATTTCCGGCCCGGCGGCGTGCACCAGGACATGCCCAAGGGCATGGACGAGGACATCGTCAACTACCTGCCGCGCATGCTGAAGGTGATCGACGATATCGAAGGTCTGCTGACCGAAAACCGCATCTATCGCCAGCGCAACGTCGATATCGGCGTGATCGACGCGAAGGATGCGATGGACTGGGGCTTTTCCGGCGTGATGCTGCGCGGCTCGGGCGTGGCCTGGGATCTGCGCAAGTCGCAGCCCTATGACGGTTACGAGCAATATGAGTTCGACCTGCCGGTGGGTAAGAACGGCGACTGTTTCGACCGTTATCTCTGCCGCATCGAGGAGATGCGCCAGAGCGCAAAGATCATCGAGCAGGTCGTCGCCGCCATGCCGACCGGTCCGGTCGCGTCCGACGACCGCAAGGTGGTGCCGCCCAAGCGCGGCGAGATGAAGAAATCGATGGAAGCGTTGATCCATCATTTCAAGCTTTACACCGAGGGCTATCGCGTGCCGGAAGGCGAGGCTTATGCCGCCGTCGAGGCACCGAAGGGCGAGTTCGGCGTCTATCTGGTATCGGACGGCTCGAACAAGCCGTATCGCTGTCGCATCCGCGCTCCGGGTTTCCCGCATCTGCAGGCCACCGATTTCCTGTCGAAGGGCTACATGCTGGCCGATGCCGTCTCCATCGTCGGCAACATGGATATTGTGTTCGGGGAGATCGATCGATGAGCGGCGTTCATATCGCACCGCCCGAGCAGCAGCCGGCCAGCTTCGCCTTCACGGCGGAGAACCTCGAACTGGCGAAGACGCATATCGCCAAGTATCCGGCCGGCCGCCAGCGCAGCGCGGTGATGCCGCTGCTGGATATCGCGCAGCGCCAGCATGATAACTGGGTGCCGCAGGCGGCGATCCGCTATATCGCCGAAATGCTCGACGTGCCGGTGATCAAGGTACTGGAAGTCGCCAGCTTCTACACGATGTACAACCTGGCGCCGGTCGGTAAGCATTTTGTGCAGGTCTGCACCACGACGCCGTGCTGGCTCGCCGGTTCGGACAAAGTGCTGAGCGCCTGCAAGAAGCATCTTGGCCTCAATCCGGGCGAGACTTCGGCCGACGGACAGTTCACCGTGATCGAGGTGGAATGCCTCGGCGCCTGCGTGAATGCACCGATGCTGCAATACGGTGATGACTTCTTCGAGGATCTCGACGAAGAGAGCACCGGTCGCATCCTTGAGGCGCTGAAGCGCGGCGAGACACCGAAGCCGGGCCCGCAGAACGGTCGCCTGTCGTCGGAGCCGCGCGGCGGCGCCACCACACTCACCACTTTTAATCCCGCAGCCTCGGCTGGCGGGAATGACGACTGAGGCGGAGCCGGCAGATGCTTCAGGACAAGGACCGCATTTTCACCAATCTCTACGGCCAGCAGTCGTGGCGCCTTGAGGCTGCCCGCAAGCGTGGCGACTGGGACAATACCAAGGCGATTCTCGACAAGGGCCAAGACTGGATCATCGACGAGATGAAGAAGTCCGGCCTGCGCGGTCGCGGCGGCGCCGGCTTCCCGACTGGCATGAAGTGGTCCTTCATGCCCAAGCAGTCCGACGGTCGTCCGTCGTATCTCGTGGTCAATGCCGACGAGGGAGAGCCGGGCACGTGCAAGGACCGCGACATGATGCGGCACGATCCGCACAAGCTGGTCGAAGGCTGCCTCGTCGCCGGCTTCGCCATGCGCGCGGTGGCTGCCTATATCTATATCCGCGGTGAATTCTTCCGCGAGGCCGAGAATCTGCAGGGCGCCATCGACGAGGCCTATGCCGCCGGCCTGATCGGCAAGAATGCCTGCGGTTCGGGCTACGATTTCGACGTCTATATCCATCGCGGCGCTGGTGCTTACATCTGCGGCGAAGAAACCGCGCTGATCGAAAGCCTGGAAGGCAAGAAGGGCCAGCCGCGCCTGAAGCCGCCATTCCCGGCCAATATGGGCGTCTGGGGCTGCCCCACCACGGTGAACAACGTGGAGAGCATCGCGGTCGCGCCGACCATCCTGCGCCGTGGCGGCGAGTGGTTCGCCGGTATCGGCCGTCCGAACAACACCGGCACCAAGGTCTTCTGCATTTCCGGCCATGTGAACAGGCCGTGCAATGTCGAAGAAGAGATGGGCATCCCGCTGAAGGAACTGATCGAGAAGCATGCCGGTGGCGTGCGCGGCGGCTGGGACAACCTGCTGGCGATCATTCCCGGCGGCTCGTCCGTGCCGCTGCTGCCAAAGTCGATCTGCGACGATGTACTGATGGATTTCGACTCACTTCGTGCACAGCGTTCGGGCCTCGGCACCGCAGCCGTGATCGTGATGGACAAGAGCACCGACGTGGTGCGCGCCATCGCGCGTCTGTCGAAATTCTACAAGCATGAATCCTGCGGCCAGTGCACGCCGTGCCGCGAAGGCACCGGCTGGATGTGGCGCGTGATGGAGCGTCTGGTGCAGGGCAAGGCCGAAAAGCGCGAAATCGACATGCTGCTGGAAGTCACCACGCAGGTGGAAGGCCATACGATCTGTGCGCTCGGCGATGCCGCGGCCTGGCCGATCCAGGGTCTGATCCGGCATTTCCGCGGCGAGATCGAACGCCGCATCGACGCATATCACACGGGTTCGCCGGTTCTGCCGGCGGCGGCTGAGTAGGCGGGGGAAGGGTAAGCAATGCCCACGTTGACCATCGACGGCATCCAGGTAACGGTCGAGCCCGGCACCACCGTGCTGCAGGCCTGTGAACTGGCCGGCAAGGAAATCCCGCGCTTCTGCTATCACGAACGCCTCACCATCGCCGGCAACTGCCGCATGTGCCTGGTCGAGCAGGAGAAGGCGCCGAAGCCGATTGCTTCGTGTGCGATGCCGGCCGCCGACAACATGGTGATCAAGACCGACACGCCGCTGGTGAAGAAGGCCCGCGAAGGCGTGATGGAATTCCTGCTGATCAATCACCCGCTGGATTGCCCGATCTGCGATCAGGGCGGCGAATGCGATCTGCAGGACCAGTCGGTCGGTTACGGCAAGGGCTCCTCGCGCTACGACGAGAACAAGCGCGCGGTGAACGACAAGTATATGGGTCCGCTGGTTGCGACCACGATGACCCGCTGCATCCACTGCACCCGCTGCATCCGCTTCGCGCAGGAAGTGGCCGGCGTGCCGGAACTCGGCGCCATTGGCCGCGGCGAGGACATGCAGATCACCACCTATCTCGAGCAGGCGATGACGTCGGAACTCTCCGGCAACGTGATCGACCTCTGCCCGGTCGGTGCGCTGACCTCGAAACCCTATGCCTTCACGGCGCGCTCGTGGGAGCTGCGCAAGACCGAAAGCGTCGATGCGATGGACGCCGTCGGCGCCAGCATCCGTGTCGACGTGCGTGGCCGCGAAGTGATGCGCGTACTGCCGCGCCTGAACGAAGAGGTCAACGAAGAGTGGCTCTCCGACAAGAGCCGCTTCGCCTATGACGGCCTGCGCAACCGCCGCCTCGACCGGCCTTATGTTCGCAAGAACGGTAAGCTGCAGGAAGCGACCTGGCCCGAGGCCTTTGCCGCCATCGCCGGCGCGCTGAAGGGCCTGCAGGGCAACCAGATCGCAGCCATCGCCGGCGATCTCGCCTGCGCCGAAAGCATGACGGCGCTGAAGGATCTGATGGGCAAGCTCGGCTCGCCCAATCTCGACTGCCGCCAGGATGGCGCCCAGATCGATCCGTCGTTGCGCGCTGGTTATCTGTTCAACAGCGGCATCAGCGGCATCGACGAGGCCGATGCCATTCTGATCGTCGGCAGCAATCCGCGCCGCGAAGCCGCGCTGATCAATGCGCGTCTGCGCAAGCGCTATCTCACCGGCAAGGTGAAGATCGCGCTGATCAGCGCCGAGCAGCCGCAGTTGACCTACAAGTATGACTATCTCGGTGCCGGCGCCGCGACGCTGAAGGACATCGCCGAAGGCCGCCATGCCTTTGCCGAAGTGCTGAAGAGCGCGCAGAAGCCGATGCTGATCCTCGGCCAGGGCGCCATCGCCCGTGCCGACGGCGCCGCGGTGCTGGCGCTGGCGAAGCAGGCGGCCGACAGCCTTGGCCTGATCAAGGACGGCTGGAACGGCTTCAACATGCTGCACACCGCCGCGAGTCGTGTTGGCGCGCTCGATCTCGGCTTCGTGCCGCAACAGGGCGGTAAAGATGTGACGGGCATTCTTGCCGGCGCGCAGTCGGGCGAGATCAAGGCCGTGTATCTGCTCGGCGCTGACGAGATCGACACCTCCAAACTCGGCTCGGCCTTCGTGATCTATCAGGGCAGCCATGGCGATGCCGGCGTGAAGCGCGCCGATGTGATCCTGCCGGGTGCAGCCTATGTCGAGAAGGACGCGACCTGGGTGAACACCGAAGGCCGCGTGCAGCTCGGCCGTCGCGCCGCGGCACCGCCGGGAGATGCCCGTGAGGACTGGGCGATTATCCGTGCGCTGTCCGAACCGCTCGGCCACAAGCTGCCGTATGACAATCTCGGTATGCTGCGCCGTCGCATGCTCGAACTGGCGCCGCATTTCTCCGGCGTCGACAAGCGCAGCAGTGCGGCCTGGGGTGCCTTCGGCACGGCCGGTACGGTGACCGATGCGCCCTTCACCTCGGCGGTGAGCGACTTCTACCTGACCAATCCGATTGCCCGCGCCTCCGCGACCATGGCCGAATGCTCGGCCATCGCGCGCGGCGCCGCCCAGCCGAAGACGGGTACCCATGACTGAGTCTCTCTGGCAAACTCTCTGGACCGGCTACGTCTTCCCGGGCGGGTTGATCCTCGCCCATATCCTGATGCTGACGGTGCCGCTGCTGATCGCGGTGGCCTATCTGACGCTGATGGAACGCAAGGTGCTGGCGGCGATGTCGCTGCGCATGGGCCCCAACGTGGTCGGCGCCTTCGGCCTGCTGCAGCCGTTTGCCGATGCCGCCAAGCTGATCTTCAAGGAAACCATCATCCCGTCGGGCGCGAACAAGTTTCTGTTTATTGCCGCGCCCTGCATCACCTTCATCCTGGCGCTGATCGCCTGGGCGGTCATCCCGGTCGCCGACGGCTGGGTGATTGCCAACATCAATGTGGGCGTGCTGTATCTCTTCGCGATCTCCTCGCTCGGCGTCTACGGCATCATCATTGCCGGCTGGTCGTCGAATTCGCGTTACGCCTTCCTCGGCGCGCTGCGCTCCTCGGCACAGATGGTATCCTACGAAGTCTCGATGGGCCTCGTTATCATCACTGTGCTGCTCTGTGTCGGGTCGCTGAACCTGAGCGCCATCGTGAATGCGCAGAAGACGGTCTGGTTCGCCCTGCCGCTCTTCCCGATGTTCATCGTCTTTTTCATCTCGGCGCTGGCCGAGACCAACCGACATCCCTTCGATCTGCCGGAAGCGGAAGCTGAACTGGTCGCCGGTTACCAGGTCGAATACTCGTCGATGGCCTTTGCGCTGTTCTTCCTCGGCGAATACGCGAACATGATCCTGATGTCGGGCATGACGACGATCCTGTTCCTCGGCGGCTGGCTGCCGCCCTTCGATGTCGCGCCGTTCAACTGGATCCCGGGCATCGTCTGGTTCTGCCTGAAGATCTTCGTGCTGCTGTTCGTGTTCATCTGGGTGCGTGCCACCGTGCCGCGCTACCGCTACGACCAGCTGATGCGCCTGGGCTGGAAGGTGTTCCTGCCGTTCTCGCTGTTGTGGGTGGTGTTGACCGCGGGCGTCCTGCTCGCCTTCGACCTGCTGCCGAAAGGGGTCTGAGCCATGGCTTTGCTCGATCGCGGTGCGCGCTCGATCTTCCTGTGGGAAGTGGTGAAGGGCCTCGGCCTGACCTTCTCCTATATGTTCAAGCCACGCGCCACACTGAACTATCCCTATGAAAAGGGCCCGCTGAGTCCGCGCTTCCGCGGCGAGCATGCGCTGCGTCGCTACGCCAACGGCGAAGAACGCTGCATCGCCTGCAAGCTGTGCGAGGCGGTCTGCCCGGCCCAGGCCATCACCATCGAGGCCGAACCGCGCGACGACGGCTCGCGCCGCACCACGCGCTACGACATCGACATGACCAAGTGCATCTACTGCGGCTTCTGCCAGGAAGCCTGCCCGGTCGATGCGATCGTCGAGGGGCCGAACTTCGAGTACTCCACGGAGACGCGCGAGGAGCTGCTGTACGACAAGGCGAAATTGCTGGCCAACGGGGACAAGTGGGAGCGGGCGCTGGCCGCGAACCTTGAAGCCGATGCGCCCTATCGCTAGGCGGCCCGCGATCCGATGATTCAGCTCCTTGCCTTCTATCTGTTCGCCGCTCTCGTGGTCGCCTCCGGGGCGTTCACGATCCTTGCGCGCAACCCGGTGCACTCGGTGCTGTGGCTGATCCTGGCATTCCTATCGACCTCCGGCCTTTTCGTCATGCTCGGGGCCGAGTTCGTGGCGATGCTGCTGGTCATTGTCTACGTCGGCGCCGTGGCCGTGCTGTTCCTGTTCGTGGTGATGATGCTGGACGTGGACTTCGCCGAACTCAAGCGCGGCGCGCTGCAATATGCCCCGATCGGCGCCCTGGTCGGCATCATCC
>JAEYSS010000156.1 GCA_023434425.1 Pseudomonadota bacterium | reverse complement strand
TCGCCGGACAACTGCCAGGATCTGACCTCTGCCGGCACTGCCAACGGCTGCGGCGGTGGTTTCTTCTCGCCGACCGGTCTTGAGCAGGGCTTCAACGCCGCTGCCAACTACCTCGAGTCGTTCGGCTCCTTCGACGTCGCCCTCTACGCTGGCTACAACAGCGTGAAGGTGCTGGGCCAGGGTGGCGGTGCCACGGCTGCTTCGAACGCTCGTGAGTCGGGCAAGCAGGGCGGCGCCCTGTTCACCTACAACGTCGGCGATGGTTCGTCGGTGCAGCTCGGTGGCTCGATGACGCGTGAAGACATCCTGTCGACCCGTGAGCGCAAGGGCTGGACCGCTGGCGTCCGTTACCTCACCAACGGTGCGGCTCCGGGCTCGGTCGGTATCGGCCTCGAATATGCCGACCGCAACGAGAGCGGCGCTGCTCGCGCGGGCGATCTGGAATACTGGCATGTCGGCCTGACCTATCAGGTCGCCGCTGGCATCCTCGGCTTCGTTGGCGTCGGCGTGTCCGACACCACCGATCACACGACTGCCGCCAGCAACGTCGACCAGACCTTCGGCGTCGTCGGTGTGAACCTGACGTTCTAATCCACTCTTCGGATTGGATGGAAAGGGCGGGGATTTCCCCGCCCTTTTTCTTTTTACGGGCGGTTTCCTTTCCGGGCCGGCCCGAACAGCGGTCGTCATTTCCGTTTGTGACGGCCAGGTGATACGCTGCTCCCGCCCTGTGACGGTCGACACAGGAATGGATGCCCGATTGGCCACACCGCGCCGGAAAGCAACCGGCCCTGGCTGAAACGCCCCGCCCCGGCCCGGCGCTGCGTTGACTTCGGTCCGTGGACGATCTTATTTCGTGGCGTGGTGACGCCGTGGGCCATTGCTCTGACGCTGACAGGTCATTTCAACCCCCCAAGGACGACCCACATGAAAAAGACGCTCCTGCTTCAGACTGCCCTGGTGGCGACGGCCGGCCTTTTCCTGGCCGACATCGCCGCCGCCCAGACCAAGGAAGCCCCGATCGCCCTCACGGTCGGCGGCTACATGGCGCAAGTCTTCAAGGCTGCCGACTTCGAAAACAGCCGCACGCTGGACGGCCGTCAGAGTCACGGCTTCTCGACCGATGCGGAAATCTATTTCAACTTCCGTGGCGTGCTCGCCGATGGCACCGTGATCGGTGGCCGCGTCGAACTGGAAGGTTCGACCGAAGCGGACCAGATCGACGAAACCTATATGTATGTCGAGCGCAGCGATGTCGGCCGCGCCGAGTTGGGTTCGACCGACCGCGCTGCCTCGAAGATGGTGTTCGGCGCGCCGACCGCCATCCCGGGGTATGGCACCATCGATCCGACCGGCGCCATCGCCATCACCAACGCGCCGACCGGCGCGCGCACCAGCGGCAATCTGACAAAGTTCGCCGGTGCACCTGACGATGCCAACGGCATCAACCTCTACACCTCGGCGAACCGTTACTTCGGTTCGAAGGCAGGCAAGGGTCTGCAGCTCGGCGTCTCCTACACGCCGGACGGCTGCCAGGACTTCAGCAATGCCGGCAGCACGATCGGCTGCGGCGGCGGCTTCACCACCCGCAACGATGCCGGCCAGGTGTCGCGTGCCTTCACTTACGCCGCCAACTACCTTGAGTCGTTCGGTGCGTTCGATGTCGGCGTCTTCGGCGCCTACAATCACTTCGACATCGAGGCGAACAGCGCCGGTTCGCTGACCAACGGTTCGGCCACCGTGTTCAAGAGCGAAGGTCTGGCGGGCTGGGCCTTTGGCACCACGGTGACCTACAACATCGCCGACGGGTCGTCAGTGCAGGTCGGCGGCGCCTGGAAGAAGGAAGAGATGGGCGTCGGTCCGAATGACGAGCGCAACGTCTACACCGCCGGCGTGCGTTACCTGACCAACGGCGCCAATCCGGGTTCGTTCGGCGTCGGCGTCGACTATGCCAGGACCAAGGCCGACCAGGGCAACATCGCCGGCACCACCGTCGGTGGTGAGGACGAATACACCTGGGTCTCTCTCGGCGTGACCTATCAGGTTGCCCGCGGCGTCCTCGGCTTCGGCGGCATTGGCCAGTATGAGTATGAAGATGCCATCGCGGCCGGTACCGTCGTCGGCGGTACCGCCCAGGCCGACAACAATGCCAAGGCGAATTTCGCCATCGTCGGCATGCGCCTCGACTTCTGAGACGAGCCGTTACGGCAATACGGAAAGGGCCGCAGCGATGCGGCCCTTTTTTTGCGGATAGATGCAGATCAGAGGAACAGTGCCAGCACCAGCAGGCCGGCGACCGTCCACAGCGCCCAGAGCAGCGGCCGGCGCCGACGCGCATTGGCCAGCGCCTGACTCTCGGCCAGCGCCGCAATGCTGGCCGGGCTGAGCTGCAGGCCTTCCGCCTTGGTCGTTTCGGCCAGCACTTCCAGGTCGCGCGCCACCTGCGGCAGCTTGCGGGCGAAATCCATCATGCTGCCGGCGGTTTCGCGGAGATAGGCTTCCGGCCCCATATGTTCGCGCGCCCAGTCCTCGATCACCGGGCGGGCGGCGTCCCAGAAATTGATCTCGGGGTCCAGGCTGCGCGCCACGCCTTCCACCGTCACCATGGTCTTCTGCAGCAGCAGCAGATGGGTCTGCGTCTGCATGCCGAAGGTCTCGGTGATCTGGAACAGCTGCGCCAGCAGGCGGCCGACGGAAATCTCCGCCACCGGGCGATCCAGGATCGGTTCGCCGATCGAGCGGCAGGCCTGCGCAAAGGCATCGACGCTGCGATCCGCCGGCACATAGCCGGCCTCGAAATGCACTTCGGCGGCGCGGCGCCAGTTGCCGGTCAGGAACGCGCCCAGCATCTCCGCCATGAAGCGGCGGGTCTTTAGGTCGAGCCGCCCCATGATGCCGAAATCCACCAGTTCCAGCCGGCCGTCCGGCGCCACGAACAGGTTGCCGTGATGCATGTCGGCATGGAAATAGCCGTCGCGCAGGGCCTGCTTCAGGAAGACGCGGATCACGCGGTCAGCCACCACCGTCACATCAATGCCGGCAGCCACCAGCGCGGCGCGATCCTCGATGGGTGTGCCGCTGATGCGCTGCACGGTCATCACGCGCCGCCCGGTGCGCTGCCAGTCGATGGCCGGCACGATCACATCGGCATCGTCGATAAAGTTGTCGCGCAGTTCGGACGCCGCCGCCGCTTCCAGCCGCAGGTCGAGTTCGATCGCTACCCAGTCGGCCAGCGCCAGCACCACCTCGCGCGGTCGCAGCCGCGCCATGCCGGCGACATGGCGTTCCATCGCCTCGGCCAGCCAGGCGAACAGTTTGAGGTCGCGCGCAAAGGCCGCTTCCACGCCGGGCCGCAGCACTTTCACCGCCACCGGCAGGCCGGTGGATGTGGTGGCGAGATGCACCTGCGCCACGCTGGCAGCCGCCACCGGCGCGATGGTGATATCGGCATACAGCTGCTCGGGTGGCGCACCGAGTTCGGCGGTCAGGATGGCATGCGCCTCTTCCCAGGAGAATGGCGGCAGCTTGTCGCGCAGGCGGCCGAGATCTTCCGCCAGCGCCGGGCCGACCAGATCGGGCCGCACCGACAGAACCTGACCGAGCTTGATGAAACTGGGACCGAGATCGGCCAGCGCCGCGGCCAGCCGCTCGCCTTCGCGCAGGTCAGGCCGGCGCCGGCCGAACAGGGCCTGGAACAGGCGCAGCGCCTGCTTCGCCGTGGCGCCGCCGACCGGCGCCTGCTGCAGCAGGAACAGCGCATCGTGCCGCGCGAAGCAGCGGCCGATGGCAAACAGGCGGAACAGATGGCGCAGGTCGGTCAGCATGTTCAACACCAACTCGTCGCTCCCGCGAAGGCGGGAGCCCAGGGGCGGCAAAGCTCAGGCGGTTGCCCTGGATTCCCGCTTTCGCGGGAATGACGATGAAGAGACATGCATATCATCGAAACAGGCCTATGAGCCTCATATCCGTCGCGCCGAATGCAGCGCGGCGATACCGCCGCTCAGATCGCGCACGGCGACATTGCGGAAGCCGGCCGCAGTGATCATTTCGGCAAAGCGTTCCTGGTTCGGAAAGCGGCGGATGCTTTCCACCAGGTAGCGATACGAGTCGGCGTCGTTGGCGACCACGCCGCCGATTTTCGGCAGCAGGTTGAAACTGTAGAGATCGTAGATCTTCGCCAGTGCCGGATTGCGCACGGTGGAGAATTCCAGGCAGAGGAATCGCCCGCCCGGTTTCAGCACGCGATAGGCTTCGGCCAGTGCGTTTTCGATATGGGTGACATTGCGGATGCCGAAAGCAATCGTATAGGCATCGACCGAACGGTCCGGTAGCGACAGTGTCTCGGCATCCATGCAGGCCCAGGTCAGACGGCCGAGACGTGCCTGGTCGATGGCGCGATTGCGGCCCTGTTCCAGCATGGCAGCATTGATATCCGCCACGATCACCTTCGACTGCGGCGCGCGGTCGAGGATGCGGAAGGCGATGTCGCCGGTGCCGCCGGCCACGTCCAGCACGGTGATCTCGCCATGTGGATTGAGCCAGTCGATCATCGCGGCTTTCCAAAGCCGGTGGACGCCACCCGACATCAGGTCGTTCATGATGTCGTAGCGGCTGGCGACCGAATCGAACACCCCGCGCACCAGGCGCGCCTTTTCGGTCTCCCGCACCGTGCGGAAGCCGAAATGGGTCTCGCTGCTGTCAGGTTCTGTCTGGCTCATGGCGGCCAGACCATAGCCGAAATGGGCCCTGAACGGTATAGAGACAGGCCAGAGGATTGCGATGCCCGAACTACCCGAAGTGGAGACCACCCGCCGGGGACTGGCCCTGAAACTTGAGGGCCGGCGCATCATCCGCATCGAGGCCCGACGCCCCGATCTGCGCTTTCCGCTGCCGAAGAATTTCGCCAGATCCATCCAGGGCCGCCGGGTCGAGGCGCTGGAGCGCCGCGCCAAATACATCCTGGTCCGGCTGGACGGCGATCTGGTCTGGATCATCCATCTTGGCATGTCGGGCCGCATGGTGATCCGCGCCGGCTGGCCCAACGATATCGGCCCGCATGATCATGTGATCTTCGCCACCGAAGACGGTTCGGCGGTCACCTTCAACGATGCGCGCCGCTTCGGCATGATGGATCTCGTGCCAGCGAAGAAACTGGCCGAGCATCGTCTGCTGGCGGGGATCGGGCCCGAGCCGCTGGGCGAAGATTTCACGCCCGCCGTGCTGGCTGCGGCGCTGGCCGGCAAGAAAACCCCGATGAAGGCCGCCCTGCTGGACCAGAGTGTGGTGGCCGGGCTGGGCAACATCTATGTCTGCGAGGCGCTGTTCCGCGCCGGCATCAACCCCGGGAAGCTGGCCGGCACGGTGAAGGCCGACAGACTGGAAAAACTGGTGCCCGCCATCAAGGCGCTGCTGGGCGAGGCAGTGGAGGCCGGCGGGTCATCCCTGCGCGACTATGTGCAGTCGGATGGCGAACTGGGCTATTTCCAGACCCGGTTCCGGGTCTACGACCGCGAAGGCGAGGCCTGCGTCACCTGCAAATCGACGGTGCAGCGGATCGTGCAGTCCGGGCGATCCACGTTCTTCTGCAGGAAGTGTCAGCGATAAAAGCCCTCACCCTCCCGTCACTTCGTGCCGGGGCCCTCCCTCTCGCGTAAACGGGAGAGGGCTGATGCAGGTATCTCCCTCTCCCATGGAATGGGAGAGGGTTGGGGTGAGGGTTTCGGGGGTGTATTTGCCTCCCTCCAAGGCTTCCAAAACCGGCCCCGGGATGCCAAATTCCCGGCCATGTTCCGCCCCGGCTGGAGGTTCTTCCCGGTCCCGGCGCTAGCTGCACTTTTCGTCCTGGTCGCACCCCTCATGGGCGGTGTCGCCATCGACGGCCTGGCGCTGGCGGGGATTCGTGCAAGCCTTTCAGACGGCCTGATCTCGCCAGCCCGGGCCGCGGCCGGCTTTCTCTCCATCGCCGAAGACGTGCCGCTGATGCCGGGCCTGGCGGAAAATGCCGATGCCGCCGCCGTCTTCGACAAGCCGTCCGGCCGCATCGCCAATGCCGAAGCCAAGGGTGCGGTGACGGCCAATGCCGTGCGCCAGTTCTACGCCGCCGCGCTGCCGCAGCTTGGCTGGCAGGCGCTCGGCACCGAACAGTATCGCCGCGAGCGCGAGCGCCTGCGCTTCAGCTTCGTCGGTCGCGACGGCGCACTCACCGTGCGCTTCGAACTTCTGCCCGATCAGCAATAATCTTAAAACCTGAGGATACAGTCATGGCATACGAGAACATCCTGGTGGAGACGCGCGGCCAGGTCGGCCTGATCACGCTGAACCGTCCCAAGGCGCTCAATGCCCTGAATGCGCAGCTGATGCAGGAAATGACCGCGGCGCTGGATGCCTTCGAGGCCGACGACAATATCGGCTGCATGATCATCACCGGCTCGGACAAGGCCTTTGCCGCCGGCGCCGATATCAAGGAAATGCAGTCCAAAACCTATATGGACGTCTATAAGGAAGACTTCATCACCCGCGACTGGGAGCGCGCCGCGCGCTGCCGCAAGCCGGTGATCGCGGCGGTCGCCGGCTATGCGCTGGGCGGCGGCTGCGAACTCGCCATGATGTGCGATTTCATCATCGCCGCCGATACCGCCAAATTCGGCCAGCCGGAAATCAACCTCGGCACCATTCCGGGTGCCGGCGGCACCCAGCGCCTGACCCGCTTCGTCGGCAAGTCCAAGGCGATGGACATGTGCCTCACCGCCCGCATGATGGATGCCGAGGAAGCCGAGCGCAGCGGCCTGGTCAGCCGCGTGGTGCCGGCCGCCGAGCTGCTGAATGAAGCGATGAAGGCGGCGGAAAAGATCTGCAGCCTGTCGCGCCCGATCGTGATGATCGCGAAAGAATCCGTCAACCGCGCCTATGAAACCACGCTCAGCGAGGGCGTGCGCTTCGAACGCCGCGTCTTCCATTCCACCTTCGGCACCGAAGACCAGAAGGAAGGCATGAGCGCCTTCGCCGAGAAGCGCAAAGCCGACTTCAAGCATCGCTGAGGCGGAACACCGACATGGCATCACGCGGACGCACTCCTGCGAATGACGGCGAGGCGGGGCTGTCGCCTGCCGCCGGCTTATTGCCGGCGGGATTGAGAGACGTGCTGCCGCCGCGCGCCGAATGGGAGGCGCAGGCGAGCGAAAACCTGATCGCCAGCTTCGCCGCCCATGGCTATGCGCGGGTCAAGCCGCCGCTGATCGAATTCGAAGAGACTTTGCTGGCTGGCTCCGGCCAGGATCTCGCCGGCCAGATGTTTCGCGTCATGGATCCGGTGTCGCAGCGCATGATGGGTCTGCGTACCGATATCACCCTGCAGGTGGCGCGTATCGCCGCCGCGCGCATGAAGGACTCGCCGCGTCCGCTGCGGCTGGCCTATGCCGGCCAGGTGCTGCGCGTGCGCGGTACCCAGCTGCGGCCCGAACGCCAGTTCGCCCAGGCCGGCGTCGAGCTGATCGGCGCGGCGGCGCTTTCCGCCGATGTCGAGGTCGCCGTGCTGGCGGCGGAAGCGGTGGCCGCGCTCGGTGTGGCCGGGCTGTCGCTGGATATCACGCAGCCTCTTCTCGCTCCTGCGATCATCGCCGCCCATGGCCTCGATGCGAAACAGGCGAAAGCCGCGCGCCGCGCGCTGGATCGCAAGGATGCCGCCGAACTGAAAGCCGCCGGCGGTGCCGCCGCGCCGACCCTGCTGAAGCTGCTGGCGCTGGCCGGCCCGGCGAAAGCCGCGGTCGGGGGCCTGAAAAAACTGAAATTGCCCGAGACGGCGGCGCAGATCGTTGCCGATCTCGACCGGCTGGTGACAGAAGTCTCGGCGGCGGCGCCGGAGCTGCTGGTCACGCTGGATCCCGGCGAATTCCGCGGCTTCGAATACCATACCGGCATTGCGTTTACGCTGTTTGCCCGCAATGTGCGCGGCGAACTCGGCCGCGGCGGGCGTTACGTGACGCCGGCCGGCGAGACCGCCACCGGCTTCACGCTCTATCTCGACAGCGTGATGCGCGCCCTGCCGCAGCAGGCCGCGCCCGCGCTGGTCTATCTGCCGTTCGGCACGCCGCGCGCTGCGGCCGTGCAGCTGCGTAAGGATGGCCATGCCACCTGGGCGGCGCTGGAGCGGGAAAGCACGGATGTGAAAAAGGCGGCCAAGGCCGCCGGCTGCAGCCATTGGTGGGACGGCAGGGCCGTTCAGCCGGCTTGAATTCTCCTCGTCATCCCCGCCCAAGAAACGCTACTTGGCGGGGATCCAGGAGCTTGGTGAGAACCCTCTGGGTTCCCGCTTTGGCGGGATCGACGAATGTAACTTTGGATTAGAGGACGTTACGATGAGCAATGTTGTGGTGGTCGGCGCCCAGTGGGGCGACGAGGGCAAGGGCAAGATCGTCGACTGGCTGTCCTTGCGCGCCGATGTCGTGGTGCGCTTCCAGGGCGGGCATAATGCCGGCCACACGCTGGTGATCGGCCAGAATGTCTACAAGCTGTCGCTGCTGCCGTCCGGCATCGTGCGCAAGAACAAGCTGGCGGTGATCGGCAATGGCGTGGTGGTCGATCCCTGGGCGCTGTTCGCCGAGATCGACAAGCTGCGCGGCCAGGGCGTCGAGATCGGCGAGCATAACCTGAAGGTCGCCGACAATGCCGTGCTGATCCTGCCGCTGCATCGCGAACTGGATGGCCTGCGCGAGGATGACACCGCGGGCGGCGTCAAGATCGGCACCACGCGGCGCGGCATCGGCCCGGCCTATGAGGACAAGATCGGCCGCCGCGCCATTCGGGTCTGCGATCTCGCCGACAAGACCACGCTGGGTCGCAAGGTCGACGGCCTGCTCGGCCATCACAATGCGCTGCGCCGTGGCTTCGGCGCCGAGGAAGTGAACCGCGCCGAACTGCTGCAGCAGCTGGCCGAGATCGGCGAAAAGATCCTGCCTTATGCCGCACCGGTCTGGCGCGACCTCGATGAAGCGCGCCGCGCCGGCAAGCGCATCCTGTTCGAAGGCGCGCAGGGCTCGTTGCTCGATGTCGATCACGGCACTTACCCTTATGTGACCTCGTCCAACACCATGGCGGGTTCGGCCGCCGCAGGCTCCGGCCTCGGCCCGGGTTCGCTGGGTTACATCCTCGGCATCGTGAAGGCCTATACCACGCGCGTCGGCGAGGGCCCGTTCCCCACCGAACTGACCGACGAGACCGGCCAGTGGCTCGGCGAGAAGGGCCGTGAATTCGGCGTCGTCACCGGGCGCAAGCGCCGCTGCGGCTGGTTCGATGCCGTGCTGGTGCGCCAGACGGTCAAGCTGAACGGCATCCATGGCATCGCGCTGACCAAGCTCGATGTGCTGGATGGTCTGAAGGAACTGAAGATCTGCGTCGGCTACGAGGTGAACGGCAAGCTGCTGGATTACTTCCCGTCCGGCATGGGCGACCAGGCCGTGGCCAAGCCGGTCTACGAGACGCTGGAAGGCTGGAGCGAGACCACGCAGGGCGCCCGCTCCTGGGTCGACCTGCCGGCCACGGCGGTCAAATATGTCCGCCGCATCGAGGAACTGATCGGCGCGCCGGTGGCGCTGCTCTCCACCTCGCCCGAGCGCGAGGACACCATCCTGATGAAGGATCCCTTCGAGGATTGAACGGCGATATCCCGGACCCGCACAAAGCGGCCCGGGATGGCCGATTCCCTGCGCGAAAGCGGCATTCCGGCGTTGATTCCGTCAGAATCCGCCCGCCAAGCTGCGTCAGGTTATCGACTCTTAATGCCGGTTACCGAGCCATAACCTGCCGGAAACGGCGGCTTTGGCCGACACTGTGTCCATCGAGTTCACCGGACCCGGGAGGGGTTCATGCTCAGGACGCAGGAAGCCGCATCGTTCAATTTCGGCCAGGATGGCATGACCGGCCTGTGCGAGGCGATCTGCCTCGATGCAGTCGAAGTCACCTCGGTCACCCGCGTCAGCATCTGGTTCTTCGACGACAACGGCGACATGGTCTGCAAGCGCCTGCTCGACTCCCGCGACGGCCGCTTCCAGAACGGCGCGGTGATCCCGCGCTCGGCCACCGCCGCCTATCTCGATGCCGCCCAGCAGGGCCTGGCCTCGATGCAGACCGAACACGCCCCTGAACTTCCGTCCGACAGCGCCGAAGCGCGCGACAAGATTCAGGCCCGCATCGACCTGCTGCTGGTCGATGCCCGCAACAACCCCGCTGCGATCTTCCGCTGCGAACGCTGGGAGTCGGACGACGACTGGCGCCCGCGCGACATCACCCTGCTGCGCAACCTGGCGCAGACGCTGGCGACCGCCATTCGCCGCCACACGCTGCCCGCTGCCGTGCCGGCGCTGCCGTCGATCGCCCTGTCCGGCATGGGCTCGACGCCGCAGGATCTGAGCTGGCTGCGCCACAAGGACGAGACCGCGATCTGGCTGCAGGCGCTGGCCGCCGACACCGCCTTCGACACGCTGGCGCTGGACGCGCTGCCGCCGGGTACCGATCCGCTGCCAGAAGATCCTTTTGGCGATCCCTTCGCCGATTTCGACGACGATATTCTGTAAGACAGACTTTCCCCAGACCGACGAAAAAGGGCTGCGCCGAAAGACGCAGCCCTTTTTTATTCGATATGATCTGAGGCTTATGCCGGCAGCTGCTGGTTCGCCGGCTGACCGCCGCCCATGCCCTGTTCCAGCGCGGCATTGCGCACGGCCTTCTGCAGCTTCTCAAACGCGCGCACCTCGATCTGGCGCACGCGTTCGCGGCTGATGCCGTAGCGCGCCGACAGGTCTTCCAGCGTGGTCGGCTCTTCCGTGAGGCGGCGCTGCATCAGGATGTCGCGTTCGCGCTCGTTCAGCTCCTGCATGGCATTGGCCAGCAGCTGCTTGCGGCTGTCATACTCGTCGCCTTCCACCAGGCGGGTTTCCTGGTTCGGCGTCTCGTCGACCAGCCAGTCCTGCCATTCGCTGCCGCCATCCTCGTCGTTGCGCACCGGCGCATTCAGCGAGGTATCGCCGCCGGCGAGGCGGCGATCCATGGTGATGACCTCTTCCTTGCTGACATCCAGCTGGGTGGCGATCTTCTCCACCTGGTCGGGGGTCAGCTGGCCGCCATCGATCGCCTTCATCTGGCCGCGCAGGCGGCGCAGGTTGAAGAACAGCTTCTTCTGCGCCGCGGTCGTGCCGATCTTCACCAGCGACCAGCTGCGCAGGATGTATTCCTGGATCGAGGCGCGGATCCACCACATCGCATAGGTCGAGAGGCGGAAGCCCTTGTCGGGATCGAAGCGCTTGACCGCCTGCATCATGCCGACATTGCCTTCGGAAATCAGTTCGCCGACCGGCAGGCCGTAGCCGCGATAGCCCATGGCGATCTTGGCGACCAGGCGCAGATGGCTGGTGACCAGCTTATGCGCCGAATCGACGTCGCCGTGGTCGCGCCACGACTTGGCCAGCATGTACTCCTCCTGCGGCTCCAGCATCGGGAAGCGGCGGATCTCGGCCAGGTAGCGCGAAAGGCCACCCTCGACAGAGGACAGGGCAGGCAGGCTGGCAGTGCTCGACATCTTGGAAACTCCCCCCGCCGGACCGCTGGGATCCGGCGCTCGCTCAGATTTGGGTGGTCGGTCGCTCATTTGCAACCGAGCAAAGCGGCCAAATACGGCGGAAGTGCGACCGGCCACCCTCCCGGATTGCCGGCTTTCCGTGTATTTGTGATAGTCGGCACAAGTTTATCGCAACCAGAGGGCGTAAGCATGCGCGTGTTTCCCGGCCTTGCCCGGACGCTGGGCTCTGTTCTGGGCCTGATCCTGCTCCTGCCGGCCGGACCGGCCATGAGCCAGATCAAGGAAGTCCTGGAATTCACCAGCCCGTCGCGCAACGGCCCGGTCACGGTGAAGGCCGAGCTGTTCCTGCCCGACGGGATTGCAGGGCGGGTGCCGGCCATGGTGATCCACCATGGCAGCGGCGGGGTCAGCAATAACCGCGAATATGCCTATGCCCGCGAAATCACCAAAATGGGCGTCGCCGCGATCATCCCGGACAGCTTCACCCCGCGCGGCGTGAAAAACACGGTGGAAGACCAGAGCACGGTCTCGACCAACGACATGATCGCCGATGCCTTCGGTGCGCTTAAATCAGCCGCCGCGCATCCGCGCCTCGATCCCGCCCGCATCGGCATCACCGGTTTTTCCAAGGGCGGCGGGGTGGCGATGCGCACCGGGCTGGAGGTGATTGCGCGCCGCCATGCCAAGGGTGGCCCGCGTTTCGCGCTGCATGTGGCTTTCTATGCCGGCTGCGACACGATCTACCACAACATGCGCACCACCGGCGCGCCGATGCTGGTGCTGATCGGTGGTGCCGATACCTATGTGGGCCCGGAACGTTGCGTCGATGCGGTCGGGCGCATGCGCGCGGCGGGAAGTACGGTCGACATGATCGTCTATCCCAATGCGCAGCATGGCTGGGATGGCACAGGCCGCGCCTGGAGTTATCCGAACGGCCAGAATTTCAGCAAATGCGTCTATATCCAGGGCAGCGACGGCAGCTGGACCGAGCAGACCTCGGGCGTGACGATTGCCGGCCCGGGTGGCAAGAGCATTGCCGGTGCATCGGAAAAAGCCCTCGCCGGCTGCCGCTTCAACGGCGTCAGCGGCGCGCCGGATGCGGAGGTGAAGGCGAAATCGCTGGAGGCGCTGAAAGGCGCGATGCGGGCGGCGTTTGGGCTGAGGTAGTGATCCTAAGATACTTAAGGAGCCTCCGGCATTGGCTCCTCATTCCGATCTTTTTCTCCTATCGTCCCAGATTCCAAGCTATCAGGATCAGGTTTGATCTCAGCTATAATCGGTAATTCCTCAACCTTGAAATTTGGGTCGGTCTTTTCTCGTTCTCTCAGCGCAATCTGGATGATATGCCTAGCGAGTGCGGAATTCCCTGATAGTACACTTTCTGTAGAGCCATCGGGGATTTCCAAAAGTTTGAAGACCAACAACCGTATGAAAGCATCCAAACGAACATTCGTATCGAATAGCTCTTGGCCCTCCAGAATTTCGTTCTCTAAGGCAGTCGCCCCGTGAGAAAAGTAGTTTCTCGTCTCCACCCACTTTGATCGTACCCCAGTCTCAGTACCCAATGTGGCCCTACGGATCAGCGGGGACACCTGAGTTGACAACGCGTATAGACGTTTGCGAAGTGAAACTTCATTTCCATATTTTATTCTCGACTTCAGCGAACTCCGATGATCTGCTTCAATATCGTTCGGAATTGCTGACTTCAGGGTATTCTCGATCTGCCCATATGCTTCTGGCGTTGTGTAGAGACCATTAAACAGGCCTCTATGAATCCCCTCCAACGCTTGCATGTAGGTGAGAAAGCGAACGTGGGTCCATAAATCGCTCGAATTCATCGCGCTTGTAGCGAGTTGAACTGCGGTGTCGATTTTTGGGTATAACGCGAACCAATTGTTCAGGAGGTTTCCGAAGTCCATTCCGATATTGGAGTATCCGAGAAAGAACTCTCTCGGATGTTTCAAACCACAAACCTTGTGGTCTATTTGCGGGTAGTAGACGTGTGCCGATATTCCTGGTCGAAGGCTAATCTCAGCGCAGTTCATGGACATTGATGTCCCACACAATAGGGACAGTAGGATTTGCAATGATCCAATATGTTCTACGTACCAAGATATTGGCTTCGGTTCACTCGGTCTAAAAGTGACCCACGCGGAGATGCTGGCGTCGATGCCGGTAATCGGATTACAGGTACTGTAGTACCAATGATGAAATTCTATTTCAGATCCAATGCAATCTACTGCGTACTTCTCTGGCGCGTTTCTGTGGGCCGTATATTTCGACGTAAACTTTCCGGTTTCCGCATCCTTCTCATGACTCTCTGTAAAATTTCGCTTGGCTTGCCATATTTCCAAACCAGGAATCCGGAAACTAAGATTGTCTGTTAATGGCATCTCAGTGAAGTGAGCGCCGATAATCATGGTTCTTGCAATAATGGTTTCTGGCGAGCGAAGTCCGCCAGAATTGAATCGTAATCCGGCATTTACCTGCATTGAGTTAAATAGCGTGATCGCTTCTCCGAGGTGACTTACCCCATGGATAATTGGGTATTCAGTTAGAGGGTTTATGGCTCGAATCGTTCCGCGCATCGGCGTGAACCCATCGATCAACTCTAGGAGTATAGAGCGCGATTCGTAATTTAGCTTTCCTGCCTTCTTTACGTCGGGGTTTGACGGCAGGAACCATTCGCCGCTGCACTCATATGGTTTTGTTAGGTCGTGTTTGTCTGCCATAAATAGCTCCCCATCGTTCCCGCGTGCTTGTATTGTTAAAAAATCTTCATAAGGCCATCTCGTTTACGCGCGCTCCCGCATTTTCATTGGGCCAAAGCAAACGGGCCGCGCATGCGGCACGTCATCACTTCATTCAGCAAGTCAGCCGTCACGCCGCCGCCGGAAGCATGAAATCTACCGAGAAGCGATCATAGGGAACCTCGGGTGTCACCTTGCGGTCGGCCTTGGTGAGGATCACCAGCCCGTAGCGCTCCAGGGTGCGCAGGGTTCGGCTGAGATTGCTTTGCGCACGGCCGGAGAGTTCGGCCAGTTCGGCGATGGAGGCCGGACGCTGGCTGCGGATCAGGTCGAGCAGCAGCTGGTTCTGCGATGACAGCACCTGCGCCAGCGATTCCACCGAGGCAAACCACACTTTCGGATCGTCAGGCCCGGGCCTGAATTTTCCCTGTGCGATGGCCATCGTCCGTGCCTGCATCTGTTCGCGCGAAGCAATGCCGATATGCAGCACCTTCGTCTCGGCCTTCATTGCACGCCTCTTTCTTCGAGAATCCTGTTCACATCGCCCCAGAATGCTTCCAGCAGCGCCGCTGCATTTGCATAGGCATAAGGCCGAATGCGGTCGCCTTTATGGACATGGTCATGCGTTGCCGACTTTTTCGCGCCCGGTCCGGTGCCCTCCCGGACCGGGTGGGCGTTGTCGTAACACAGCAGCCTTTGATCGTCGGGACTGAACAGGCAAAGGCTGTAATCGATTCCGGCCGGCCTTTCAGGCGACGCCGGCACGCGCCGGGCGCTGAGCTTGATCCAGAAACCTGCCCCAACTCCATGATCTGGCCGTCCAGGTCCAGCAGGTATGCCGCGGAGGCATCCTCCACAGATGTGAACTTATCATCTGATGATATGTTTGTCATCGGCCCGGCAGGGAGTCGGAAATGGCGGGCATTATGAATACGCCACCCGCCGCATGATCGCTATTTGTTCTTTTTTCCTAGACAGGAAACCTATCCTATGGCAGGATAGTGCAGGGCCGGGAACCCGCTGGCGGGAGCGATCCGCCCGGCAATAAGACGCCGGCGCGGCGCCGGCCTCCCTTGCGGTCTGGTGGGGGTGTAGACCGGGGATAGCCGCCGATCCGTCTCGATACGCGCCGATACGCGCCGATAAGTGAAACGAACGCCAGCGAGCGCAAACGAACACCAACGAACACCAACGAAGCAAAACGAACACCCAACGAACCGCTACGAACGCAAACGAACGCCAGCGAAGCAAAACGAACACCCAGCGAAGGCAAACGAAGCGAAACGAACGGATATGAAGCCGAACCGGATGCCGGTCTTATCGCGGCGTGTTGCGCTGGCTCGACAGCAGTTTCAGCAGGGTGGCGAAATCCGCCGGCAGCGGGCTTTCGAACTTCAGCGCCTTGCCGGTCACCGGATGCCGGAACCCCAGCGTCGCGGCATGCAGGGCCTGGCGTTTGAAGGCGAGCAGGGCTGCGCGGGCCGCATCGCCCAGCTGGAACCGCTGCAGGTTGCGGGCGCGGCCATAGGTCTGGTCGCCGATCAGCGCATTGCCTTTTGCTGTCATATGCACGCGGATCTGGTGCGTGCGGCCGGTTTCCAATGTGCAGCGCACCAGCGCGCAGACCGGCTGGCCCTTGCCATCAAACACCAGATTCTTCGTCTCGTAATGCGTCGTGGCTTCCTTGCCGCCGCGCGTGACAATCGCCATGCGCTTGCGGTCCTTGGGGTCGCGGCCGATCGCGCCTTCGATACTGCCCTGCAGCGGATTGGGATGGCCCCAGACCAGTGCGTCGTAACTGCGCTCGATATCGTGGTCTGCGAACAGGGCGGCGAGCGCGTGATGCGCGCGGTCGTTTTTCGCCGCCACCACCAGACCGGACGTGTCCTTGTCGATGCGATGCACGATGCCGGGCCTTTTTACGCCGCCGATGCCCGACAGCGTGTCGCCGCAATGGTGCAGCAGGGCATTCACCAGCGTCCTGTCGGGACTGCCGGGCGCGGGATGCACCACCAGCCCGGCCGGCTTGTCGACCACGATCAGGTGTTCGTCCTCGTAGACGATATTGAGCGGAATATCCTGCGCCTCGGGATCGGCGGCGATGGCGGCGGGCTGGCCCACGGCATAGACCTCGCCCGGTTTGATCTTGCGGGAGGGGTCGGTTATCGTCGCCCAGCTTTTATCGGCGTTGTTCAGCTGCACATGGCCATCCAGCACCAGCGCCTTGAGCCGCGAGCGCGACAGCGAAGCCTCATCCGCATCCGGCAGCAGCGCCATGGCGGCGGCCAGGTAACGGTCCAGCCGCTCGCCGGCCTGGTCGGGCGGCACAGGCGGCAGAACGACTGGCGGCAGGGTCTGGAAGGCCGTGGTTTCGGACATCGGGAGACGACACTATGAGTGAAGAGGCGCAGCAGAGCCTGAAGATACGGTGGTTGAAGGCCACCGTCATCGGTCTGGGCGTGATCTTCCTCGGCCTCGCCACCCTGCTGATCGTGCTGATCATGACCGGCGGACCGAAACG
>JAEYSS010000190.1 GCA_023434425.1 Pseudomonadota bacterium | reverse complement strand
CCCCCCCCCGCCGGCGCCCCCCCCCCCCCCCGCCCCCCCCCGGGGCACCGTCCGGGCGGAGGGGCGAAGAGCCCGGACGGAAATTCAGGAGGCCGTTACTCGGCGGCAGCGGCCAGATCGCCGCCCAGCGCCGTTTCGCCGTCGATCACGGCGGCCACCGCATGCACCACGGCGGCGATGCGCACCGCCTGCTGCACCTGTTCCTCGCTGAAACCGTGCTTGCGCAGCTGCGCCTCGTGGCTTTCGACGCACATGCCGCAGCCATTCACGGCAGAAACGGCAAGCGACCAGAGTTCGAAATCGGCCTTGTCGACGCCCGGCTTGCCGATCACGTTCATGCGCAGTTTGGCCGGCATCGCCTTGTAGTTGGCGCTGGGTTCATGCGCCATCATATGGACGAAGCGGTAATAGATGTTGTTCATGCCCATGATCGCGGCGGCAGCCTTGGCGGCGTCGAGCGCTTCCGGCGACAGCTTCGGCGCGAATTCGGCGACGATGGCCTGAATCACGCTGGTTTCGCGCGCGGCCAGTGCGGTGGCAATGAAGGTGCCGGCGCGCTGCTGTTCGGTCAGGCCCGGCTCGGTGGCCAGCGAACCCAGATTGAGTTTCAGATCCTTGGCATAGTCAGGCAAACGGTTCTTCAGGCTTTCGAGGCTCATGGCGAGAGTCCTTCTTTATAGCAGTCCGGGGAGGTGATCGTCGCATTCCGGGCGGAATGCGACGATCAGCAGAGTGTTGCCGTCGCTTACGCGGCCTTCAGAACCTCTTCGCCCTTCTGCCAGTTGCAGGGGCAGAGTTCGTCGGTCTGCAGCGCATCGAGCACGCGCAGCACTTCAGCCGGGTTGCGGCCGACGCTGAGGTCGTTCACCGACACGAAGCGGATGATGCCTTCCGGATCGACGATGAAGGTGGCGCGCAGGCAGACGCCTTCGGCCTTGTCGAGGATGCCGAGATTCTGGCTCAGCTCGCGCTTGATGTCGGCCAGCATGGCGAACGGCAGATCCTTCAGATCGCCATGGTTGTTGCGCCAGGCCAGGTGGACGAATTCACTGTCGGTCGACACGCCGTAGACCACGGTGTCGCGGTCGTTGAAGTCGCCGTTCAGCTTGCCGAAGGCGGCGATCTCGGTCGGGCAGACGAAGGTGAAGTCCTTCGGCCAGAAGAACACGACCTTCCACTTGCCCTTGTCGGACTCGCTCGAGATGTCGGTGAAGGCCTTCTTCGGGTCGGTCGAAACGACGGCCTTCAGATTGAAGGCGGGAAACTTGTCGCCGATGGTCAGCATGGTTAATCGCTCCTCTGCTTGCTTGGTCTTGGTTCAGATCTGGGGCGGCGGACTGGTCTCCGCGGCACGGCAACAGGCCGGCACAGATCTCGTTCCGCTCGGATTGATAATTAGACGCTTTCTAAAGATCGCTCAAACAGATAATTCCGATAGAAATAATCGGTTTTATCGATTATATAGCTGTCATGCTTGTCTCTCCTTCGCTCCGGCAGTGGCAATATCTGGTCTCTTTGGCGGAAAACCGGCATTTCGGCCGAGCCGCCGAGGCCTGTTTCGTCACCCAGTCGACGCTCTCCGCCGGCATCCAGGAACTGGAAACACAGCTGGGGGCCGCTTTGGTCGACCGCACGAAAAGAAAAGTCGTGCTGACGCCGCTGGGCGAGGATCTGGCCGGACGGGCGCGCGAACTGATCGGCCAGGCGGAAGATATGGTGCTGGCGGCGCGTGCCGCCTCGGTGCCGCTGAGCGGGCCGCTGCGGCTGGGCGTCATTCCGACCATCTCCCCCTTCCTGTTGCCGCGCGTGCTGCCGAGCCTGCGCAAACGCTTTCCGGCCTTGCGGCTGTTCCTGCGCGAAGACCTGACCGCGCGGCTGGTCGAACAGCTGCAGGCCGGCAAGCTGGATCTGCTGCTGATCGCCCTGCCCTATGACGGCGGCGCGCTGGATACGATGACCCTGTTCGAGGACGACTTCCTGGTCGCCTGCCGCGAGGATCACCCGCTGGCACGACGCAAGGCCGTGCAGCTCGACGAGCTGACCGACGCATCGCTGCTGCTGCTCGAAGACGGCCACTGCCTGCGCGATCATGCGCTGGCCGCCTGCCGCCTGCCGCCCTCGCCGCGCCGGGACGGCTTCGCCGCCACCTCGCTGCACACGCTGGTCCAGATGGTCGACAGCGGCCTGGGCATTACCCTGCTGCCGCGACTGGCGCTCGATGCCGGCATCCTGCGCGGCACAGACGTGACGACACGGCCGCTGAACGACAGCGACGCGTCGCGCCATATCGGCCTGGCCTGGCGGCGCGGCACGCAGCGCGCCAAGGAATTCACCCTGTTCGGCGAAGCACTGATGGCAGCAATGAAGCAGCCCGGCGCCCCGCAAGCCCCCTCACATATCGCGAAGAAAGCGTAAGTATGTCGAAAACCCTGATCCGCCCCGCCACCATCGCGGATGCCGAGACGATCCTGTCGCTGGTGCAGGCACTGGCGATTTATGAGAAGGAACCGCTATCGACCGTGAAGGCGACGGCGGAGGATTTTCGCCGCGACGGCTTCGGCGCGGAGAAACGCTTCGAGGCGCTGATTGCCGAACTGGAGGGCGAGCCGGTCGGCTTCGCGCTCTATTTTCACAATTACTCGACCTGGGAAGGCCGTGCGGGGCTTTTCGTCGAAGATCTGTTCGTGCTGGAAAAGGCGCGCGGCCATGGCCTCGGCCGCCAGCTGATCACGGCGCTGGCCGCGATTGCCGATGCGCGCGGCTGCCAACGGCTCGATCTCAATGTGCTGGACTGGAATCCGACGCGCGACTTCTATCACCGCCTCGGCATCCACCACAAAACCGAGTGGCTGCCCTACCGCATGACGCAGCCGGATCTCGCCCGGCTGGGCGAAGCGGCCGATCCGGCCTGGTTCCCCCAAAGGCCGTAACCTGCGGCCCCGACGCGCGCCGGTAATCGGATAATAACCTCAGCGCGCAGGAAAGATTTTGTCGTTCTTCGCCGGAGTGTGACACACTGGCCGCGGGCGTAAAGCCCGGGGAGAGAACCGACCCGGCATGACAAAGCGCAAAGCTGCCACGGAAACCGTGATCACACGCCGCTGGCGTGGCAGCCTGCCACGCGGCTTCGTCGCCCTCATCCTTGCCGTCGTGCTGCTGCTGCTTGCCACCGGCGGACTGGCACTGTCGCTGGTGTTCAACCTGCGCAGCAGCGAACAGGATCGCATCGTGCTGCAGGGCGCAGGCCTGACACGCACGCTGGCCGATGCCGCGCAGCGCCAGATCGACGTGGCCAGCCTGCTGCTGCAATTCGCCGCCGCCGAGGCGAGCGACCGCATCAGCCGCGGGCTGACGCCGAGCGATGCAGTGGTCGCGCTGCTGACCGACCGCATCGCCATCATGCCGCATGTCGATGCGGTGAATGCCTTCAATGCCCGCGGCGAATACTGGTTCGCGGTCGGCGACGGCGCGATGCCGCTGGAGATCGGCTGGCATCCCGGTTTCCAGCTGCACCGCGACGGCATGGTGCAGCAGGTTGCGGCAGCGCAGATACCGGGCGATCCACGCATCTGGCTCAGCCGGCGCATCACCAACGCGGAAGGTGGGTTTTCCGGCGTGCTGATCGCCACGTTGCGCATCGACCTGCGCGAGCTGCTCGATCCCGGATATTTCCCGCTGCCGGTGGCCGCGCTGGCATTGGTGCACGAGGAAGGCCGTCTGATCACCGGCTGGCCGCAGCACCGTGCCGTGCAACTGGCCGGCCTGCTCGATTTCAGCAGCGGCAATCAGGGTTACCGCACCACCGAGGCCGAACCGCTCTACTGGGCGAAGCTGAACGATCTGCCGGTCACGCTGCTGCTGCAGCTCGAACCGCTGCCCCCGGACAGCGGCTGGCGCCGCGCCGCCATCGGCTTCGGCATCCTGTTCGGCATCGTCACACTCGGCGCCATCGCCGCGGTCTGGGGTACATGGCGCCAGCTCAGGCGCCGGATCGCCACCGAATCGCTGCTGCGCGGCATGATGGACAATCCGCCACTGGTGCTGACCCTGCAGGATCCGCAGGGCCGCTATCTGATGGTGAACCGGCATTTCGCCCAGCAGTTCCGGCGCAGCGAGGAGGATCTGGTCGGCCGTTTCGCCAATGAAATCTTTCCGCCCGAACTGGCCGCGCGGCTGACCCAGCAGGTGGAAGAGACCGTCCGCGCCGGCAAGCCGCAGAGCTACGACATGAGGATCCCCGACATCAGGGGCGAGATGCGCGACTACATGCTGGTGCGGTTTCCGATCTACGACCAGAATGGCGCATTGCTGGCAGTCGGCAGCATCGCCACCGAGATCACCGAACGCAAACGACTGGAAGCGGCGTTGCGCGAACAGGCCGAGATGCGCGAGCGGCTGGCCGAGAATTACGCCCGCCAGCGCGAAGTGGCCGAGACCGCCAACCGGGCGAAGAGCGAATTCCTGGCGCATATGAGCCACGAACTGCGCACGCCGCTGAATGCCATCATCGGTTTTGCCGACATGATCGCCGGCCGCCTGCTCGGGCCGCAATCGGACAAGTATTTCGAATATGCCGAGGATATCAGCGGCAGCGCGCATCACCTGCTGGGTGTGATCAACGACATTCTCGATGTGTCGAAGATCGAAAGCGGCCGTTTCGAACTGGAGCTGCAGCAGCATGAGCCACAGGATCTGGTCGACGACAGCCTGCGTCTGGTGCGCGGTCGCGCGCGCGAGGCCCGGCTGCAGCTGGTGAATGCCCTGCCCGACGATCTGCCGCCGCTGCTGGTGGACGCCCGCGCCGTGAAGCAGATCCTGATCAACCTGCTGAGCAACGCCGTGAAATTCACGCCCGCCGGCGGCAGCGTCACGGTGGATGGCCGGCTGACCGGGGATGGCGGCATGACACTGACCGTGAGCGATACCGGCATCGGGATCGCCGAGGAGAATCTGGAACGCGTGTTCGAACCATTCTGGCAGGCGGATGCCGGCATCCGTCGCAGCGAGGGCAGCGGGCTCGGCCTGAATATCTGCCGCAAACTGATCGACCTGCATGGCGGCAGCATCGGTGTCTCGTCAGTGCCGCAACAGGGCACCCGGGTCACCGTCAGTTTCCCGCCGAGCTGCGTGCTGAAGCCGGCGCAGGCTTAAGAAGGCCCTCACCCTCCCACCGCTTCGCGGCGGGCCCTCCCTCTCCCGCTTGCGGGAGAGGGTTGGGGTGAGGGTCTTGTGCGCCGGTCGGCACAAACAAAAACGGCGCGTCTTGCGACGCGCCGTTTGATGCAGACTGGAAGTCTGAAGATTACTGCTTGATCGATTGCGTCTCGATCTGGCTGCCCGCATCGGCGGCGCGGCTGATCGAGGTCGGCGATACATTCGGCTGCTTCGAGGCGCGGTTGGCGATCTCGTCGGCGCGGCGCTGGCGATAGACCGTGCGCAGCGTGACATAGTAGTCGAGCGAGGTCTTCTCGAGATTGTCGAGCGTCTCGAGCAGCTGCGCGCGCGCATCGATGCCGGTGGTGATCGTGCGGGCGTAAATCCAGCCCTCGCGATCGGTGTTGTTGAGGTACCAGTTCACCGGATCGGCGACCGAGTCGACCACCACGCCGGTCAGGTCGCGCGGATTGGACGGGCCGAGGATCGGGATGAAGAGATACGGACCTTCGCCGGTGCCCCAGCTGGCCAGCGTCTGGCCGAAGTCTTCGGTGTGCGGCGGAATGCCAAACCACTTGTCAGCGGCATCGTACACGCCGAGCACGCCGACGGTGCTGTTGATAGCGAAGCGCTGCAGCGTGTCGCCGGCGCGGTCGGTCTCGCCCTGCAGCAGATCGTTCGCCAGGATCACCGGCGACTTCAGATTCACCAGCGCGCCGCGGATGCCGGTCTGCACCGGCTGCGGGATAATATTCGCATAAAGGAAGGCGACCGGCTTCAGGATGAAGTGATCGACCACCTGATGGAATTCGAACAGGGCGCGGTTCACCGGCTCGAGCGGATCGTTCACCGCATCGAAGTCGGCGCGCGCCTGGGGATCGGCGGGCGGCGTCGCGCAGGCAGTGAGGAGACCGGTCGAAAGGAGTGCAACTGCCGCGAGGGTCTTCCACTGGGGCATGCGCTGACCGAACTCGCGCGGGGCAACGGACATGATGCTGACCTTCTTTATTATTCTGAGGCTTATCTTATCGGGTATCCGCCATTCCGGCGCAAGGGCAATCCCGGTGACCGTGACGGCCGGCACCCGCAACCGGGGTGGTGGCCACGGATTTTCCGGCGGTGATGCAGTTCTGCAACAGGCCGGCGACGGGCGACCCTGAGCGGCCATAGACACCCCCTTTCCGGGGGCAGCCGGATCAGTGCCGGAGGCTGCCGCCCTCCCCGGCTGCATCCCCCGGTTGCCCCGACTCGTCCTCCTCGTCGATTTCGACAGCCGGGATGGCATAGGCGCCTTTCAGCCAGCGGTTCAGGTCGACATCGGCGCAACGGGGCGAGCAGAACGGCGGCCGGCCGGGATCGGACGGCTTGCCGCAGATCGGGCAGGGTTTTGACACTGTCATACTCGGATTATAGGCCCCCTCGGGGGCGCGGTCAGCGGCCGAGCCGGCCGACCGAGAAGGATTCGCGCCGGCGCCCCGATTCGGGCTTCACCTGCACCACGGCGCCGATCTGGCGCTCCAGCTTGGCGCGCAGTTCGGTGTCGAACAGGGCGGCCACATCGGGTGCGCAGGCGATCTCCAGCTTGCCGCCCGGGCTGCCATGGGCCTCGCGCCAGGTCCGGCGCAGCAGTTCGGCCAGCACGGCGGGCAGCGACGGCAGGCGACCGTCGCCGTCGCAGGTCGGGCAATCCTCGAACAGGCGGGCGGCCAGCGGCTCGCCGACCCGTTTCCGGGTCATTTCGACCAGGCCGAGCGACGACATGCCGAGCACCTTGGTGGGGGCCGGATCGCGCTTGAGCGCCTCGCGCAGCGCATTCACCGTCTGCGCCCGATAGGCGGCATTTTCCATATGCAGGAAGTCGATCACCACGATGCCGCCGATCCCGCGCAGGCGCAGCTGGCGCGCAATCGCGGTGGCGGCTTCCAGATTGATCTTCAGCGCCTGTTCCTCGAAGGCATTGCCGCGCGCAGACGCCCGGCCGGAATCGACGTCGATGGCGGTGAGCGCCTCGGTCTCGCCGAACACGATCATGCCGCCCGACGGCAGTTCGACATGGCGGCTGAGCGCAGCGGCAATATCCGCTTCGATCTCGAACAGTTCGAACAGGCCGGCGGGATCGTCGAAACGCTCCAGCCGCGCCACGTAGTTCGGCGCATGTTCGAACAGCCAGGCGCGCGCCTCGGCAAAGCCTGCTGCGGCATTGACGCGGATGCGGTCCAGCCGGGCGCCGACAAAATCGCGCAGCGCGCGGCCCACCGGGCCCATCTCGCGCCACAGTTCGGCCGGCACGTCGCTGCTGCCGGCAGCCTTGGCGCGATGCTGCTCGATGGCAATCCAGCGCGAACGCAGGCGCTGCAGGTCGGCGAGCAATTCTTCCTTCGACACGCCATCGGCATTGGCGTTGACGATGCAGCCCATGCGCCGGCGGCGTTCGTCGCCATTGCGCCGTTCGGGATCGTGTTTCGTCGTCTTGGTGATGCGGCGGTCGCCAGCCCGGTGCTGCAGGCGGACATTCACTTCGCGCTGCAGGCGCGCGGTCACTTCCAGCGGCGTCTGGTCGGCCAGCGCCATCAGACTCTGCAGCACGGCGGCGAGCCGCATGCGCTCGGCATCCTGAACGATCCGCCTGGTGACGCGCACGGCGGGATCGTAGGGCGTCAGCGACAGGAAGCGGCCGGGCAGCGCGACGTGGCAGCTGAGCTTGACGCCCTTCTCGCCGACCGGATCGCGCGTGACCTGCACGAGAACGGTTTCGCCTTCATGCAGGCATTGCTCGATGGGTTTGTCGCCCGCATCCACGAGGTCGTCGCGGCCGAGGAAGCCGTCGCGGCTCAGCCCGATATCGACATAGGCGGCCTGCAGTCCCTTCTCGATGCGGCGCACGCGGCCGAGGAAAATCGCGCCCAGCGCGGAATCGCGCTCGGGCCGCTCCAGATCGAGGTGGACCAGGCGGTCATCCTCGACCAGGGCGACACGCGTTTCGGTCAGTCCGACATCGATCAGCAGTTCGTTGGCCATCGGACCTGTTTATAGCTGGATTCGTTAAAGAATCGGATAGCCCAGACCACGAAGGAGCCCGGCGGTTTCGGCCAGCGGCAGGCCGACGACATTGGAATACGACCCGCCGATCCAGGGAATGAAGGCCTCGGCCCGGCCCTGGATGGCATAGCCCCCGGCCTTGCCCAGCCCCTCGCCGCCCGCCGCGTAAGCCGCGATCTCGGCGGCCTCCAGCCGGCGCAGCCGCACCTTGGTCTCGACCAGCCGGGCCACGATCCGCCCGTCGGGATGGACCAGGCAGAGCCCGGTGGAGACGGTATGGCGCCGGCCCGACAACAGGCGCAGGCAGTCAGCGACTTCCTCAGGCGTTTCCGCCTTGGGCAGGATGCGGCGCCCCACGCCCACCACGGTATCGGCGGCCAGCACCAGCGCGGCCGGGCGCAATTTTGCCACCGCCCCGGCCTTGGCCTGGCAGAGCCGCAGCGCCAACGCGCGCGGCGTTTCGGATTTTTGCGGGGTTTCGTCGAGATCGGCGGCGAGGATTTCCGCCGGCTCGATGCCGATCTGCCGCAGCAGATCGCGGCGGCGCGGCGATGCGGAAGCCAGAACGAGAAGTGGCGCGGCCACGGTTCCGGCCCCGGATCGGTTTACTTGAAGCGGAAGGTGATGCGGCCCTTGGTCAGGTCGTAGGGGGTCATTTCCACCATGACCTTGTCGCCCGCCAGCACGCGGATGCGGTTCTTGCGCATCTTGCCCGACGTATGGGCCAGCACTTCGTGGCCGTTATCGAGCTTCACCCGGAACATGGCATTGGGCAGCAACTCGTCCACCACGCCGGGGAATTCCAGCAATTCTTCCTTCGCCATTCAGCCTCTGAAATACGGTCATCACGCGCCGGGGCGGCGCGGGTTCAACTGCGCTCGAAAGCGCGGGCGAGAACATGCGCGCGGTGGGCCGGAAAATCAAGCAGTGTCAGGCGCATGGCTCGATTCGGCCATTCCGCCGGGCCTGCCGCGATCCCGGCGCGGCCCGGCAAATTTATGGTATATAAATCAACGTCTTACAGATTTGCAGGTCACTCGACCTCGATCCGCAGCGCCGACCAGACCCATTTGGCATCGTCATGGCTTTTCAGTCCGGGATGCCGGTCGTCGCGCGGATAGACCACCCAGGTCGGCCCGCGACCGCCCAGGCCGAGATATCTGCCATCGGCCTTGAGCGCCAGGAGCACCGGATACTGCCGCAGCTCGTCCATCGAAATGTCCGCGCCATAGCCGTCCAGCGCATAGACCTTGATGCTTTTTCCGGTCGCGCCGGCGGCCTTGAGCACATCGGCCAGCAGCGGACCCTCGAACTTATAGGCCTTCGGCCAGGTGTCGTATTTCACGCTGAGCGTCTTCATGCCGAGTTTTTCCAGCATGGCGAGATCGAACTGCGCCGCCCTGGCGAAGGTCACATTGCCGAATTTGAAGAAGGCATCCTCGAAGTCGTTCAGCGCGCCGCGATTGGTATTGGCGACCTTGCCATGAATGGTCAGCACCACCGGACCCTTCGGCTGCGCCAGATCGGCGGCGGCGACAGGCAGCGAGGCGCAGAGAGCGAGAAGAGCGGCAGCGAAGAGTGAGCGCAGCATTGTGGGTATCCCTAAAATTGATCTGCGCACTCTATCGTCGTAAATGCCTACCGTCACCCTCGGGCTTGCCCCGAGGGTCCATCCCATGGCTATCGCATGCGGGGTGGGACAGCTGGATCCTCGGGACAAGCCCGAGGATGACGATCTTTGAGAGAGCGGGGATCCAGAGTCCAGCGCTCAGGCTGCGAACGCACTGGGCTCCCGCCATCGCGGGAGCGACGAATGACAAAGCGCTCAATCCTGGTTGCGCGGAAACACCATCGTCGCGGTGGTGCCGCGGCCGAGTTCGCTGGCGATCTTCAGCCTGCCGCCATGCAAGGCCATCAGGCGGTGCGAGATGGCGAGGCCGAGGCCGGTGCCCTGGCGGCGCTGGTTCTTCGGACCGGCCTGGTAGAAGGCCTCGCCCAGCCGCACCAGATCGGCCGGCGCGATGCCGGGGCCGTCGTCGCTGATGCTGATGCGCACCGTGTTCTTCTCCGCCGCGCCGGTCACCACGATGCGGCCTTCGGTCGGGGTGAACTTGATCGCATTGGAGATCAGGTTGAGCAGCACCTGGCGGAAGGCGCTGCGGTCGGCCTGCAGCGCCGGCAGGCCATGCAGGCTGGCATCCATCACCAGCGACAGTTCCTTCTGCCGCGCCTGGGTCAGCAGCAGCGAGATCACCGCATCGGCCTCGTCCACCACCTTCAGCCGGTCGAGCGTCAGTGTCATCTTGCCGGCTTCGATGCGGCTGAGGTCGAGGATCGAGTTGATCACTTCCAGCAGATGCTGGCCGGCCTGGCGGATCAGCCCGGCATAATCCTTGTAGTGATCGTCGCCGAGCGGGCCATAGGCTTCGCTTTGCAGCATCTCGGCGAAACCGATCACGGCATTCAGCGGCGTGCGCAGCTCGTGGCTCATAAAGGCAAGGAACTCGCCCTTCGAGCGCGAGGCCAGCATGGCCTCCTCGCGCGCCGCTTCGGTTTCCGCGAGCGAGCGATGCAGTTCCAGCGCATCGAGCGCCAGGGCAGCGAATTCCTTCAGATGGCCGCGCTGCACATCGTCGAACTTGCGCGGGACGGAATCGAAAATCCCCAGCGCGCCAATGCAATGGCCGTCGCGGCTGATCAGCGGTGCGCCGGCATAGAAGCGCAGGCCGCCTTCCGATGCCTTGACCAAGGGATTGTCGGCGAAACGGCTGTCGGCCTGCATGTCTTCGGCAACGCATAAGTCGGCGTTGAGGATGGTCCAGGAACAGAAGCCGGTTTCGCGCGGCACTTCGCGCACATCGAGGCCGACATGGGCCTTGAACCACAAACGATCCGCATCGAGCAGGGTGATCGCCGCACCCGAGGTGCCGAAGACGCGCGCCGCCAGCCGCGCCAGCCGATCGAAGCGCGGATCGTAGGGCGTATCGAGAATGCCGAAGCTGCGCAGGTCGGCGAGGCGGGCAGCTTCATTCGGGGGCAGCGGTGCGGCAGGCAAAGTTCGGGTCTCGCGTGGAGGCGCCTCTATTTAGGGGCGGCTTTCCGCCATCGCAAGCACTGTTCGGCTCGGGGCGCGGCCAGGGCGCCCGGGAACGCGTATAGTTAACCGCACTGCGGCGATTAGCCGCCCCGCGGCGTAGACCGGAAATTGAAATGCGACCGTCGGCTGCGACCTCGCCCCTGCGGGGTCTGGACCGGCGGCGCATCCGGCCTTTAAGACGGACGACATGCTGGAGCTCGACCATATCACCGTCATTGCGCCCACCCTTGCCGAGGGCGTGGCGCATGTGCGCGCCTGCCTCGATATCGACGTGCCCTTCGGCCGGCAGCATCCGGATATGGGCACGCATAATCACCTGCTGCGCCTGACCGGCGACGAACAGGGCGAGAGCGTCTATCTGGAAATCATCGCGGCGGACCCGGCAGCGCCACGGCCCGGCCGCGCCCGCTGGTTCGGGCTCGACGATGCGGCGGCGGTCCGTGCCGACTGGGAAGAAGGGCGGCGGCTGCGCGGCTGGGTGGCGCGAACGGGGAACATCGACGCCGTGCTGGCGCGGCACGGGCCGGTGCTGGGTCGCAAGGTGGCCTTCACCAGCGCCAATGGCAGTTTCTGCTTCGCGATTCCGGAGGACGGCGCGCTGCCGCTGGATGGTGCGGCCCCCTCGGTGATCGACCGGCTGGGCAAGCCGCCCTCGGTCGCCGCCATGGCCGATGCCGGTGCGCGACTGGAATCGGTGATCCTGGAATATCCGGAACCGGCACGCATCGCCGCGCTCTACACCGCGCTCGGCATCGTCAATGCACCCGAACTGCACGCCGGCACGCGGCTGCGCTATCGCGCGCTGATCCAGACTCCGGCCGGACTGCGCGAACTGACCTGAGGTTTCAGCGGCGGCGCAGGATGGCTTCGCCATCGACCGTGACGGTGACGGTCTGTTCGCCGGCCGCGGCCACCGGCGGCGCCATTTCCTGCCGCGCCGACATAGCCATCGATTTCATCATCACCGGCCGCGCCACCATGCCGCCGTTGAGGCCGACACGGGCCCAGCCTTCGAACCGCATGCCGAGCGCGGCGGCCGCCTTTTCGGCGCGGGCGGCGAGCCGCTGCAGCGCTTCGGCGAACATCTCGTCCTGCTGGCCGCGCTGCTGCTCGCGCGACAGCATGTAGCCCAGCTCCTGCAGCGCCAGACCTTCGGTCTGCAGCGCGCCGACCGCTTCCAGCAGCTTGGCATCGTCCTTCGAGGTGATGATCAGGCTCTGCTGGGCGCGCCACAGCGGCGCCGGCGGCTTGGCCCCGGCCGGCAGAGTCTGCGGCCGCTGCGGGCTTTCCTGATAGGTATTGTAGCTGCCGGTCTCGACCTCCAGCCCGAGGGCTTTCACCCGGTTGAGCGCGCGGGTCATGGCGGCATTGACGCTGGACTGCGAGGTTGCGGCGGATTCAGACGTGGCCTGCGCCATCAGGCGCGCGCGCATGGTATCCGGCGTGACGTCGCGTTCGGCCGATTCCGACAGCGTCAGCAAGGTGGCATCGTCGGGCAGCGTGCGCTGCACGGTCTGTGCGCCGGCGTTGTCGCAGGCGGCGACAGCGAACAGGGTCAGGGCGAGAACGGGAAAGGCAAGGCGGCGGATCATGGTTCGACTCCGGTCTTATCGTTGTCCGGATATGATCCGCCAATCTTGGCGGATTTGCGGCAGGGCCCGCTCAGCCGGGAAGCAGCGGCCGCATGCGGTCCTTGGCGTGGAAGTATTTGCGCGCATAGGCGACCACCTGGCCATCGGTCGGATGATCCACGGTTTCGACGCCGAGGATGCGCTGTTCCAGCTGGGGATGCGCCTTGGTCGCATGGCGGAAGAGTTCTGTCTTTGCGGCACCCGGTCCGAGCAGCAGGATTTCCGCGGCGCCGTCCAGGGCCTTTACGATCTCGTCGTAAAAGGCGACATCCGCCGGTTCACGGCCCGAGCCCATCACGGAACTGGCCTTGTGATGCAGGTGATGCTTGTGGCCATGCACCGTCATCTTCTCGGCCGAGTCGCGGTCGAAATGGAAAATGCGGGCTTCGGCGTGATCGAGCCAGACCACGGCATGATAATGCGACATTCCAGTCTCCTTGTTTGCAGAGGACAGACTAGACCGTCCGGCGATCGCAACCTTGACGCAGGTCAAGAAACCGCTTCAGCGCCTTGCGAAACGCTCGCGGATTTTCCGGTTCAGGAAGTCGCGCACCTCGCGATAGGCCGCCAATCTTTGTTCCCGCGTGCCTTCCACGATGGTGGGATCGAAGGTATTCCAGAATTCGACGTCGCAGGCCATGGTGCGGGTCATGTCGACGGCGGTGTGCTGCGCCTCGGGCGACAGCGAGATGATCAGGTCGAACGAACTGTCTTCCAGATCCTCGAAATTCTTCGAGCGGTGCTTGCCGATATCCAGCCCGATCTCGTCCATCACCTCGACAGCGAGCGGATCGACCTTTTCCTTGCGCACGCCGGCGCTGTCGACGAAGACCTGCTTGGGATACAGCGCCTTGAGAATGCCCTCGGCCATCGGGGACCGGACGCTGTTCATGGTGCAACAGAACAGCACGCTGCCGGGTAGCCGAGCGTCCATGCGGGCTTACCGGATATGCAGGACGCAGATGACGGTGAACAGGCGGCGCGCCGTATCGAAATCGCAGTCGATCTTGCCCTTCAGCCGCTCGCGCAGCAGTTCGGAACCCTCGTTGTGGATGCCGCGCCGCGCCATGTCGATGGTTTCGATCTGCGACGGCGACGAGCGCTTGATCGCCTGGTAGTAGCTGTCGCAGATCTCGAAATAATCCTTCACGATCCGGCGGAAGGGCGACAGCGCCAGAATGATCTTGCCGAGCGGCACTGCGGTTTCGTCGCTGATATCGAACACCAGCCGGTTGTCGGCGATGCCGAGCGACAGCTGGAACGGCCCCTGGTTGTCATGCGCGCCGACCGGCGAGAAAGTGTTCTGCTCCAGCAGATCGAAGATCGCGACCTTCAGCTCATGCTCGATATCGGCCGAGCGGCGCACCACCGTGCGCTCGTCGAGCTGTACATCGACGAGGCGGTGGCAGTCCGGCGGCGTCCGTTCGCTCATGCGGTCCCTTTAGGCAACCGGATCGAGACCGAGAGTGCGTGGCCCTGCAGGCCTTCGGCATTGGCCAGTGCGACGGCGGCCGGGCCGATCTTTTGCAGCGAGGCGGCATCGCACTGAACCAGCGTGGTGCGCTTCATGAAATCCAGCAGGTTCAGGCCCGAGGCGAAACGCGCAGCACCGGCGGTGGGCAGCACGTGATTGGGCCCGGCGACGTAATCGCCGATCGCTTCCGGCGTATGGCGGCCGAGGAAGATCGCACCGGCATGCCGCACCTTGTTCGCGAGCGATTGCGGATCGTCGATGGCGAGTTCGAGATGCTCGGGCGCGATGGTATCGACGAGAGGAACCGCGTCGGAGAGTTTGCCCACCGTGATCAGCGCGCCGAATTTTTCCCAGCTTGCCGTGGCGATGTGGCTGCGCGGCATGGTCGAGAGTTGCTGGCGCACCGCGGCGCCGACCTGTTCGGCGAAGCCGGCATCGTCGGTGATCAGCACCGACTGCGCCACTTCGTCATGCTCGGCCTGGCTAAGCAGATCGGCGGCGATCCAGGCCGGATCGTTCTTCGCATCGGCCACGACAAGGATCTCCGACGGCCCGGCCGGATTGTCGATGCCGACCTTGCCGAAGACCAGACGTTTCGCGGTGACGACAAAGCTGTTGCCCGGGCCGGTAATCTTGTCGACCGCGGGGATGCTTTCGGTGCCGTAGGCCAGTGCGGCCACGGCCTGCGCACCGCCGACGCGGTAGACTTCCGTCACGCCGGCCAGTTTCAATGCCGCCATCACCAGCGGGTTGAGTTCGCCGCCCGGTGTGGGCAGCGTGACGACGACGCGGCGCACGCCGGCCACCACCGCCGGAATAGCGTTCATCAGCACCGACGACGGGTATGCTGCCTTGCCGCCGGGAACGTAAAGCCCCACGGCATCCAGCGCGGTCCAGCGATGGCCGAGCTGCACGCCCTGGGCATCGGTATAGAAATCGTCGGCCGGCTTCTGCCGCGCATGGAAATCGCGGATGCGGGCAGCGGCGGTTTCGAGCGCGGCGAGAGTCTGCTGGTCAACCTGTTTCGCTGCGGCATCGATCTCGCCCTGCGCGATGCGCAGGCCGAGCTTCGCCGAATCGACCTGGTCGAATTTTGCATTCAGCTCATGCAAAGCCGCGTCGCCACGCTTGCGGACATCGGCGATGATCTGCGCCACGACCGTCGAGACATCGGCCTCGGCATCGCGCTTGGATTTCACCATCGCGTTGAAGCGCGCGGTGAAATCCTTGTCGGCGGCGTTGAGCGAGACAGGCATCAGCCGGCCGCCTTCTTCGCAGCCTTGGCCGCATTCGCCGCCCTGACCGCTGCCGTGAATTTCTCCAGCCAGCCGCCGACCTGGATCGGGCGGGTTTTCAGGGCTGCGCGGTTGACCACCAGCCGCGAGGTGACCTGCGCGATCACTTCGACTTCGACCAGACCGTTGGCCTTCAGCGTCGCTCCGGTGGAGACCAGATCGACGATGCGCCGGCACAGGCCGAGTGTGGGCGCCAGTTCCATCGCGCCGTTCAGCTTGATGCATTCGGCCTGCACGCCGCGCGCGGCGAAATAGTTCTGCGTCACATGCGGATACTTGGTGGCGACGCGCACATGGCTCCAGCGCTTCGGATCGTCGGAGGCCGAAAGCGACGCCGGTTCGGCAACGGAAAGACGGCAATGACCGATATCGAGGTCGAGCGGCGCATAGATTTCCGGAAAGTCGAATTCCATCAGCACGTCGTTGCCGCAGACGCCGAGCTGGGCGGCGCCGAAGGCCACGAAGGTCGCGACATCGAAGCTGCGCACGCGGATCAGCTCGATATCGGGCTGGCTGGTGGCAAAGCGCAGTTTGCGGCTGTCCTCGTTGGAGAAGTCCTTCTCTGGCTCGATGCCGGCCGCCAGCAGCAGCGGCATCACCTCTTTCAGGATGCGGCCCTTGGGCAGGGCCATGACCAGCTTGTTCGAATCGGACACGCTCATGACACTTCCTTATGCTTGGGCGCGCGACGCACCGGATAGGGAGTTCCCAGATCCTGCATCTGTGCGTCCACGCATTCGACTTCGAGCCGGACGGCACCGCCGCCGGCAAATACCAATGTCAGCACGGCCGAGGGCTCTTCGCCCAGCGGCTCGGCAATAATCGAGAGCAGCTCGAGCGGCGCTTTGGCATCCATCCGGTCGATGCCGGTCGACTGCACCTTCAGCACGCCGTCGAAATGCAGGCCGGCCGGCACGCGCACATGCGGCAGCGCCCGCACCAGCTTGCCGCGCGCATCGACGCGGTTCTCGTCTTCCCAGCGGAAACGGTTGAGCACCATGACAAAGCGCCGCTGCTTCGGCTGGAAGGTCATGTCGGCGGCGCGCAGGGTCGCATCCTGCAGGCAGGCCGCCAGCACGGTCACATCCTCCGCGTCCTCTGCGCGCAAACGCAAAGGCGGAAAACGCGGCGGCTTGCGGCGCTCTTCCATCCGTTCAGTCCTTCAGTCTTTCGATATCCGCGCCGCAGGCCGACAGCTTGTCTTCCAGCCGCTCATAGCCGCGATCGAGATGATAGACGCGGTTGACGACTGTCTCGCCTTCAGCCGCCAGGCCGGCCAATACCAGCGACACCGAGGCGCGCAGATCGGTGGCCATCACCGGCGCACCGGTCAGCTTCGGCACGCCGCGCACCAGCGCGGATGAACCATGCACCACGATATTGGCTCCCATGCGCGTCAGTTCGGGAACATGCATGAAGCGGTTTTCGAAAATCGTCTCGGTGATCATCGAGGCGCCTTCGGCGACCGCCATCAGCGACATCATCTGCGCCTGCATGTCGGTCGGGAAGCCCGGATAGGGCGCGGTGAGAAAATCGACGCCCTTGAGCCGCGACCCGTTGCGCGCGATCGAGATGCCGCGCGTGGTCTCGCTGATCGCGCAGCCTGCTTCTGTCAGCTTCTCGGCCACCGCCTCGATCAGGTCGAGGCGTGCGCCGGTCAGCTCCACCTTGCCGCCGCAGATCGCCACGGCGGCGAGATACGTGCCGATCTCGATACGGTCCGGCACGATCTTGTGCGTGCCGCCACGCAGGGAGGGCTTGCCATGCACGGTGAGATGCTCGCTGCCGATGCCGTCGATCATCGCGCCCATCGCCACCAGGCAATGCGCCAGATCGGTGATCTCGGGTTCCCGGGCGGCGTTTTCGAGCACGGTGGTGCCGTCCGCCAGCGCCGCCGCCATCAGCAGGTTTTCGGTGGCGCCGACCGAGACCTGCGGGAAGCGGATCACTGCGCCCTTCAGGCCTTTCTTCGCCCTCGCCTTGATATAGCCGTTCTCGACATTGATCTCGGCGCCCAGCGCCTTCAGCCCCATGATATGCAGATCGACCGGCCGCGTGCCGATGGCGCAGCCGCCGGGCAGGCTGACTTCGGCCTCGCCGAAGCGGGCCAGCAGCGGCCCAAGCACCAGCACACTCGCGCGCATTTTGCGCACGATGTCATAGGGCGCCACCGTGGAGGTGATTTTGCCGCCATTGAGATGCATGGTGCGGCCTTCGGGCGTGCCGTTACCGCCGTCCATCGAGATGTCCACGCCATGCTGCTGCAGCAGATGCGCCATGGTGGCGATATCGGCCAGATGCGGCACGTTGGAGAGCGTCAGCGTCTCCTCGCTCAGCAGGCTGGCCGCCATCAGCGGCAGGGCCGCGTTCTTGGCGCCGCCGATGCCGATGCTGCCTTCGAGCGGCTTGCCGCCGCGCAACCGAATTCTATCCATAACGCATTGATTCCAAAGGACTACCGGTTGAAATTGCCGGCCAAAGATAAATAGGGCACCGCTTGTCTAGCGCAACGGGGGCCGAATCGCCAGTGTGCGGCTGCAGCACGGCATCCTGCAGCCGGTTGCGTAAACACCATCACACTGCGGCGGAAATGCGGTTGTTGGCGCCGCAGTCTGTCGCCAGCCTGTGGCGATGAATACCGTCCTTAACTACGCCACCGGCATCCTTGCCCATACGCCGCTCTGGGTCTGGGCGCTGCTCGCCCTGCTGGTCGGGCTCGGCAGCCTGGGACTGAAGCGCCGCCGCATGGCGCTGCGCCGCGTTGCCATCGTGCCGCTCGTTTTCATCGCCTGGGGCCTGTCGGGGCTGGCGGCGCGGCCCTTCGATGCCGCCACCATCGCGACCTTCTGGCTTGGCGGGCTGATCCTCGGCCTGATGCTGGGTCTGGCGACCGGGCCGACGCTGCTCGGCGTCGACCGGGTGCGGCGCGCGGTGGACCTGCCGGGCAGCGGCTGGCCGCTGGCGCGCAACCTGATCATTTTCTTTGCGCATTACGCGCTGGTCGTGGTGGCCGCGATCCTGACGACGCACAAGGCCATGCTGCTGCAGGCCGACATCGCGGTGTCGGGCGCCAGTGCGGGCTATTTCATCGGCTGGGCGGCGGCGTTGCTGCGACAGTATCGCGC
>JAEYSS010000090.1 GCA_023434425.1 Pseudomonadota bacterium | reverse complement strand
TCGATCGCCATGAGACTGCCTGCTGAACTCTGTGCGCCGGAGTTTCCACACAGCTAGTGCAGGCGTCAATGGATTTAAACTGTATTTGTGCGTAATTTATTTTTAGTACAGTAAGAAATGTTATAATTGGCGGGTAGCTACCTTAACCAAATGTAACATATTGATATTTATCAATTCTTCTCAGTCCGGCAGCATGAACGCGCCGTGCCGGACCGCGAGTCCGGGCTCCGGCGGCAGGATGCGCAGCGGTCCGGCGCGGAAATCGCTCGCCGTCAGGGTCGCCGCCAGCATCATGCAGCCGATCGCCTCGCTCCCGTCCGCCATGGGCAGCGCCAGGCGGTCGCAGGTGACGATATTGGCCGGATCGCCCGTGGTCAGGCCCGGCAGGATATAAAGGCTGCGGCAGAAGACCGGGCGGCGATGCCGGGCCAGCTCGGCCAGCAGGTCGCGCAGATGCTGCAGATAGGCGGGATCGGTCAGCCGGCCGTAATCGGCGGCATCCAGGCCTTCGGGCAGCTCACGGAACCAGCGCGTGATCTCGGCGCCGGCCAGGCGCAGGCGGCTGAGATTGAAATCGGTGCCGGTGATTTCCGCCACGATCAGATGCGGCAGCACATTGCGCGGAATCGTGGCCGCCTCCAGCCGCCGGATATCGGGAAGGCCGGCTGGCTGCGCTGGCAGGCTGCGCCAGAAGTCATAGGCGGCGCGCAGGACGGGGTTGGCGTCGAGGGTCATGCGATCTTCTTCAGCGTGACAGAACCATACTGCATCTGGATGCCGTTCTACTCCCAACAAAAAACTTACAGGCGCGACTGGTATTCCTGGAAGCGGACGGCCAAACGATCCTGATCAGGATAATCCTGCTTTCGCAAAGGCAGGCGTAGACTTGCACCATTTAGATTCTGAAGCGCTGTCAGCAAGGGGCCATCGCGTTGACCGAGCAGCTTCTTGGAAACATGAATTTTGTAGTCGGGATCGACGCCAATCAGATGCGCGTCGAAAGCTGCGTGATGAATTTTAGATAGCGGCAGCCCATTCGACACAATCGGCTGGCCCAGCAATTCATGGCTGTCGGCAACAATATGCGCGGCGTCGATCAGGGCGGAAACCGGCAAATGTGAGAACGCACATCGTCCTTTATAGGCGGAGATAACAGCCTGCCGAAAAGCGTCCTGGTGAAGGCGGCGCTTTACAACATTCATCGCATAACGGCGCTGAATATCATCTCTCGGCGGCGCCACATCCATCTCGTCTTGCGTCTGGTCGAATGAGATGTTTCCGAACGACAAGCCAACTCGCAAGGCTGCCGGATTCCATTCATCGAGGAATGTCGGCATTAGAATCCTGTAGAGACCCGGCGATATGCCGAGGAAATACACAATTGGAATCTTCGCTTCACAGGCTTGCTTTAACAGGCGGTTATCCGCCGCATCGGCGTCCTCGCCCATGAAAGAATAACTGACAGTTTCCTGCCCGCCATAGATCTGTTGATGCGCGTCACGTTGATCGTCATACCAAACACCGCGACCGGCCCTTGGGACGACCGTTTTTATCGAAAGCAGTGAGGACATCTGGCGCGGCTTGAATATGCCCCGCGGCCGCGTGATCAGCGCAACATGCTCGCCGTTGGGGCGTGTATAGCCGGCACCGATCTGCGCCGCCGTGACGAGGCCGCCCTCGCCACCGAGTTGTCGGAGATACCTAAATATCTCCGCCCGCAATGCCGCATCTGGATCGCGGAATCCATCTAGACCGGCCGGACGCCAAATCGCCGCCGCGTCAGAGAAACCCGTAATTTTCTCTTCCGCCAATTTGGAATCCTGTCGCCCCCAGTGATGCGTAGGACAATGCCCGAGGCTTTGGCTTGACCTCAAGGGCGGATGGGTATATTCTTGTTTTGTTCTAATTTCGCTCTCGGCCATCGTGAATATGTCTCGCATACAGTCGTAATCGCACGGCTGATGACGGAATTTGTCAGCAAGTCGGGGCAGCGACATACATCTGGCAGGATCGACACGAACACGCGCGAGCCCGTACGAACCCAAACGAAGCTCTACGAACGTCCACGAACCGCTACGAACACCAGCGAAGCGCCGCGAACACCCACGAACCGGCCGGAACCCCGGGCCCGAACAGGCTCAAACGGGACGAAACAGGACGAAACGGGACGGAACAGGCTTTAACGGGACGGAACGGGACGCAACAGGCCCTGCAACAGGACGGAACTGGCTCAAACAGGACGGCGCCGGCGGTCGCCGGGCACTCACGCCATCGCCAGGCCGTCACTCCATCGCGAGGATGGTGTTCCTGACAATGGGATAAATCTGCTTGGCCCAGCGCTTGCCGCTGAACACGCCGTAATGGCCGACGCCGGCCTGCAGGTGGTGGCGCTTCATATAGGGTTTGATGCCGGTGCACAGGTCATGCGCCGCCATGGTCTGGCCGATGGCGCAGATGTCGTCGCGCTCGCCTTCCACGGTGAGCAAGGCGGTCCTGCGGATCGCCTTCGGAGTCACCGGCCTGCCGCGATGGGTCAGTTCGCCGGTGGCCAGGCGGTATTCCTGGAACACCCACTGCACGGTCTCCAGATAGAAATCGGCATCGAGATCGAGCACGGCGAAATACTCGTCGTAGAAATCCTTGGTCTTGGTCGCCTGTTCGTGATTGCCCTGCCACAGATGCTGGAACAGTTCGACATGCGCCTTCACATGGCGGTCCATGTTCATGCTCATGAAGGCCGTGAGCTGCACGAAGCCGGGATAGACGCGGCGCCCGGCGCCCGGCAGGCCCTGCGGCACTTCGGAAATCAGCTTGCTTTCGAACCAGTCGATCGGCTTGCCCACCGCCAGGTCGTTCACCTTGGTGGGGTTGAGGCGGCAGTCGACCGGCCCGGCCATCAGCGTCATCGAGCGCGGCGTGCATTTGTTTTTGGCTTCCGCCATCACGGCGGTCGCCACCAGCGCCTGCACGCAGGGCTGACAGACCGCCACGATATGCCCGCCCGGCCCGATCGCTTCCATGAACCTGATCAGGTGATCGACATAATCCTCGAAGCCGAAGCGGCCGGCAGACAGCGGCACGTCGCGCGCATTGTGCCAGTCGGTGATATAGACATCGTGATCCGGCAGCATGGTGGCCACGGTGTCGCGCAGCAGGGTGGCGAAATGACCCGACAGCGGCGCCACCACCAGCACGCGCGGCTGTTCGCCGAGTTGCGCCTGCGAGGGGGCGAATTCCTTTTTGAAATGCAGCAGCGTGCCGAACGGCGTCACATGCGCCGGCTCTTCCGTCACCGGCACCTCGCGGTTGCCGATCCGCACATGCGAAATATTGTAGGGCGGCCGGCCGTGGCTCAGGCCCGCCCGGGCCAGCATCTCGGTGGCGGCGGCAAAACCGCGCAGAAAGAGATTGTCGCCCGCCGCCTGGCGCAGGCCGGGCAAGGCCTGTTCGGCCATGGCGCGCAGCGGCGCCATCAGATTGGCTTGGGTCTGGTAGGCCAGATACATCATCGACGCGGGCGGCACTCACGAACCGGCTGGCAGCGCCGGGTCGCGCCCTCCCCCCGGAGTGCAAAACGACGACCCACCGCCTCTTGGGTAAAAAAGCTAATGCAGTTTTTGCTGCAATGCGAGATATATGTGGCAGACTTAAGTCTGGGGACCGGACAGGGGGCGCGGGCGGATGAAGGCCACATTGACCATCAGCAGCAAGAATTACTCCTCCTGGTCGCTGCGCGGCTGGCTGCTCTGCCGCATGGCCGGGCTGGATTTCGAGGAAGTCCTGCTGTCCAGCGACGACCCCTCGACCCGCGCCGAGCTGCTGCTGCTGTCGCCCAGTTTCCTGGTGCCGCGGCTGACCCATGGCGCGGTCTCGGTCTGGGACACCCTGGCGATCGGCAATTACCTGCGGGAAATCTTCCCCGATGCCGGGCTGCTGCCCGCGGATATGGTGCAGCGCTCGCATTGCCGCTCGATCTCGGGCGAGATGCATTCCGGCTTCGCCAACCTGCGCTCGGCGCTGCCGATGAATCTCAAGGCGCATTATCCCGGCTTCAGGGTCTGGGCCGGCGCCCAGGCCGATATCGACCGCGTGGTGACGATCTGGCGCGACTGCTTCACCGCCTATGGCGGCCCCTGGCTGTTCGGCGCGAAACCGACGGTGGCCGATGCGATGTATGCGCCGGTCTGCACCCGCTTCCTGACCTATGACGTGAAGCTGGATCCGGAATGCGCCGCCTACTGCCAGACCATCATGGCCTGGCCGATCATGCAGGACTGGGTGGAAGCGGCAAAGGCAGAACCGGAAGAACTCGACGAACTCG
>JAEYSS010000054.1 GCA_023434425.1 Pseudomonadota bacterium | reverse complement strand
ATACAATTCCTGTCGCGCAAAGCGCGACGGGCGGGGGTCCACGCAACGGAACGACTGGGTTCCCGCTTTCGCGGGAACGACGAATGTGTATCGAACCCGTCCACACAAACACTGTCATCCTCTGGCCTGACCCGAGGATCCATCCCAACCCTCCGCGCATCGGAACACGCAGATGGACCCTCGGCACAAGGCCGAGGGTGACGGTCTGTGGAGTTGCGTCATCACATCGTCAAACCCGACCCTGCCGATCCGGTATTGGCGGCTCCCCATCCGGCAGGGGACGGCCGAAGATGTCGGTGCGTTGAATGGTCTCCCCGTGCGGGCCGAGCTGCGCGCCGAAGCGCGGGATGCGGGATGATGGCGTGGGCGCGGCCGCCGGTCGTTGCGGCGCTGCAGGCTGATCTTTCAGTATCTTATCCGCAGTGCTGTCCGCGCCGGCGACAGGCTTATCCGTGCTTGTCCGACTCTTGTCCGTGCTTATTTGAGTCTTATTCTCGCTTATCTGAGTCTTATTTTCGCTTGTTGCAGCCTTATTCGCGCTGATCGCAGCCTTGTCCGGCGCCTTCGCGACATGCGGGCGACGCTTCGGCGCGCGGCGCAGGCTGTCGGCCAGGCGCTGCACCATGTCGCCGGTACACGGCGAGGCCCAGGCCGGCTGGCTGGCGCTCCTGAACTCCTCGAACAGGCGCGCCGGCGGCTTCTCGGCCTTCTCCGCACAGCGGATCGCCGCCGCATTGGCGGTCGCTTCAAGTTTCAGCCGCCCGAGCAGCAGCTGGGTCTCGCGCGCCTGGCGCAGCAGGAACTGGAACCGCGCGCTGCGGCGCAGATGCAGCCAGAGCCTGTCCTGGGTGACGCCCAGCGCTGCAGCCACCGCGTCGGGCGTCTCACCCGCCATCAGCAAAGCCGCACCGCGTTTCCAGTCGATACGCACACGTTTTTTGCCGGCGGGCTGGGCAGCCTGCGCCGGTTCGATCTCGGTCTGAGCCATGAGGGCCTCCATCGGATGACATCCCAGAGGCGGATCAGGATAGCGCGGCTCGGCCTTTATGTAAACAAAAATAGAACATTATAGAGGACATTATTCCTTAACACCCGGCCCGCATAACACCGTCATCCTCGGGCTCGACCCGAGGATCTTTCGCAGTCCTGCCTGAGATGGTCGGGTCGAGCCCGACCATGACGAACTGAACCGGACAACTTTGGTTTCCCCCACCGCACCCTATCTGACTCTCCATGTTCGCCATCCCGATCCGTCCCGCCGACCAGCGTGACGCCGAAGCGATCACCGCGCTGATCCGGCGCACTTTGCGCGTCAGCAACGCGGCCGATTATTCGGTGACCGAGATCAGCCGTGTCTATGCCGGCTTCTCGCTGGAGCGCGTGCGCGCCCGCATCCGCAGCCAGGATGTCTTCATCGCCGAGATCGACGGCGAAATCGCCGGCACCGGGGCCTATGCGCATGGCCAGCTGTGGGCGCTGTTCGTCTCGCCCGAGCGCCAGCGGCTCGGCCTGGGCAGCCTGCTGGTCGACCATATCGAGGCCTTTGCGCGGCAGCGCGGAGTGGCGCAGCTCGAACTCTCGGCCTCGCTCACCGGCGTCGAATTCTACGAGCGTCTCGGCTATCGCAAGCTTGGCTATTTCCCGCATCCGGGCGGCGCCACGTTTGCGATGGTGAAGACCCTGTAGCGTAATCCCGCCCCGGTTGATCGCGCCGGAAAACCGCGGCTTCAGTCACGCTCTCCTTTCCAAAAAGTAATGCCCTTCGGTTGCAGCATAACCGGCAAGTAACTCCCGTTGCGGCGGGACGCGGCCATACTGGAGCAAGGAGGAAGTGTCATGTCCGTGTTCGACCGGGTGAAAGCGTTTCTGTTCAGCGAGGAGGATGCCGCGGAGACCCGCGCCGCCCGCCGCAGCGGGACTGCGCCGCATCTGCGCGTGGTGGCCGGCACTGCACCGCTGCCGCGCAAGATCCAGGCTGGCAATCTGCAGATGATCGGACTGGAGACCGTGCGCGAGGCGCTCGGCGCCGACTGGCCGAAACGCCGCGCCACCATCCACCGCATCGTCGAAGGCGTGATCCGCGACCGCCTCGAAGCCGGCGATACCCATTTCCATCTCGACAACGACGATTATCTGGTGCTGTTCGTGCAGCTCAATCATGCGCAGGCCAAGGCGAGAGCCGCCGCGATCGCACAGGAAGCCGAACGCCTGATCCTCGGCGAACTGCCCGAACATCAGATCAGCATCGCTTCCAGCGTCGCCGAAGTCGACAGCGACTTCCTGTCCCGGCAGGTGCATTCGATGGACGAATTGCTGCAGCATGTGAAAACCGGCGGCGCCGAAACCACCGGCACACCGGCCGCCAGCGGCGACGTGCTGCTGTTCGGCGACGAGCCGCTGCAGGGCGGTTTCGCCGAGACTGCCCAGCACCGCCCCGCACCGGTGATGGGCGCCGGCCCCGACCTGACCGATCTCGACCAGTCGCTGACCTCGCTGTTCCAGAAAAAGACCAGCGCCGCTTTCCTGAAGGAATGCCAGGCGTCGTTCTATCCGAATTTCAGCATGCGGCGCCGCGCCTTCTCCTTCTACACCGTGCATGTCACGCATATGCCGACCGGCCGTGCCGCCGATGCCAGCGATCCGATGCTGGAAGATCCGGACGAACTGGAATTCCTGCTCGACCGCTACCGGCTCACCACCGCCCTGCTCGGCCTGCACCGCATGGTGACCGGCGGCCACAGGGGTTTCATCTCCATTCCGGTGTCGTTTGCCACGCTGGCGACCTCGCGCTCGCGCAACATCTATCTCGACCGCTTCAAGGATCTGCCGGCCGGCCTGTTCCGCAATCTGTCGATCGTGATCACCAATATCCCGCAAGGCACGCCGGCCAGCCGCATCGCCGATGCCTTCAATTACATCCAGCGCTTCTGCGCCGTGCGCATCCTGGATATCGGGCCGGATACCCGCCTGATCGACCTCTATGCCCAGACCGGCTGCCAGGGTTTTGCCACCTCGCTGCCGAC
>JAEYSS010000172.1 GCA_023434425.1 Pseudomonadota bacterium | reverse complement strand
CCCCCCCCCCCCCCCCCCCCCCCCCCGACGGCGCGGAAGCCGGTCGGGATCTCGGTGATCTTGTCGCCGTGGCTCATCCAGACCTGGTGCTTCTCACCCTTGGCCCAGACGCCATCGAACAGCGCGCAGTCGTCCTTGATCTCAAGGAAGGCGCGGCCGAATTCGCGATGATGGCCGGTCTCGACGCTGCCGCCGAGCTGCATACAGATGGTCTGTTCACCGTAGCAGATGCCGAAGATCGGCAGGCCGAGCTTGAACGCGCCTTCCGGTGCGCGGGGCGAGAATTCTTCCGTGGTCGAGGCCGGCCCGCCGGAGAAGATAATGCCCTTCAGCGTGCCGTGGTCATTGACGAGATCGAGGCACTTGTCCGCCTTCTGGAAGGGCACGATCTCGCAATACACGCCGGCCTCGCGCACGCGGCGCGCGATCAGCTGGGTCACCTGCGATCCGAAATCGATAATAAGAATGCGCTCCGCCATCGGCGTTCCCGAACTCCTGTGCTGTGAGAATTTAACTGGGCTTGCCGGCCTTGAAGGCGGCGATCTTGGTTTTGAGTTCCGTCAGTTCGGCGCAGCCGAAGGTGCAGATGCTGTCCAGGCGTTTGAGGTGTTCCTCCGCCTTGGCGACATTGTTCACCTTCAGATAGGCCTCGCCGATATATTCATGGGCGCCGCGATGGCGCGGATCGATGCCCAGCGCCTTCTCGTAAGCCGCGAAGGCCTTCGGGTAGTCGCCCTGGTTGCGCAGGGCATAGCCGAGCCAGTTGAAGGCGTCGGCATTCTTCTCGTCCTTCGCCACGACCTTTTGAAACAGGTCAGCAGCCTTCGGCCAGTCCTTGGCGTCGATGGCTTTCTTGCCTTCGGCGAAATTGGGATCGGCCGCCTTGGCTGCGCCAGTCGACGGATCGCTGCTGCCCATGGCGAAACTCGACTGCGGCAGCGCCAGCGCAACAGCAGCCAGCAGGGTGAAAGCAACGGTGGCGGTGCGGAAATTGGTCATGGCGGGCTCCTTCGACCAGATGCCCGCCAGTATATGCCGGAGCGGCTGGGCCGGGCCACTGTCCCACAAGGCGGGCATCAGGCGGGAAGCCGCGGGAAGCCGAGGTATCCGGGCGGTCATGGCCGCCTCACAAATGCGGCGGCGAAGAAACCGTCGGTGCCGTGCCGGTATGGCGTCAGCACCAGCCGATGGCCCGACCGGATACGCTGATCGGTTACACCGGCGGGCCAGGCATCGGCCAGCGGCAGCGCCGTAAACTCGGCGTGATGTGCCAGGAACCAGTCGGCCTGGTCGCCATTCTCGGCCGGCAGGATCGAACAGGTGGCATAGACCAACCGCCCGCCCGGCCGCACCAGTTTCGCGCCGTCGCTGAGTAACCCGCGCTGCCGACGCAGAACCTCGTCAAGTGTGGCAGGATCGTAGCGCCAGCGTGCTTCCGGATTGCGCCGCCAGGTGCCGCTGCCCGAACAGGGCACATCAAGCAGCACGCGATCCGCCCTGCCTTCCAGTTCGCGCAGCAGATCGGGCATCGCATCGGCGTCGCGGATCACGATGTTGCGAGCATGCGCGCGTTCCAGCCGCGGGGCGAGACGCGCCAGCCGGCGCGGATCGTTGTCGCAGGCATGCAATGTGCCCTGGTTGCGCATGCTGGCGGCCAGCAGCAGCGTCTTGCCGCCGGCGCCGGCGCAGAGATCGACCACGGTTTCATCCGGCTTCGCATCCACGAGAAGGCCGGCGAGCTGGGCGGCCTCGTCCTGCGGTTCGATCAGGCCATCGCGGTATAATGAATTCATATCCAGCCGGACGCGCTCGGGAATGCGGATGCCGATCGGTGACATCGGCGTGAAGGCGGCCGCGATGCCATCGGCGCGCAGCTGCTCCAGCACCATCTCGCGATTGCCCTGCAGGGTGTTGACCCGCAGGTCGAGCGGCGCGCGGCCGTTCAACGCCGCCAGTTCCATCTCGGTATCAGCTCCAAACGCGGCCTGCACCATCCCGGCCACTTCCGGCGGCAGGTTGGCGCGCGCCCAGAGCGGCGCGTCTTCATCGCTCGGCAGTTTCGACAACGCGGCAATTTCGGTCTCGTCCAGTGCGGGCGGCGCATAAGGCCCGTTGCCGCAGAGATCGCGCCAGACATGCAGCGGCGTGGCCGCATCGGCGAAGACCAGCAGCCGCGGCGTCAGTTCGGCGCCTGCCGCCTGCACACGCCAGCGCCGCATGCCCTGCTCGCGCAGCACGGCATAGACGCCATCGGTGATCGCGCGCCGGTCCTTGGCGCCGGCAAAACGGCTGCGCCGCTGCCATTCGGTGACCACACGGTCGGCGGCAGCGGCGCGCTGTAATATCTCGGCGATGATTTCGATGCTGGCGGCGAGCCGCGCCGCGGGGGTCATGGAGACCTCAGCCCTCCTGCCGGTAGTTCGGTGCCTCGCGGGTGATCGCCACATCATGCACATGGCTTTCGCGCAGGCCGGCCGAGGTGATGCGCAGGAAGCGGCAGTTGGTGCGCATCTGCTCCAGTGTGGCGTTGCCGGTATAGCCCATGGCGGCGCGCAGGCCGCCGACCAACTGATGCAGGATGGTGCCGACCGGACCCTTGTAGGCAACGCGGCCCTCGATGCCTTCCGGCACCAGCTTCAGCTTGTCGCCGACTTCCTGCTGGAAGTAGCGGTCGGCCGAGCCGCGGCCCATGGCGCCGAGCGAGCCCATGCCGCGATAGGATTTGTACGAGCGGCCCTGGTAGAGGAAGACCTCGCCCGGCGCTTCATCCGTACCGGCCAGCAGCGAGCCGATCATGCAGGCGCTCGCGCCGGCGGCAATCGCCTTGGCCAGATCGCCCGAGAACTTGATGCCGCCATCGGCGATCACCGGCACGCCGGCCTTGTTGGCAACCGCGACGGCATCCGACACCGCCGTCAGCTGCGGCACGCCAACACCGGCGACGATGCGCGTGGTGCAGATCGAGCCCGGGCCGATGCCGACCTTGACGGCATCCACGCCAGCGTCGATCAGCGCCCTGGTGCCTTCCGAGGTGGCGACGTTGCCGCCGATCACCTGCGTCAGGTTCGAGCGCTTCTTGATCGCCGCGATGGTTTCCAGCACGCGGCTGGAATGGCCATGCGCGGTATCGACGATCACGATATCGACACCGGCATCGATCAGCGCCTGGGCGCGTTCGAGGCCATCGGCGCCCGTGGACACCGCAGCGGCGCAGCGCAGCCGGCCCTGCTCGTCCTTGCTGGCATTCGGGTGCAGGCGGGCCTTTTCGATATCCTTCACCGTGATCAGGCCGACGCAGCGATAGTCGCCATCCACCACCAGCAGCTTCTCGATGCGATGCTGGTGCAGCAGCTTCTTGGCCTCGGCGCTGGACACGCCCTCGCGCACGGTGATCAGGCGATCCTTGGTCATCAGTTCATGCACCGGCTGCTGCATGTTGCTGGCGAAGCGCACGTCACGGTTGGTCAGGATGCCGACCAGCTTGCCGCCCTGCCCCTCGGTCACCGGAATGCCATGGATGCCGTAACGCTCCATCAGTGCCAGCGCATCGGCCAGCGTCGCATTCGGCTCGATGGTCAGCGGATTGACCACCATGCCGCTTTCAAACTTCTTCACAGCCACGACTTCGCGGGCCTGTTCCTCGATGGTCATGTTCTTGTGCAGGACGCCGATACCGCCGGCCTGTGCCATGGCGATGGCCATCTTGGATTCCGTCACCGTGTCCATCGCCGCCGAGATCAGCGGGATGCCCAGTTCGATGCTGCGCGTGATGCGGGTGCGGGTCTCGACCTCGGTCGGCAGCACGCTGGAGGCGGCCGGCTCGAGCAGCACGTCATCGAATGTATAGGCTTCACGGAACTGCATCGGGTGGCTCCTTACGGGGTCTTGTTCTGGGTTTTTGTGGCTTCGGCGGCGGCCTCGGCGGCGAAGTCGCCACCCCGGGAAGCGTTCTGGGGCCGCTTCTCGGTCATCAGATAGGGATAGTGTTTCAGCATCGCCGCGCGCCATTCGGCGAATGGCATGTCGGCAAAGCTGCCGCGGTCGGCGACATATTCCATATGGCGGCGGTTGTCGGCATCGAAGGGATGGAAAACCGAGTCCGTCTCGCCATCGAAATCCAGTGGCAGCACGCGGAATTTCTCGCAAAGCTCAAGATTGAAAGCCGGCGTCGCCTTCACCCATTTGCCGTCGATATAGAGCTCGGCGAAGCCATGGAAATAGAAGATATCGGTACCCATCTGCTGGCGCAGGCGTTCGGTCGCCAGATGGTTCTTCACATCCGCCAGGCCGATGCGGGCCGGAATGCCTTCGGCGCGCGCCACGGCAGCCAGCAGGATCGCCTTGTTGACGCAGAAGCCCTTGCCGCGTTCGATCACGCCCGAGGCGCGCAGGCCGTCCGGGCTGACTTCGACGCTGTAGGGGTCGTAGAGGAAGCGGTCGCGGATCGCGTAGTAGAGTTTGACCGCCCTGGCTTTGGGATCCGTTTCATCCCCCGCAGCTTCGCGCGCCAAGGCGCGCACGGCCGCATGATCGCTGTCGATGAAGGGGGTGGCGGCAAGGTATGCCGGGTCCACCGCGGGCTCGGAATGCTCCGGCGCGGTCATTGGCAAGGCAGGCTCCTGACTGGGAGGGGTATCCTTGCCGCGCAGGATATAGACCCACTTTCCGGCGCGGTCCAGCCTCAAGAAAAGCAGGGATTCTAGGTGTTTAGCCGCGGAAGCCGGTGGCGATCACGTAAGACTCCGCCGAATCCGCTCTGGAGGCCGGCGGTTTGACATGGCGCACGCTGCGGAAATCCCGCTTCATGGCGGTGAGCATCTCGTTCTCGGTGCCGCCGCGCAGCACCTTGGCCAGGAAGACACCGCCGGGATTGAGCACGCGCCGGGCAAAATCCAGCGCCAGCTCGCAGAGCAGCATGATGCGGATATGATCGGTCTGACGGTGGCCGGTGGCCGGCGCGGCCATGTCGGACAGCACGAGATCTGCCTTGCCGCCCAGCGCCTCTATGATCTTCAGATCCGCGCCCTCGGCGAGGAAATCCTGCTGCATCAGCGTCGCGCCCACGATGGGATCGACCGGATTGATATCGACACCCAGCACGAAGCCGCGCCCTTTCTCGCCTTCAGCCGATTTCACGCGCTTCACTGCGACCTGCGTCCAGCCGCCGGGAGCAGCGCCGAGATCGACCACGCGCATGCCCGGTTTGAGCAGTTTGTATTTGTCGTCCAGCTCGATCAGCTTGTAGGCGGCGCGGCTGCGCCAGCCTTCGGTCTTGGCAGCGGCCACGTAAGGATCGTTGAGCTGGCGCCGCAGCCATTTTGCCTGGCCGACGGTACGGCCGCGCGCGGTTTTCACCCGCACTTTGGCGCCGGCTTTGCGCGGCGGTTGCTTTGTCATCGCCGCCTCCAGCCCTCATGAGGGCCGCCGCCGATCTGGCGGCGCTGCCCCATCAGTTCGACCAGGACGCCCTCGCGCACGCCGCGATCCGCCACGCGCAGGCGCGTCGCCGGCCAGAAGCGATACAGCGCCTCAAGGATCGCGCAGCCGGCCACCACCAGGTCGGCGCGTTCCTCGCCGATGCAGGGATGCAGGGCACGTTCCGGGACGCTGACCGAGGCCAGCCGGCGCGACTGTTCGATCACGGTGGAGAATTCCAGCCAGCAGCCGTCGACATGGCGACGCTCGTAACGCGGCAGGTTGAGATGCACGCCGGCCAGCGTGGTCACGGTGCCCGAGGTGCCCAGCACCTGGATCTGACCCGACTGCAGCTTCTGCGACAGGCCGTGCTTTTCCTCGAACGGACGCAATTCATCGGCCACCAGGTCGATCATCTGGGCATAGCTGCCGCTTTCCGCATGGCCGGGTCCGAAGCGTTCGGTCAGGTTGACCACGCCGAAGGGCAGCGAGATCCAGTCGATCACTTCGGTGCGGCCGCCGCTAAGCAGCCGGGCCCAGAGGATTTCGGTCGAACCACCGCCGATGTCGAAAACGATGGCCTCGCGATGCGGCGGCTCCAGCAGCGGCGCGCAGCCTGTCAGCGCCAGCCGGGCTTCCTCGGCGGTGGAGATGATGTCGAGGCTGATGCCGGTGGCGGACTTCACCTCATGCAGGAATTCGGCGCCATTGGCGGCACGACGGCAGGCTTCGGTGGCCACCGCGCGGACCGACGAGACGCCGCGCCTCGCCATCTTCTCGGAGCAGATCTTCAGCGCCTCGATGGTGCGCGCCATAGCGGGGTCGGACAGACGTCCGGACATGCTGAGCCCCTCGCCCAGCCGGACGATGCGGGAAAAGGCTTCGATGACGCGGAAACCACTGCGGCCCCATCTGTCGCGCAGGGGCCGCGCAATCAGCAGGCGGCAGTTGTTGGTTCCGAGGTCGATGGCGGCGTAGACCGGTGCCGGATCAGGCGCAGCCGGCACCCCGACCGCGCCGGCACCCGGCCGGGAAACGGAATCCATGCTCACAGAATTGGTCCTCGCGCCTGACGGGCTTCGCAGCCTCGCGGACGGCCCAGCCGGCGCAATAAAGGTTGACGATCATGGGACAAGTGTAGCGCGGCAGGAGCGGCACTGTAAGACCCCCACCCTGCCCGGCGGCGGGCCTGGCCCCATCCTCTCCCGCCTCGGGAGAAAATGGGGATATTCAGACTGCCTCTAGTTCGCCCTGGGTGGCTGATTGCCACCCTGGCCCGGCACCGAGAAGACCTGGCCCGGATAGATCAGGTCGGGGTCGGTGATCTTGGCCTGGTTGGCCCGGTAGATCTCGGTATAGCGCGGGCCCTGGCCGTAGATCTGGCGTGCGATGCGCCACAGGCTGTTGCCCGGCTGCACGATGATGCTGTTGCCGCTGGCATCGAACTGGATGTCTTCGGGTCTGGCGCGACTGAATGGCATTTCCAGACGCGAGGCCACCTTGCCACCGGCCTGTTCGACCTGATCCACGCGCAGCGAATAGATGCCCGGATCGACGGCCTTGTCCGGCCGCAGGCGCCAGGTGCCCTTGTCGTCGGCCGTGGCGACGCCGATCGGCTCGTTGTTCAGGTAAACCTGCACGGTGGAGCGCGGCTGGGCACGCCCCGACAGGATCAGGTTGCCGGCCTGGTCGTATTCGATGGCATCCAGCGCCAGCCCTTTGCGGGCCGGATCGAGCGGGCCGTCGGGCCGCTGCAGCAGGCGGCTCGCGCCCTTGAGCGGGGTGAGCACGGCAATCGCCTGCTCGCCGCCTTCGCCCGGCTGGCATTCCGGCACGACTGCAACCACGGACGCCTCGGCCCGGATCGGCTCCTGGCCCTGCATCTGCGATTCCAGCGTGAATTCCTGGTTGCCGCGCTCCAGCGGCAGATCGGGCACCAGTACCCAGTCGCCGCGCGTATCGGCGGTGACGCGGCCAAGCTCGCGCTGACCGGTCTTGACCACCACGACCGAACCGGCCATGGCGCGACCGGCGAAAACGGAGGTGCAGTTGCGGCTGATGCGCACCACGTCAAAGCTAGGGGGCGCTTTGGCCACGCTGTCCGGCGACGGCGCCGCGGGGGCCGCCGGCACGGGCGGCGGGGGGATGTTTGCCGTCGGTGTCATGCCCCGCTTGTTGGGGTCGGCACCGAAGAAGATCACGGCCAGGATACCCAGGACCGCTGCAGCAAGAAGGATGAAGAAGAAACGACTTCCGCGCACCCGATTGTCCCGGTTAGCTATATTGTGAACGACGCGAGAGATTAAGTCCTCGCCTCAGAGGCCGCAACACCTCTAACTTGTCCAACCTTTGCAAATCCTTACGATTGCAGTGCAAACGTCCCTGGAAACCTGCCAATGACTGAAGAAACGTCCGGCGCCACCTCTGGTTCAGCCCGCAACCAGGCCAGGATCAGGGTCTGGGATCTGCCGACCCGGCTGTTCCACTGGACACTGGTGCTGCTGGTGATCGCCATGGTCTGGACCGGCTCGACCGGCAAGCTGGACCTGCACATGACGCTGGGCCAGGCGGTCCTGACGCTGGTGCTGTTCCGTCTCGTCTGGGGCTTCACCGGCAATCGCTACGCCCGCTTCACCGAATTCGTCACCGGCCCGGTGACCTGCCTGCGCTATCTGGGGTCACTGTTCGGCAATTCAGGCAACAAAAATGTCGGCCACAATCCGGCTGGCGGCTATGCCATCGTCGCGATGCTGCTGCTGCTGGCGATCCAGGCCGGCTCGGGCCTGTTCACCAGCGACGACATCGTCACCGACGGGCCGCTCTTCTCCAAGGTCTCAAGCAGCACGGCCGCTTTGCTCAGCACGGTCCATCGTCGCACGATCTGGATCCTGCTTGGCGTCATCGCCCTGCATCTGCTGGCCAACCTGTTTTATCTGGTTGTGAAAAAGAACGATCTGATCAGCCCGATGGTGACCGGCCGCAAGCTGGCACCGACGGCTGCCGATGCCGGCAGCGGCGGCCATCCGTTGCTGGCGCTGGCGATCCTTGTCGTCTGCGCGATCGTGGTCTTCGGCGGCATCGCGCTTCTGAAATAAAAAAAAGGCGCAGTCGGGCTGCGCCTTTTTCACAGCCTCAATGACCGCCGGTCAGTCGGCGCGGAACTGCTTGTGGCAGGTGCCGCAGGCGCCGCCCATGGCACCGAAGGCCGCCTTCAGCGCGGCGGCATCGCCCGCCTTGCCGGCGGCGGCAACTGCGGTGGCCTTGGCTTCGAGATCCTTCATGCCGGCCTCGAACTGTGCCCAGTTGGCCCAGATTTCCGGCTTGGCTTTTGTGTTACCCTTGTCGGAGCCGGCCGGGAAATGCTGCAGCTGCCGGGCGGCCTGCTGGGCGATCGCCTCGGCCGGCGCAACGGCGCCCGACGGCGCGGCACTGTCATCGACCACCTTCTTGATGGCGCCCGCCGATGTGCGGAACACCTGGAAACCATCCTTGCGGGCCTTGATGTGTTCGTCCGCCGACTGGGCGACGGCCACACCGCCGACCGACACCATCGCAAGACCCAGCGCTGCTGCCAGGATCGCCTTACGCCACGTAGCCATTCCTCTTATCCCCTCGTTGAAACCCGTCTGCTGGATCGGGCGCTTCACTCTATACCGCTGACGGCCGGCTGAACGACAAGTCCTTACAGCCTCACGAAAAATTTAAAGCCGGCGGTTCTGCTGCAGTTACCCGGACGGAACCCGCCACTTTTCCGGCCATTTCCACTGGTATCGCTGGGCGGAATCAGTTACGCATCCCACCCCAAAGACATCCCGCCTCACCTCATTCCCGGATTTGTCGATGACCGCCATTCGCTCTGTCTGCGTCTACTGCGGCTCGAGCCTCGGCGAGAGCAACGTCTACACGGCCCAGGCCCAGATTCTCGGCCAGCGGCTGGCCCAGAACGGCATGCGCCTGATCTATGGCGGCGGCCGTATCGGCCTGATGGGCGTGGTGGCCGATGCCGTCATGAAGGGCGGCGGCGAAGTCGTCGGCATCATCCCCAACCACCTGCACGACTGGGAAGTCGGCCATACCGGCCTGACCGAGCTCCACGTGGTCGACAGCATGCATACGCGCAAGCGCATGATGGTCGAGATGTCGGATGCCTTCATCGCCCTGCCCGGCGGGCTCGGCACGCTGGATGAGTTCTTCGAGATCATCACCTGGCGGCAGCTGAAACTGCATGACAAGCCGGTGCTGGTGCTGAACACCGAAGACTACTGGCATCCGCTGATGGCGCTGATCGAAACGGTGATCGAACGCGGCTTTGCCCGCCGCACCGCCACCTCGCTCTATACCGTGGTGGAGGATGCGGAAGCGGTGATCGCCGCCCTGCTGGCCGAACCGCCGCCGGAACACGCGCCGCGCACCAGCAAGATTTGAGCCCGACCGGGGCCGTCACAGGCCCCGGATTGACCTTTTCTCGCCCCGGCTAAAGTTTAAATCCACCCCCCGGGCGGGCCGTTAAGCCTTCTCCGCCCCTGCCCTGTTTGCTAGGGTCCGGCCACCCAATCACAAACGCCAACCGTGGCCGCGAGGGAGTTATTAATGGCGAAGATCAAGGTCAAAAATCCGGTCGTCGAACTCGACGGCGACGAGATGACCCGCATCATCTGGAAGTTCATCAAGGAGAAGCTGATCCTGCCGTATCTGGACGTGGATCTGCTCTACTACGATCTCGGCGTCGAATACCGCGACAAGACCAACGACCAGGTCACCATCGACAGCGCACAGGCGATCCTGAAGCACGGCGTCGGCGTGAAATGCGCCACCATCACGCCGGACGAGCAGCGCGTGACCGAGTTCAAGCTGAAGGAAATGTGGAAGTCGCCGAACGGCACGATCCGCAACATCATCGGCGGCACGATCTTCCGCGAGCCGATCATCTGCCGGAACGTGCCGCGCCTGGTGCCGCACTGGACCGATCCCATCGTGGTCGGCCGCCATGCCTTCGGCGACCAGTATCGCGCCACCGACTTCAGGTTCCCCGGCAAGGGCACGCTGACGAACAAGTTCGTCGGTGAGGACGGCCAGGTAATCGAGAAGGAAGTGTTCAAGGCGCCGGGCTCGGGTGTCGCCATGGCGATGTACAACCTGGATGACTCGATCCGCGACTTCGCCCGTTCCAGCATGAACTACTCGCTGGTGCGCGGCTGGCCGCTGTACCTGTCGACCAAGAACACGATCCTCAAGGCCTATGACGGCCGCTTCAAGGATCTGTTCGAGGAAGTGTTCGAGAAGGAATTCGCCGACAAGTTCAAGGCGGCGAAGATCACCTACGAGCATCGCCTGATCGACGACATGGTCGCCTGCGCGATCAAGTGGTCGGGCAAGTTCGTCTGGGCCTGCAAGAACTACGACGGCGACGTGCAGTCCGACGTGGTGGCGCAGGGTTACGGCTCGCTGGGTCTGATGACCTCGGTGCTGATGACTCCCGATGGCAAGACCGTCGAAGCCGAAGCCGCCCATGGCACGGTGACGCGTCACTATCGCGAGCACCAGGCCGGTCGCGAGACCTCGACCAACCCGATCGCCTCGATCTTCGCCTGGACGCGCGGCCTGATGCATCGCGCCAAGCTGGACGGCAACGCGGATCTCGACAAGTTCGCCCATACGCTGGAGAAGGTCTGCATCTCCACCGTGGAAGCCGGCTTCATGACCAAGGATCTGGCGATCCTGATCTCGAAGGACCAGCCCTGGCTGACCACCCAGAAGTTCCTCGACAAGATCGACGAGAACCTGAAGAAGGCGCTGGCTGCTTAATGCAGCCAGCACTTCGGTACTGACATGAGAAGGGCCGCAGCGATGCGGCCCTTTTTCTTTTGCCATCGTCATCCCCGCGAAGGCGGGGATCCAGACGACGGTCAGACTGGGTTCCCGCTTTCGCGGGAACGACGAGTGAGTGACTTACGCAGCCTTGCCGATCTGTTCGGCGATGGCTTCCAGCGCCTTTTCGGCACCAGCCGGATCGGCGCCGCCGCCCTGGGCGAAGTCAGGCCGGCCGCCGCCGCCCTGACCGCCGATCAGCGGCGTGGCGATCTTCACCAGGTCGGCGGCATTCAGCCTGGCCGTCAGGTCGGCGCTGACACCGACGACGACCGCGACCTTGCCATCGGCCACAGATGTGAGCGCGACGACGCCAGAGCCGATGTCTTTCTTCATGGCATCGACCATGCCGCGCAGATCCTTGGCCGGCACCCCATCAAGCTGGCGCGCGGCGTATTTCACGCCGTTGACATCCTTGACCTGCGGGCCGCCCGCGCCGCCACCTGTCGCCAGCCGCTTGCGCAGGTCTGACAATTCGCGTTCCAGCTTGCGGCGGTCGTCCAGCAAGGCCGCCAGCCGCTGCGGCACGTCTTTCGGCTGCGCCTTCAGCACGTCGGCCGCCTGCTGCAGGGTTTCTTCCTGTTCGAGGAAATAGCTGCGCGCGGCCTCGCCGGTCAGCGCCTCGACGCGGCGCACGCCAGCCGCGACCGCGCCCTCGCCGACGATTTTGAACAGCGCGATGTCGCCGGTGCGTTTCACATGCGTGCCGCCGCAGAGCTCGGTCGAGTAATCCTTGCCGTCGTCCAGCTTGCCCATCGAGAGCACGCGCACTTCGTCGCCATATTTCTCGCCGAACAGCGCCATGGCACCGGCGGCAATCGCCTCATCCGGCGTCATCAGGCGGGTGGTAACGGCGTCGTTCTGCCGGATCATCTCGTTGACCTCGGCCTCGACCGCCTGCAACTCATCGCCGCTGATCGCCTTGGGATGGCTGATGTCGAAGCGGAAGCGGTCCGGCGACACCAGCGAGCCCTTCTGCGTCACGTGATCGCCGAGCTTGCGGCGGAGTGCGGCATGCAGCAGATGCGTGGCCGAGTGATTGGAGGCAATCGCCGCGCGGCGCGTGGCATCCACCGTGAGGATCGCCATGTCACCGACTTTGAGCGTGCCGTCCACCACCTTGCCGAGATGGGCATGCAGCGCGCCGAGCTTCTTCTGCGTGTCGGCGATTTCCACCTTCGCGCCGCCAGCGGTGGTGATAATGCCGCTGTCGCCCTGCTGGCCGCCGGACTCGCCGTAGAACGGCGTCTGGTTCAGGATGACCGCAACTTCAGTGCCGGTGCCGGCTTCGTTCACCGGCTGGCCGCCGACAACGATGGCATCGATGCGGCCTTCGGCGCTTTGCGTGTCGTAGCCGAGGAATTCGGTGGCGCCCTTGTCTTCCTTGAGCTCGAACCAGACCTTCTCGGTCGCGGCCTCGCCCGAGCCGGCCCAGGCCTTGCGCGCCTCGGCCTTCTGCGCCGCCATCGCGGCCTGGAAGCCGTCGAGGTTCACGTTGATCCCGCGCGGCCGCAGCGCGTCCTGCGTCAGGTCGAGCGGGAAGCCGTAGGTGTCGTAGAGCTTGAAGGCGGTCTCGCCCGGCAGGCTGTCGCCCTTGCTCATGCCGGATGTTGCTTCATCCAGCAGCTTGAGACCGCGATCCAGCGTCTGCTTGAAGCGCGTTTCCTCCAGCTTCAGCGTCTCGGCGATCAGCGCCTCGGCGCGGCCGAGTTCGGGATAGGCGCGGCCCATCTCGGAGACCAGCGTCGGCACCAGGCGGTGCATCAGCGGCTCCTTGCAGCCCATCAGCTGGGCATGGCGCATGGCGCGACGCATGATCCGGCGCAGCACATAGCCGCGCCCCTCGTTCGACGGCAGCACGCCATCGGCGATCAGGAAGCAGGAGGAGCGCAGGTGGTCGGCCACCACGCGATGGCTCACTTTATGCTCGCCATCGGCGGCCACATGCGCGGCATCGGCCGAGGCTTCAATCAGCGCCCGCATCAGGTCGATGTCGTAATTATCGTGCTTGCCCTGCAGCACGGCGGTGATGCGCTCCAGACCCATGCCGGTATCGATGGACGGCTTCGGCAGGCTGACGCGCTGCTCCTTCGTCACCTGCTCGAACTGCATGAAGACGAGGTTCCAGATTTCGATATAGCGGTCGCCATCGGCTTCCGGGCTGCCCGGCGGGCCGCCCCAGATCTTGTCGCCGTGGTCGTAAAAGATTTCCGAACAGGGACCGCAGGGGCCGGTATCGCCCATGGCCCAGAAATTGTCGGAGGTGGCGATGCGCACGATGCGCTCGTCGGGCAGGCCGGCCACCTTCTTCCACAGATCGAAAGCCTGGTCGTCGTCGTGATAGACGGTGACCCAGAGCTTCTCCTTGGGCAGGCCGTATTCCCGGGTGATCAGGTTCCAGGCGAGCGGGATCGCCTCTTCCTTGAAGTAATCGCCAAACGAGAAGTTGCCGAGCATCTCGAAGAAGGTGTGATGCCGGGCGGTATAGCCGACATTGTCGAGATCGTTGTGCTTGCCGCCGGCGCGCACGCATTTCTGCGACGTGGCTGCGCGCGTATACGGGCGCTTCTCCTGGCCGGTGAAGACATTCTTGAACTGCACCATGCCCGCGTTGGTGAACATCAGGGTCGGGTCGTTGCGCGGCACCAGCGGGGAGGAGTCGACGACGCTATGCCCGTTCCTGGCAAAGTAGTCGAGGAAGGCCTGGCGGACATCGCTGGCGGAGGACATGGACTTCAACCCCTGGTCGGCGGCGCTTCGGTCCACCTGCAGGACCGCGGCGCCAGTGTCATTTGCTGGTCGGATTGTTGCGGGCCGGCCCCCGTTCAGCAAGAGACCGGACCCGGCAAGCGACCTGTCTTAGCGGTCTGCCCCGCCCCTGTCCAGCAAGCGTCAGGCGGGGGTAAGTGCCTGTCCAGATAGGGAATTGCGCCGGTCGCGGCCGGCGCCGGAGGCCTCCTGGCAGGTCTTATTCAGGCGTTAGTTCGGCTTATACAGGTCTTATTTTTGCTTATCGCATGCTTATTTCGGCTTATTTGGAGCTTATTGACTCCCTATTCCGGCGCGGCTGCCGGTTATCCTGTCGGATCAGAGACTTACCCGATCAGGCCGGCAAGAGAACATATAGGGCCCGGCAGGTCCGGATCAAGCTGTCTCCTGGGGACAAAAAAACCCGGTATCGCGCGGGCGATACCGGGATCCAGGGAGGAGAGAACGTCTCCCACGCCAGATAGCGCCAGGCGGCCGGAAGGCAACCGGCCGCCGGACCGGAAACCGGAAAAAGAAGCCCCGCAGCCTACTCTGCGGCAAAACCGTCGGAGAAATGCCGCGCCAGGAACAACAGCCATTCAAACTGGCTGTTCTGCAAGATCGAGACATTATAGCCGGCCGGCAGCATCGAGAGGGCGAGGATGTCGGGCAGGTCGGAGATTGTATAAGCCGCGGCCGGCGGGGATGCGCTCACCGGCAGGATGCAGGCGCGGATCAGCGCACAGCACAGCTCGATCCAGGTGTCTTTCCCGCCAAGATATTCCCACCATTCGATCCCTATTCGCACCGTTGCCGAAACGGTGAGCGGGCCATCCGTGTACGCAATAGACCATGCGCCCTTGGGGGAGGCTGTCAGCTTCGATTGCCCGGGCCTCGTCTCATCGACATTGCGCAGGATATGCCAGTCTTTCTTGTTGGACTGCTTCCTCGTGCCATAGAGCACGCCATAGGTGAAGTCGATTCTCTTGACGCCGTGGCTGACGGCCCAGGACGGCGCACGCACCACCAGTTCATGACCGATGCTTTTCGCCATATCGTCATTGAGCGTGCGAGGGCCGCTTTTCAGCGTCGCGCCGACAAAAGTGCTGCTGTTCTTGTCGACCTTGCGGCCATCCAGAAGCGACTCATGCGAATGCATGGCGCTGTGCACCACTTCCCAGCCGTAGACCGGCAACACGACCTTTTCAATCATGTTGCCAGCAGAGGTTTCCATCGAGGAAAACACCTTGGCCGGCACAAGATCCTGCTCGATCTGCGCGACGCGCGAATAGGATTTCTGCCGCGAATAGAACATCAGCACGAATGGGCTGGTGTAGAACTTCGCAAAATTTGAATTTGCAGCAGGAAGACCCTGTATGTGCGTTGCGATTTTCGCGCGGAAGTCGGATTCCATTTTCAGGATGCGATCGCGGGCTTTCGCGTCACTGTCGATCCGCCTCAGGCTGTCGAAAATATCCGTCTTGCGCAGAAGCAGCGGCGGAACCGTTTTCGGCAGATCGGCATGCCCCACCAAGCTTAGACCTCAATCATTGCGCGTTCGCTGCGACGGGTGACCGGCACGGCATAGCGAATGTCCTGATTGGCCTTGCCGTCCGCCCAGACCTTGGTTTCGCCATTCTTGAACCATTGCCGCGTGCGGACATGCGACTGCACATACACGATGCGGTATTCCTCGATCTTTGCGATATAGGGCTTCCAGCGGCGGTTCTTCAACTCATCCAGAGCTGCGGCCACCACCTCGCCGGTTACGCGACCGAGCCGGACCGGCACGGCATTGCCGGCCTGCGCGTATTGCTGCTGCGGAGTGCCGGAGAATTCCCAGCCCCTGGGGAATTCCTGGATCAAGGCATATTCCTTAAGGGTGAGCGCGCGCACTTCGGTAGGATGGCAGAGCGACGTGCTGGCATGATTCGGCATCGTCACCAGGGTCGGGCATGGCAGGTCGAAACTGAGTCTGCGCCACCAGCCCGACCGGCCGCCCTTCGCATGCCAGGCGCGCCCCATCGACTCCTGCTGCACGGGCACGGGCAGGCTGCGCCAGTTCGATCCCTCGGGCACAAGCTGCAGATAGCTCTTTTTCCGTGGACTGAAATCCATAATGACCTTGCCGGGATCGGTCAGTCGGCCAATGGCATCCCGCAATGTCCGCCAGGGCTTCAGACGGGGATCGCCGCGACCATGTGTCGGGTCAGGGAAATCAATTTGCTTGTTAAAACGATTGCCGATGAATACCACGCGTTCGCGCAACTGAGGCGCGCCGTAATTCACCGCATTCACCTCGAAGCAATCCATGTGGTACGTGGCCGTACCGCAGCTTTGCAGATCGCGCGCCAGCAACCTGACAACCGATCCCGGCCCCTCTTCATCCTTCAGCGGCCTGCCACCCTTTTCCGGTCGATCCGCAATGGGACGATGTTTCAGCGCAGCGGAGATCAGACCCCGCACATTCTCTATGATGAAGAGCTTGGGTTGCAGAACCTCGACGAATCTGAGGAATTCCCAGATCAGCATCCCGCGCGCATCCTGCACGGTGCCACGCTTGCCAGCCGTGCTGTAGGACTGGCAGGGCGGGCCGCCGACCAGCAGATCCAGTTCGCCGGGCTTCAGGTTGCAGTCGGCCAGGATCTGTTCGGGCGAGATAGCACAGATATCGCCTTCATAGATGCGCAGCCCCTGCGGCAGCCGGCCGGCCTTCTGGTTCAGCCTGATAGTGTCGCAAAAGGAGCGCTCCTTCTCGACACAGGCCAGAAAATCGAACCGGCCGGTACTTTCGATACCCAGATCAAGGCCCATCGCACCGGAGAAAAGCGAGACTGCTTTGTATTTATGACCGGCCATCTCACTTCAGTCCCTGTACGATTCGGGCATCGACACCGTTGCTTTTACCATTTTTTTGCACAGTCCGCTTTGCAACTGACATGCAGTGTCTGGGACAGCTGCCGATCATTCCCCCATCTCTCCAAAAAGAAACCCCGGCAGCGAGGTCCGCTGCCGGGGCTTTGCCCATGGAGGAGAATTAACTCAGGCGCCGTGGTTTACCGGCGTATGAGCAGGGCGAAACTGTTTACTCTGCGTCGTCTTCCCCACCCGCTTCCGGGCCGGCATCGATGGCGGCGGCAACCAGGCCGGTATTGGCCTTGATCGCGGCTTCGATGCGGTTGGCCACTTCCGGGTTTTCCTTGAGGAAAGTCTTGGCGGCCTCGCGGCCCTGGCCGATACGCTGGCTGTCGAAGGAGAGCCAGGAGCCCGACTTCTCGACCACATTGGCCTTGACGCCGAGGTCGATCAGTTCGCCGGTCTTGGACACGCCCTCGCCATACATAATGTCGAAGTCGACCACCTTGAACGGCGGCGAGACCTTGTTCTTCACCACCTTCACGCGGGTCTGGTTGCCGACCACCTCGTCGCGGATCTTGATCGCGCCGATGCGGCGGATATCGAGACGGACCGAGGCATAGAACTTGAGTGCATTGCCGCCGGTGGTGGTTTCCGGGCTGCCGAACATCACGCCGATCTTCATGCGGATCTGGTTGATGAAGATGACCATGCAGTTCGACTTGGAGATCGACGCGGTCAGCTTGCGCAACGCCTGGCTCATCAGGCGGGCCTGCAGGCCCACGTGAGTGTCGCCCATCTCGCCTTCGAGTTCGGCCTGCGGCACCAGGGCGGCGACCGAGTCGATGACCAGCACGTCGATGGCGCCGGAGCGGACCAGCGTGTCGGCGATTTCCAGCGCCTGCTCGCCGGTATCGGGCTGCGAGATCAGCAATTCCTCGATATTGACGCCGAGCTTACGGGCATAGGACGGGTCGAGCGCATGTTCGGCGTCGACGAAGGCGCAGGTGCCGCCCTTCTTCTGGGCCTCGGCCACGACATGCAGCGCGATGGTGGTCTTGCCCGAGCTTTCCGGACCGTAGACCTCGATGATGCGGCCCTTGGGCAGGCCGCCGATGCCGAGCGCGATATCCAGACCGAGCGAACCGGTGGAGATGGCTTCGATCTCCATGCTCTGGCGCTGGCCGAGCTTCATCACGGAGCCCTTGCCGAAATTGCGCTCGATCTGCGAGAGCGCAGCTTCCAGAGCCTTACCCTTGTCCATGTTCTCTTTTTCCACGACGCGAAGTGAGGGGGACGACATTGGCGGGCATCCTTTCATGGGGGCCGGTGAATTGCAATTATACGCCGTTCTGGCCCCATATGTTCTCATATCGTTGCCATTGTAAAGTGAAATCTGCACCTCTTCTTATGTGCCTGATATTTATGGAATATTCCCGAAGTGTTCTTATTAGTCTGCCCGCTTGTTCCGATCTGTTCGATGATCGACGATTCTCGCGGCTGACTGGCTGGCCCCTCGCCCTGCCGCCTGTCAGACGGCGAAAATCCGGCAGAAATAAAAAGAAAAATACCCTGATTTCGCCATATCGTAGCGAAAGCTCAGAACCGATACATCCAGGAATAAGTGCGCGAGCCGGCCTGGCCGACGCCGGCGGCGTTAGTCGAGCGCCCGCAGCCAGGCCCAGTATTGCCACCACTGCATGGCGCCAACCTGCTGCTGCGTGAAGGCATTGGCCTGCTCGACGCTCAGCCCGAGGATATCGCCGACGCTCAGACCGCTGATCGCCGTGGTCGAGATCGCTGCGATCTGCGTGGTGGTGAAAGCCTGGATCTGCGTGCGGTACAACTCGTTCACGTCGGTCGAGCGCAGGCCGGAAATCTGTTCGGCGGTCAGCGCCTGCACCTGGGTCGACGTGATCGACCGCGCCTGCGTGCCGCTCAGCGCATTCAGGTTGGTGGTGCTGAGTGTCTGCAGTTGCGTCGTGGTCAGCGCGGCGACCTGATCGGTGTCCAGCTCCGCGATATCGGTGGTGCGCAGATTGGCGATCTGCGTCGTGCTCAGCGCGGCGATCTGCGAGCTTGCCAGCGCCTGCACCTGCGTAGTGTTCAGCGCGTTAAAATTGCTGGTGCCCAGCGCGCCGATCTGCGTCGAGGTCAGCGCCCGCACCTGGGTGGTGCCGAATTCGGCGATATCGGTGCTGCGCAGTCCGGAAATCTGCGTGGTGGTGAGGGCCGCCACCTGCGTGCTGGTCAGAGCCTGGACCTGGCTGGTCGACAGCGCATTCAGGTTAGTGGTGCTGAGCCCCGAGACCTGCGTGGTGGTCAGACCCTTGACCTGGGTCGTGCCGAGTTCGGCGATATCCGTGGTGCTGAGACCGCCAACCTGCGTGGCGGTCAGCGCCGCCAGCTGCGTGGTGGTCAGGGCCGCCACCTGCGTGGACGACAGGGCATTGAAGCCGCTGCTGCCCAGCGCCTGGATCTGCGTCGTGGTCAGCGCCTTGATCTGCGTGGTGGTCAATTCGCTGATATCGGTGCTGCGCAACCCGCCGATCTGCGTGGTGGTCAGGGCCTGGATCTGCGCCGTGGTCAGCGCCCGGGTCTGCGTGGTGGTCAGGGCATTCAGATCGGTGGTTTCGAGCGCGGCGACCTGCGTGGTGTTCAGCGTGGCAATCTGCGTGGTGCGCAGCGCCGCGATCTGCGTCGTGGTCAGCGCGGCGACCTGCGTGGTGCCGAGTTCGGCGATGTCGCCGGTGCGCAGATTGGCGATCTGCGTCGTCGTCAGTGCGGCCACCTGGCTGGCGGTCAGCGCCTGCACCTGCGCGGTCGACAGCGCGTTCAGATTGGTGGTGTTCAGCTTCTGCAGCTGCGTTGTCACCAGCGCGCCGATCTGCGTCGTGGTCAGTTCACCGATATCGGTGCTGCGCAGCCCGGCAATCTGGGTGGTGGTTAGCGCCGCAACCTGATCGGTGCCCAGCGCCTGCGCCTGCGTGGTGTTCAGGGCATTCAGGTTGGCCGAGCTGAGCGCGCGGACCTGCGTGGTGGTCAGGGCCGCCACCTGCGTGGTGCCAAGTTCGGCGATGTCGGTGGTGCGCAGATTTGCGATCTGCGTCGTGGTCAGCGCCTGCACCTGCGTCGAGGCGAGCGCCTGCACCTGCGCGGCCGACAGATTGTTCAGGTTGGCGGTGCCGAGCGCCTGGATCTGTACCGAGGTCAGCGCGCGGATCTGCGTGGTGCTGAATTCGGCAATATCCGTGCTGCGCAGCCCGGCGATCTGCGTCGTGGTCAGCGCCGCAACCTGATCGGTGCCGAGCGCCGCAACCTGGTTGCCGTTCAGCGCATTCAGGGCTGCGCTGGTCAGCGCTGCGATCTGCGTGGTGGCGAGTGCGCCCACTGTCGTCGGCGTCAGCGCACCGACCTGCGTCGCATTCAGCACGCCGATCTGCGTGGTGGTGAGCGCACGCAGCTGCGTGGAGGTCAGTTCGGCAATGTCGGTCGTGCGCAGGTTCGCCACCTGGCTGGTGGTCAGCGCGGCGATCTGCGATGTGGTGAGCGACTGCGCCTGCGTGGTGTTCAGCGCGTTCAGGTTACCAGTGCCCAGCGCCTGGACCTGCGCGGAGGTCAGTGCCGAGACCTGGTCGGTATCCAGTTCGGCGATATCGGTGGTACGCAGGCCGCCGATCTGCGCGGTGGTCAGCGCCGCAACCTGGTCCGAGGTCAGCGCCTGCACCTGGCTCGTCGTCAGCGCGTTCAGCGCCGCGGTGGTGAAGGCCGCCACCTGCGTGGTGGCCAGCGCAGCTACCGCCGTCGGCGTCAGCGCACCGACCTGCGTCGCATTCAGCACGCCGATCTGGGCGGTGGTGAAGGCGCGCAGCTGCGTGGTGGTCAGCTCGGCGATGTCGGTGGTGCGCAGGTTCGCCACCTGGCTGGTGGTCAGGGCGGCGATCTGCGACGCGGCCAGCGCCTGCGCCTGCGTGGTGTTCAGGGCATTCAGGTTACCGGTGCCGAGCGCCTGGATCTGGGCCGTGGTGAGCGCGGAGACCTGCGTGGCGGTCAGTTCGCCGATATCGCCGGTCTGCAGGCCGGCGATCTGCGTCGTGGTCAGGGCGGCGATCTGCGAGCCGGCCAGCGCCTGCACCTGCGTCGTATTCAGGGTATTCACGTTGGTGGTGCTGAGCGCGCGAAGCTGCGTGGTGGTCAGCGCGGCAATCTGCGTCGCATCCAGTTCGGCGATGTCGGTGCTGCGCAGGCCGGAAATCTGCGTGGTGCTGAGGGCTGCGATCTGCGACGTGGTCAGCGCCTGCGCCTGCGTGGCGGTCAGCGCGTTCAGGGTACCGGTGCCCAGCGCCTGCAGCTGCGTCGCCGTCAGCGCCGAAACCTGATCGGTATCCAGTTCGGCAATGTCGGTGACGCGCAGGCTGGAGACCTGCGTCGTGGTCAGGGCGGCGATCTGCTCGCCCGATAGTGCCTGGATCTGCGCTTCGCTCAGTGCATTGAGCGCCGTCGTGCTCAGCGCCGCGATCTGCGTGCCGGATAGCGCCGCCAGCGCCGTGGTGGTCAGCGCGCCGGCCTGGGTTGCGCTCAGTGCTGCCACCTGCGTGGTGTTCAGCGCGTCGACCTGCGTCGCCTTGAGCGCGGCGACCTGGTCGGTATCCAGTTCGGCGATATCGGTGCTGCGC
>JAEYSS010000157.1 GCA_023434425.1 Pseudomonadota bacterium | reverse complement strand
ATCGGCCAGCGGCATGTAGGTGGCGCCCCAGATCGAGCAGGCGCCGCCGCCGACACCGCAGCAGGCGCGCAGCAGATGCAGATGCCGCCGTCCGCCCGCCAGCAGCTCTTTAAGCGGCTGGCGGCGCACGAGCGCAATGCCGCTGACGGTGGCGAAGCCGCTCAGGTAGCGGATGAACACGATCTGGATCGCCGGCACCAGCCCGCCGGTCAGCTTGCCCGAGGCATAGAGCAGCGAGAAGGCAAAGGCGGCGCCGAGCACCCAAAGGGCGGCGACGGCTTTTGGGTCGAGACGAGAGATCATCTGTCCGAAATTGCCCTATTTCGTCATGCCCGGAGTTGATCCGGGCATCCCATTAAACGGGATCCTCGGGTCAAGCCCGAGGATGACAGATAGTAAAATGAAAAGGGCGGCTGGAAAGCCGCCCTTGCCCCGCAGCATCTGCCGCCGGTTACATATTGATGATCTGGCCATCCACGCCGAGCGCTGCTTCCTTCACCGCCTCGGTCAGGCCCGGATGGGCATGCACGGTGCGGTAGATGTCTTCGGCCGAGGCGCCGAATTCCAGCGCCATCACCAGTTCCTGGATCAGATGCCCGGCATCGGCGCCGATGATATGGGCGCCGACGATCTTCTTGGTCTTCTCGTCTTCCAGGATCTTCACGAAGCCGTCGGTCATGGTCATGGCACGGGCGCGCGCATTGGCCGTGAAGGGGAATTTGCCGGTCTTGTAGGCGATGCCGGTCGCCTTCAGCTCTTCCTCGGTCTTGCCCACGCTGGCCACTTCCGGCCAGGTGTAGACCACGCCCGGAATCGCATCGTAGTTGATATGCGGCTTCTGGCCGGCGAGCAGCTCGGCCAGCACCACGCCCTCTTCCTCGGCCTTGTGCGCCAGCATCGGCCCGGCAATGGCATCGCCGATGGCGTAGACGCCCTTGGCCGTGGTCTGGAAATGACCGTCGGTCTTGACCCGGCCGCGCTCGTCGAGCTGCACGCCCGCAGCCTCCAGACCGAGGCCCGCCGTGTAAGGCCGGCGGCCGATCGAGACCAGCACAACGTCTGCCGTGACCTCTTCCTTGTTGCCGCCGGCAGCGGCTTCCATGGTCAGCGTCACGCCTTTCTTGTCGGCCCTGGCGGCGGTCACCTTGGTGCCGAGTTTGAACTTCATGCCCTGCTTGGCGAGGATGCGCTGCATCGTCTTCGACACTTCGCCGTCATTGGTCGGCAGGATGCGGTCGAGGAATTCCACCACCGTCACCTCGGCGCCGAGACGCATCCAGACCGAGCCGAGCTCAAGCCCGATCACGCCGCCGCCGATCACCACCATGCTCTTCGGCACGGCGGGCAGCTTGAGCGCGCCGGTGGAGGACACGACCTGTTTCTCGTCGATCTCGATACCCTTGAGCGGCGTCACTTCCGAACCGGTGGCGATGACGATGTGCCTGGCCGCGTAGGTGCCCTTGCTCTCGCCGGCCACTTCGACCTTGCCGCCGCCCAGCAGCTTGCCGGTGCCCTTGAGCCAGGCGATCTTGTTCTTCTTGAACAGGAATTCGATGCCCTTGTTGGACGAGGTCACCACGCTCTGCTTCTGCGCCATCATGGCGGCTAAGTCGATGTCGATCTTGCCGCCGATCTTGATGCCGTGCTGGGTAAAGCCATGCGCGGCGGTGTGATACAGCTCGGAGGAATGCAGCAAAGCCTTGGACGGAATGCAGCCGACATTGGTGCAGGTGCCGCCGAGGCCGGCGTCCTTCTCGACCACGGCCGTCGTCATGCCGAGCTGGGCGCAGCGGATCGCCATGGTGTAGCCGCCGGGACCGGCGCCGATGATGATGACGTCGAAAGCCTGTTCACTCATGGATGATCCTTTCGAAACTCAGGAGGGCAGCGGGCCGTAGAGGCCTCCGCCGGCATAATTCAGCTTCTTGACCCGCTGATCGCCGAGCAAAAGTCCGCTGGCGACCAGATCGGTCAGGATAGTGCGGTAGACAGTGGAGTCTTTCACGGCATCCACCGCCGCCGCATCGCGCCAGAAAGTGATGGTGCGCCATTCCTGTTCGTCATGGGTGAAGAAGCAGGCGAGGCAGCCATCCTGGTCGCGGAAGAAGGGCTGCAGGCGCTGGTCGGCGAAGGCGATGAAATCCGCGATCCGGCCGGGCGCATAGCCTGTGCTCCAGACGCGGACGATCATCGCCCGGCTTCCTTCTTACATCTCGAACAGCAGGCGCTGCGGATCCTCGAGGCATTCCTTGACGCGCACGAGGAAGCTGACCGCTTCGCGGCCGTCGACGATGCGGTGATCGTAGGTCAGCGCGATATACATCATCGGGCGGATCACGACCTGGCCGTTGATCGCCATCGGGCGCTCCTGGATCTTGTGCATGCCCAGAATGGCCGACTGCGGCGGATTGATGATCGGGGTCGACATCAGCGAGCCGAACACGCCGCCATTGGTGATGCTGAAGCTGCCGCCCTGCAGCTCGTCGATGCCGAGCTTGCCGTCGCGGGCGCGCTTACCGAGATCGGCGATGGTCTTCTCGATGCCGGCGAACGACAGCTGGTCGGCATCGCGGACCACCGGCACGACCAGGCCGGTCGGCGTGGAGACGGCGCAGCCGATGTTGAAGTAGTTCTTGAAGACGATCTCATCGCCCTCGATCTCGGCATTCACCGCCGGGAATTCGCGCAGTGCTTGAACGCAGGCCTTCACGAAGAAGGACATGAAGCCGAGGCGCACGCCGTGCTTCTTCTCGAACTGTTCGACATACTGCTTGCGCGCCGCCATCAGCGCGGTCATGTCCACCTCGTTGAAGGTGGTGAGCAGCGCCGCCGTATTCTGGGCTTCCTTGAGGCGGCGGGCGATCACCTGGCGCAGCTTGGACATGCGCTGGCGTTCCTCGCGGTCGCCATTGGCACGCGGACCGGCCGGCACCGACGGACGCGCGGCGGGCGCCGCACCGCCGCCGCTGGCGAGCAGATCGGCGACATCGCCCTTGGTGACGCGGCCGTCCTTGCCCGAACCGGTGACGCCGGACAAGTTCACATTCTTCTCGGCCGCCATCTTGGCCGCGGCCGGCAGCGCCTGACCCGCAGCGGGAGCCGCCGCGGCAGCCGGAGCCGCGGC
>JAEYSS010000062.1 GCA_023434425.1 Pseudomonadota bacterium | reverse complement strand
CGGCAAACGAGATCGGTTCGGCCAGCGGGCGGTCGAGACCGAAGTTGAGCATCAGCCAGCCGGTCAGGCGTTCGGCCAGCGTGGCGCCCGAATAGGCGCCGGCGAAAATGCCGACCAGCGTGATGCCGATCTGCACCGCCGAGAGGAAGCGGCCCGGCTCGGTGCCCAGCTGCAGCGCCATGCGCGCGCCGCGCCAGCCGCGCGCCTTTTTGCGCACGATCGCTTCGAGGCGGGCCTTGCGCGCTGACACCACGGCCAGTTCCGACATCGCCAGCATGCCGTTGAGCAGAATCAGGGCGACGATCAGCAGCAGTTCAAGCGCGAGCGACATGCAGTCCTCGCGCGAAATCCGAACCGGGGGCAGGCATGGCCGGTGCTATCGGGGGATGTGGGGAGTCGGCATCCGCAGCGTCGCGGTTGCCGCCTGCGGGCATGGCGCCCAGGCTAGGTCGGTCTGGCATAGCGGCGGGACTATACGGCAGGGGCCGGCCCCATGACTAGGGCCGGCCCCGTATCCGTATCTATGTGGCTGAATTCACATATGAATCATGAAACGGCGTCGAAAGCGGCCGGCGCCGCCTTGCGCGGCCGCATGCTGGCCTTGCGCTTGACCGGGGCCGGCTTGTCGAGACCCAGCAGATCGGCACGGCGCTTTTCATCCTCGGCAGCGGCCTCGGCCTGGGCGGGCGTGGTCTCCCCGGCCTCGCGGGCCAGACGCAGCTTGCGCAGATGCTCCATCTTGGCCGCCGTCTGCCGGCGCCGCTCGGCTTCGGCCTTCTCGGCCGCCTCGGCCTCGCGTTCCCGCTGGGCGGTCTTCTGGAACCGCTGCTCGGCGCGGGCGCGGGCTTCGTCGGATGTGATGGTACGTGCGGTCATGATCTTTCGGCCTCCAATCAGGCAGCGCCTGCTGCGCGGCGAAACCAGTCGTGCGGACAGGCGGTTATTAAGCAACGGCGCAGCGATGAAGTGGTTTCCCTGCCGCAGCCATAAAGGGGTCGGGAGGGGAACATGCGCCGGATGACAGGACTGAATGGCATCTGCAGGATGCCTGACTGCCACGGCCACGATGGCGCCAAGGCAGCATAAGGTCACGGCCACGCGTGCGACCGTGAATTCATTTTATATGGGGCGCTGGGCCGCGAAATACAAGACCCCACCGGCGTGGGGCGCGGCCTCAGACCTGACTGGGCGCGGCTTTGGCAGCGGCGCGGCGGGCATCGCGCGCCAGGCGCTGGTCGCGCAGTTCGGCGACCTTGGCCGCGACAGTGGCGCGTTCGTCATCGGCTTCGCTGGCGGCGTCAACCGAGGCGCGCTGACGCTGCTGCATCACTTCCTGGCGCATTTCGGCGCGGTGGCGGTCGAGTTCCGCCTGATGTCTACGGGCTGTCATGGGATTTGGCTCCTAATTACGCTGTGGCCTGAGCCGGGGCGATCAATGCCGCGCAGTATAGCCGATTTCAGCCCGATCCGGTCGAGAATTCGCACCCGCGCGGGGCGGCAATCCGCCGCGACCGGGGGCCGCTTCCAGGATTGGAGGGCTGCCGTCAGCGCCCCAGCATGCCATCGCGCAGCTGCTGCAACCCGGCACGGCTGAAGGGCGGGCGTTCCGCCAGCGGCACCAGCGGTTCAGTGATGCGACCCTGCGCATCGGTGCGGAAACGCAGGCCCCAGAAGCCGAGCAGGCTGTCGCCCGGCAGGCCGTAACGATAGTCGCGCGCCTCGAAGACATAGCCGCCGGACGGCTGCGGCAGCTGGCGCCAGTGCACGCGTCCGTCGGCAAACCAGCGGAACACGCGCGCTTCATAGCTGGACTGGATCGCGCTGAGTGCCTGAGTCTGCCCGAGGCCGTTTTCGCTGCGCGGAATGCGCTGCCATGCGATCGGCGCCGCGCGGAAGGGCGAGGCAAAGCCGACCAGGATTTCATCGGGCAGATCGGCCACGATGCGCCGCCACCAGATCTGGAAGATCACCGGATAGGCATCGACGCGCGCCGCGGCTGCGGCCGCCGGATGCAGCGCGCGCAATTCCTCGCGGGCGCGCTCCTCCATATGGCGGCCGACGCCCCAGGCCAGCGTCGTATACAGCCCGATATACACCAGCGCGAGCTGCGCGATACGCTGCGCGGTCTCGGTATGACGGCGCGTCAGCAGCGCGAAGAGGAACACCACCAGCAGCGGCAGCGAGTACAGCGGATCGATGATCGGCATCGCGTTGACGGCAAAGCGCGCCATGCTGAACGGCGCCAGCAGCTGCGTGCCGTAGGACGTGAACAGATCGAGCAGCGGATGCGTGACGGCCGAGAGCGCACCGAGCCAGAGCCAGGCGCTGCGGCGCCCGCCATCGTCGAGCGCATCTTTGGGCAGGATGCGCGGTCGCCGGCTGACGCGGCGCTCCACCGCCCAGATGCCGGCGCCGATCACCGCACCCGCCACCAGCGTGAGCGGGAAGGAATGCGTGAGGCTGCGATGATGCAGCCAGACATTGATCACCGAGGGTTCGGTGACCAGATCGGCCAGCACGTCGAGATCGGGCAAGGTGGCAATCGCGCCGCCGGCAATCACCGCGCGGCGGCCGAACTGGGTGCGGAATCCGGCTGCGGCGACCACACCGCCGAACAGGATCTGGGTCACGCTGTCCATGCGTTTTATATTTTCCGGAAAATGACGATGAGGTTGTTGGCCGGCATCTCGACGATCCGGTCCAGCGCAAAGCCGGTGCGCGCGGCGAGCGGCACGACCTCGGTGTCGAGGCAGCGCACGCCCCAGAGCGGATTGCGGCTTTTCAGGAATTCGGCGTCGAATTTTTCGTTCGACGGTGCGGTATGCCGGCCATGGCGTTTGAAGGGGCCATAGAGAATCAGCGGCGCTTCTTTGGGCATGATCGCGGCGGCGCCGGCGAACAATCCCTCGGCCGCCGCCCAGGGCGCGATATGGATCATGTTGCAGCAGAGCAGCGCAGCGCAGCGCGCCACCGGCCAGGGCTGCTGCGTCACATCCAGGCGGATCGCCGGCAGAATGTTGCCGGATCCCCCATGCGCGAACATGCTGTCGGCCGCATAAGCGTCGATGGAAGCCAGATGGTCCGACTCGTAATCGCTCGGCTGCCAGGTGAGCGGCGCCAGCTGCGGCGCCATGAAGGCGGCATGCTCGCCGCTGCCGCTGGCGATTTCGAGCAGCATGCCCTGCTTTGGCACAACCTCCCGCAGCACCGCGAGAATGGCGTCGCGATTGCGCAGGGTGGCCGGCATATGGCGGCGGGGATCGGGCGGGGTGTCCGAAGTCAGAGTCATCCGGAGACGATATGGCGCAGGCGCGTATAAGGAAACCATCCCCTGTCATGGCCGGACTTGTTCCGGCCATCCACGTCTTTCACGACGATTATAAGGCGTGGATGCCCGGGACAAGCCCGGGCATGACATTGCGAGGGGAATGAGTGAACAGGTGTCCGGTAGCCGCCGTCACAGTTTGACGCAGCGCG
>JAEYSS010000060.1 GCA_023434425.1 Pseudomonadota bacterium | reverse complement strand
GGCGCAAGCCCATGCATCGCGCGGGCCGCATTCACCTGGAACAGGATATCCGCCTGCCAGACCGCTTCCATAGCGCTCGCAGGAATGTGGCCGAAAAGCGGCAATAGCAACGCGATAACGCGAAGATGACGCGAGCCCCGATCTTGAAGCCGGGGCGTGCAGTTCCGATCTTTCACTCGCGAAGTCATATACGGAGGCTAGACGAGCGATGATCGACGCGAAATCCCTGCTGGACCAGTTCCTCGGCGGAAAACAGCAGAGCGGCAATCGGCAGGGCGCAAATTTCGGTGATCTCGGCAATGTCGGCGACATCGCAAGGCGTGGCCTCGACAGTCTCGGCGGCGGCAAGGGGCTGGCGGTCGGCGGCCTGCTCGGCCTGATCCTGGCCAACAAGAAGGCGCGCAATATGGCCGGCAATGTCGCGGTCTATGGCGGCGCGGCGGCGCTGGGCCTGCTGGCCTGGCGCGCCTATCGCAATTACCAGGAAGGCCAGACGCCACGCAGCGCCCCGGTGGCGCAGCCCGCCGATATCGCCAATGTCGCGCCGCAGTATCTGCCGTCGGCTGCGCCGGCCAGCAATGGCCAGCCCTTCGAACTGGCGCTGGTGCAGGCGATGGTGGCGGCGGCGAAAGCCGATGGCCATATCGACGCGCAGGAGCAGCAGCGGCTGTTCGCCGAGATCGAGCGCCTGCAGCTGGATGCCGAAACCAAGGGTGCGGTGTTCGACCTGCTGTCGAAGCCGATCACGCTGGAGGCGGTCGGCACCAGTGCGGCGAATGAGGAACAGGCGGCCGAGCTTTATCTTGCCTCGCGCATCGCCATCGATCCCGATCACCCGGACGAGCAGGCCTATCTGAAACACCTGGCGCAGAAACTTCAGCTGCCGGCCGGGCTGGTGGCGCATCTGGACCGCCAGGTCGAGGCCACGCTGGCGCAGTCCCGGGCTGCGTAAGCCGGCCTGCATAATCCCGAAAACAGGTTATCGGAATGTAATGTGAGGTTGCCGGACCGTAACCTGTCGCTTCGCCGGGAAAGGCCTATCTTGTCTCTCACAGGGCGCGGCCAGCCCCCGCTGATCGGCCCGCCCTGCAGAGTTTTTAGTATGCGTTTCCTCCCTGATTAACGACTTGCCCCTGCCTGCAAAGGCGGGGGCTTTTTTATGTCGGTATCAGGTCGGGCGTCAGGCGCGCAGATAGCCGGCGAGGCCGAATCCGCTGCCGCTGCCGCCGCCCATAAGGCCGAGCAGATAGGAGGTGTTATTGGCACGCTGCAGCTGCTGCAGCATGTATTTGCTGTAGGCGCCCTGCGTGTTGTACGGATCGTTCGCCTTGGTCTTGCTGCTGTCCGTGGTCTTGTCGGTCTTCTTGGCATCCTTGGCGGCCGGATCGGCCGGGATGGCAGAGGCCGGCAGATACTGCTTCAGCTCGGCAAAGGCCGCGCGCTGTTCGTTGCCGGTGTAGCTGCGCGTCTCATCAAAGACGATGGCGTTGAGTTCCTCGCGGCTTAAGCCCGCGAAGGGATTGGCCTTGTCCCATCCATTCACAAACCGCGTGGCAAGACGCGCGCGGGCCTGCGTCTCAGCACTGGCGCCGGCCACGCTTTCGTTATTCGCCTTCATCTTCTCGTCGAAGTTCAGCGTTTTGACGGATTTGGCCAGCACGCCACGTTCCAGCACGTCGCGCTGCGCCAGCGCGGCGCGACGCTCGTTGATCGTATAGTCGCCGGTATCGTTGGCGATGATGGCGGTCAGTTCGTCGCGCGTTTTGCCTTCCAGCGGATTCTTCACCTTGCCGCCGCCATTGAGGAATTCTGTGGCTTTCTTCGCGGCCGCATTGCGCTCGGTGGTGTTGGATTTCGGCGTCTCGGCGTCGTTCACCTTCTTGTCGAATTCCGATTTCGGTGTCAGGTCGTCCATGATGCGGGCATGGTCCTGACGGGCGAATTCGCTCCAGGCGGCGCGGCGTTCGTTGACGGTGTATTTGCCGTCTTTGTCGATGATCACGGCCGAGAGTTCTGCCGGGGTCTTGCCGCGGAAGGGATTGGCGGCCTTGCCGTCCAGGAAGTCGCTCGCCTGCTGGGCGGCCAGTTTGCGGGTGGCGTCAGCCGCCTCGTCGCCGGTCAGGGGCGGCAGCGCCTTATCGGCCTCTTCCGCCTGCTTGGCGCTGTCGAGGAAGATGGCCGACAGCGTCTGCTTCAGCTTCTCGGTGATCTTCGCTTCCTCGTCCAGCATATCGGCGACCGCGGCGGCCTGCTGGGCCAGCGCCTGCAGGGCGGCGGGCGAGAGCGTCACTTCCACGCCGACATCCTGGCGCAGGTCGGTCGAGACCATCACCGGCTTCTGGGTTGCCGTGCTGCCGGGCGGCGGGGTTTCGGCCGGCTTCACCATGCCGGGATAGATCGTGCTGCTGTAGGCGGTGCTGATCGTGGTCATGACGCGTGTCCTTTTCTCAGGACACGGAGTTGCAAGCCGCGGGCCAGCCGAAACCCAGGCTAAGATATTGAAGCTACGCCGTAATTTATGGCTTTCGGGCGGCCATTTCTGCCGGGGCGGCAGCTTTTGCCGGTACGGCCTGACTGAACCGCCTGGCGCCGGCGACGCAGAGCACGACGACAGCCGTGCAGGCGATCATGGTCCAGGCGATGGGCTCGCCCAGGAAGACGGCGGCCAGCACCAGACCCATGAAGGGCTGCAGCAGCTGCAGCTGGCCGACGCCGGCGATGCCGCCCAGCGCCAGGCCGCGATACCAGAAAATGAAGCCGACCAGCATGCTGAAGACCGAGACATAGCCCAGCCCGATCCAGGCTGGTATGCGCACGTCGCCAAAGCCGACGGGCCAGGTTGCCAGCGTGAGCGCCGCCATCGGCGGCAGCGACAGCAGCAGCGCCCAGGAGATCACCTGCCAGCCGCCGAGCCGGCGCGACAGCGTGGCGCCTTCGGCATAGCCCAGGCCGCAGGCCAGCACGGCGGCGATCATCAGCAGATCGCCCGTGACCGATCCTCCGTCGCTTCTGGAGAGTGCAAAGGCCGAGACGGTGGCGGCGCCAGCGGCCGAGAACAGCCAGAAGGCCGGCTTCGGCCGTTCGCCGCCGCGCAGCACGCCGAAGATCGCGGTGGCGAGCGGCAGCAGGCCGATGAAGACGATGGAATGCGCCGCTGTGATGTGCTGCAGGGCCAGCGCAGTCAGCAGTGGAAAGCCGAGTACCACGCCGAGCGACACGATCAGCAGCGGCAGCAGGTCGCTGCGCTGCGGCCGGGGCGCGCGCAAGGCCAGCAGGAAGACGGCGCCGAGCAGGGCGGCGATGGCGGCGCGGGCGGAGGTGAGGAACAGCGGCGAGAAAGCGGCCACGGCGACGCGCGTCGCCGGCAGCGATCCGCTGAAGATGATCACGCCGAGAAGACCGTTGCCCCAGCCTGCCGTCTTGCTGTCCATGTGCCCTCGCATTTCGGCAGGTACAGTGACGCAGACTGATGCAAAGCTGAATGAGGACAATAAGGACAATGCCCGAAATACATCGTCATGCTCGGGCTTGACCCGAGCATCTCATTCAGAACGGCGAGAGCATGCCTAACGGGGGTTAAGCCTTGTCCTCTATTTTGTGACGATGCGGCGAAGCAGCTCGACCTGGCGATATCCGACCTGAAGTCAACCGCGTCGCGCAATGGCTATAAGCAGCAGCATCTCGATGAGGTGCAGGAGCGCCATGCGCGCGCCATGGATTTGCTAAAAATCCGCATCGGTGGCATTCAGGACGCCGACACCGCCGACGTGGCCACCAGCATCGCCGGCCTGCAGTCGGCGCTGGAAGCCTCTTACATGGTGACCAGCCGAATGCTGTCGCTTTCTTTGGTCAACTACCTGTAGCCGGGAGGGCGCGCCGCGGCTGCAGCGCGGAGTTCTCCAGACGAATGCGGTGCCGGAGCAGCAGCGCATTCAGCAGGCTCCAGACGAGAGCGATCTCCCAGGCGCCGAAAGCAAGTGGCAACACGGCAATCTCACCGATCACCACGGCATAGTTCGGGTGGCGGCACCAACGGAACGGGCCGCTGCGCACCAGCGGCGCATCTTCCAGGGTGATAATCCGCGTGGTCCAGTAGGATCCCAGCGTGGCGACCACCCAGATGCGCAACAGCTGCAGCAGCGCGAAGACACCGAGCAGCAGCCGGTGCGGTGGCGTCTCGGCCGGGACGGTCAATGCGAGCGCGATCAGCCATGAGCCATGCAGCAGCACGAACAAGGGATAGTGCCCTGCGCCGATCTCCTGCGCACCACGCGCCAGCAGTCGACGGGTGTTGCGCGCCGACCAGACCAGTTCGGCCAATCGTTGGGCGATGACGAAGGCGAGGACTGCATGAAACACGGTCATGGCAGGTCGATTACCTGCATCGCCGCCGTGAATCCGGGACCGAGCGCAGTCAGCAGATGCCGGCCGCGGGCGCCGTCCGCCATCGCGGCGGCAAGCACGAACAGCACAGTGACCGAGGACATGTTGCCATGCTCGCGCAGCACGTTGCGCGCATGGCGCATCGTGCCCTGCTGCAGGCCGAAACACTCCTCCAGCGCATCCAGCACCTTCGCGCCGCCCGGATGGCAGAGATAGCCGGCGATCTCCTCGGGCAAGATCCCGTTCCCGGCGAAGAAGCGGTCGATCACCGGGCGCAGGTCGTTGCGCACCAGATCCGGAATGTTGCCGGAGAAAATCACCTTCAGCCCGTCGTCGCCGACATCCCAGCCCATGACATCCAGGCTGTCGGGCCAGGTATGTTCGCCGCCCGCGCCCAGCATGGGTTTGTCCGCATGGCGGCTGCGGCTGCTGATCACCGCAGCGGCCGCACCATCGCCGAACAGAGCCGTGGCAACAATGTTGCTTTTCGAGCGGTCCTGCGCGCGAAACGTCAGGCCGCAGAGCTCGACCGCCAGCAGCAGCACCTGCGATTGCGGCCGGGCCCTGGCCATCGCAGCGGCGCGCGACAGGCCGAGCACGCCGCCGGCGCAGCCCAGGCCGAAGACCGGCAGGCGCTGCACGTCGTTGCGCAGACCAAGGCGGCCGATCAGCCGCGCATCCAGGCTGGGCGTGGCGATGCCGGTGGAGCAGATCGTCACCACCATGTCGATCTCTTGTGGCTCAATGCCGGCCTCCGCCAGTGCCTTCTCGCCGGCCTCGGCCAGCAGGTCGGTGGCATTGCTGAGGAACAGGTCGTTGCGTTCGCCAAAAGAATGCGACTGGCTGTACCAGTCGATCGGGACGCAGGAATGGCGCTGCTCGATCTCGGCATTGCGGTAGATCGGGGTGAGGCGGCTGAAGTCCGAGACCATCGGCGCGAACAGCTCGCCGGCACGCCGCGCCACGTCATCCTGTGCCAGGCCGAAATGCGGTACGGCGGTTGCCAGCGATACCAGATGTGCGGTCGGCTGGCGGAGAACGCTGCTGTTCATGGATACTCCCGGGTCAGGCCATCCTAACCCGGGCAGGGGTATCCAGTTCCTCACGCCTTGGTGAGGGAATTGACGTCAGAGGTTATGCCGCGTTATTCCGCCGCGACGGCAGACAGCGCCGGATAGTCGGTATAGCCCTCGGCGCCGCCGCCATAGAGCGTGGCCCGGTTGAGTTGTGCCAGCGGAGACTCATTTCGCAGGCGCTCGACCAGATCGGGATTGCTGATGAACGGCCGGCCGAAGGCGATCAGGTCGGCGCGACCGGCAGCAACCGCAGTCTCCGCCATCGCGCGGTCGTAACCGTTATTGGCGATCCATGCGCCGCGGAAGCGGTTGCGCAACGCGCCGTAGTCGAACGGCAGGTTGTCGCGCGGACCGCCGGTCGAGCCTTCGATGACATGGATATAGACCAGGCCAAGCCGGTCGAGTTGCTCGACAACATAGTTGAACAGCGGCTGTGGGTTACTGTCGACGGCATCGTTGGCCGGCGTCACCGGCGAGAGGCGGATGCCGGTGCGCTCCGCGCCGATCTCCTTGACGATCGCCTCAGTCACTTCCAGCAGCAGGCGGGCGCGGTTCTCGATGCTGCCGCCATAAGAGTCTGTGCGCTGGTTGATCCCGTCGCGCAGGAACTGGTCGAGCAGATACCCATTGGCGCCGTGGATCTCGACGCCGTCGAAACCTGCCGCAATCGCGTTGGCAGCACCCTTGCGATACGCCTCGACAATAGCGGGGATTTCGTCCAGCCGCAGCGCGCGTGGCTCGGAGACATCGGTGAAGGTGCCGCCAACGAAGGTTTTGGTCTTGGCCCGGATCGCCGAGGGCGCCACCGGGGCCTGACCGCCGGGCTGCAGATCCACATGGCTGACGCGACCGACATGCCAGAGCTGCAGGAAGATGCGACCGCCCTTGGCGTGCACGGCGTCGGTGACCTGCTGCCAGCCTGCCACCTGCGCAGCCGAGTGGATGCCCGGCGTATCCTGGTAGCCTTGGCCCTCGGGGACCACCTGCGTGGCTTCTGCCACGATCAGGCCGGCTGTGGCGCGCTGGGCGTAATATTCCGCCATCAATGCGGTCGGCACATTGCCGGCGGCAGCGCGATTGCGGGTCAGCGGCGCCATGACGATGCGATTGGGCAGCGTGAGGGCACCGAGGCGATAGGTGTCAAACAGTGCGGTCATGGAAATCCGTCAGAGGTGGGAGAAGCGGGGAGGAAGCCCGATACAGAAAGTGCGGCGCGGTGCAAAAGGCAAGCGAGATGGCGATTGCAGAAAGCTGATTTGTGAATGCGATCACCCCGGCGGCTGCGGGCGGAGCTGAAGCGCCTCGGGGACTCGGATCGTACGACCGGAACGGGCGAAGTCACCTGCCTGAGTGGTCGGGAACCCCTGGCCCGACAATGCCGGCGCCTCTCTGTCCAGTCGAATTAAAACCTATATAAGCAATTGTAATCATTATGACTAATGATTCTGTCGAAATCTTGCGAGGAAAGACGTTGCCAAGAATTAACCCCTGGGCAATGAACAACTGCTACTAGAATTTTCGCAGTCTCAAATGACCCTGTTATCCCATGAGCATTGTCGACATCGCCTTTGCGACCATCCCGGGCATGATCCTGCTGCTGGTCATCGGCATCGGTGGCGATGCCCTGTCGCGCCTGATCAGGACGATGGCAACCAGGCATCATGATCTAGGTCAGCTGACCGCCTCGGCTGAAGCTGCGCGCCGCGTGTATCAGGAGAAGGCCGGCCTGCTGGCCGACCGCAACAAGCAGTTAAATGGAATCGAGTCGCAGTATCTCGGCGTGTTCCGCGAAGTGCAGATGCTGCGCAATGCCGAAGAGGCACTGCAGGATCCTCAGAACAACACGATCTTTGAAATCGGCGTTCCGGCCACCGATGCGCCGGGCTGGTATGCCCGCCTGCTGCTGCGCCGCAAGCACGAGATGTTTCACGGTCTGGGCACCGTTTCGACCAACAGCGAAGGCTATCGTATGGGCAGGCTGGTGATCTGGGGTGTCGACGGCGACACGGCGAAGCAACTGTGTCACCAGCGTTTCAACAAGGAAGCCTCAATCCTGTCGATCCAGCCCTTCCGCGGAAAACTGAAGCGCGCCGATGTCTAGCTTTCTCGATCTCGACGTCATGTCGCTGACATATCTGCTGGTCGCGGCGGCCAATCTGGCACTCGTGCTGCTGATCGGCAACCTGACGTATGAACGCGCGCGCGATGCGTGGACCTCGGTCAGCGGCCGGGCCGGCAACCTGCAGTCCAGTACCGACGAGTGGCAGAGCGCCGCCGAGGCTGCGGAGCGTCAGGCGGAAGAGGCCAGCCAGAATATCCAGGCGGCGCTGAAGAAGCTGGCCGCCGCAGAAGAGGAACTGGAGCAGCTCAAGAAGCGCCACGAGGAAGAGCCGCTGCCTTTTGTCTACCGCGTGACGCCGACCGAGAATTTCGATCCCGGCGGCACGATCTGGGAATTCCTCGTGCAGCATCCCGAAGGACTGCAGGAAACCGATCCGCACCATCCGGCGCGGCAATGGACCAGTGGTCGCTATTATCTGATTCAGGCCGCAACGCAGAAGGCTGCTCAGCGCCAGCTTGAACGCCATGTGCCCGAAGCCGCAGGCTTCCGCATCATGCTGGTGCGTAATCACGACACGGGTTTCGCCAAGGCCGGCTGAATTCCACATCTGTTTGAGCGTGTATGACGTGCAGGTGACAGTTTTTGTCGGCTTGACTGCGCCGTCCGGCCTGTGACCGCTGTCACAGCGGCGGGCCGGGCCGTCATGGAATAACAATCGGGTCAGCGTCGAGGGATGACCCTCGTGTTCCCCAACTGAAGCCCCGGAGCTTTATGCTCCGGGGTTTTCTTTTATAGCGCAGGATCAGCCGAAGGTGTCGGCGATGATGCCGGCATACCAGCCCATCGTGTAATTGGCTTCGGCCTTGCGTTGCGCCGCATCCGCGCGCGCCGGCGATACGCCGCCGGAATTCGGCACCGGTGCAGGGCCCTGCGGGCCGGGCCGGTAGGTGTCGCTCACCGAAATCCCGTAATCCGGCGTCACCAGGCTGTAACAGGTATTGTGATACACGGCGGCCGGCGCCTGTGCGCCACGCAGAGAGGCTGCGATATTGGCCGCCACCACCTTCGCCTGACTATTTGCAGCCGTGCCGGATTTCGGCATCGCACCGGCAAGCGAGGCATCGCCCAGCACATAGACATTCTGCGCCTTGCGCGAGGCGAAGCTGGCCGGGTCGACGGCGCACCAGCCATTCGCTTCTGCCAGCCCGGCATCCAGCGCGATCCTGCCAGCGGTCTGTGGCGGGATGACGTTGATCACGGCGCCTTTCTCTTTGCCAAAGCCGGCCGTCACCGTCATTCCCTTGGGATCGACGCTCTCCACCTTGCCGCCATCCTTGCCCGCGATCCAGGTGATCATGCCGGGGTACTGGCTTTCCCAGCCGGCCATGAACAGGCCCTGCTTGGAGAAAGCATCCTTGGCATCCAGCACCAGGATCTTCGATTTCGGCTTATGGTTTTTCAGATACCAGGCGATCATGCTGACGCGCTCGTAGGGACCTGGCGGGCAGCGGAATGGATTGGCCGGCGGCGCGATGATCACGGTGCCGCCATCGGCCATGGCTTCCAGCTGCTTGCGCAGCAGCACAGTCTGCGGGCCAGCCTTCCAGGCATGCGGCATCACAGTGTTGGCGGCCTGCTCGCTCCAGCCGGGCACGCCGGCATAGTTCAGCTCGATGCCGGGCGCGACGACCAGGCGATCATAGGGCAGGCTGGCGCCATCCTTCAGCTTTACGCTGCGCGCGTTGGTGTCGACCGCAGTGGCCTCGCCGCGCACCAGCCGCACGCCATAACGCTGGCGCAGCGGATCGCGGCGATGCGTGATGCTGCCGATATCGCGAATGCCGCCCAGCACATAGTTGGAGAAGGGGCAGGTCACATAAGTGGCGTCACGTTCCACCAGCACGACATCCGTGTCGGGCGAGAGCAGCTTCACATAGCGCGCCGCCGTGGCGCCGCCGAAGCCGCCGCCGATCACGACAACGCGGCCGGCCGACGCCTGGGCGCGGGCAATATGCGGAATGGCGAAGGCGCCGGCTGCCGCGCCGAAGCCGGCGAGAATCTGGCGACGGGAAAGCGTAATTCTGGTCATGGCTGGCCTCCCGCTCAGTTCTTCGACAGGTAATCGGCGAGCGCCTTGAGCTGCTCGTCGGAATACCCTCGTGCGATGCGGCCCATAATGGTGCTCGGGCGCTTGTCGGTCTTGAGTTCGATCAGCGCGGTATACAGCAACGCCGCGTCGACGCCATGGATCGCCGGCATCGTGGGCGACTGGTACGACTGGCTGCCATGGCACACATTGCAGGCCTGCGCGGCCAGTGCGGTGTCGTCGAGCTTGGCGATGCGCTGCTGCGCCGACGCACCGCCCGCCATCAGCGTGAGCGCGATGGCCAGGGCATAAATCCGAAATGACATGAGTTGCACACTCCCCCTCTGATCGAGGGGGCATGCTAGGCGGTTGCTTTTATTTTATCAATTCCAAATGTTGATAATATTTTTGAACACAAAAATTAGTGTTATTTGAAATCCGCCTGCTCCTTGTTGCCTCGCGCGGCCAGCAGGATCGCACCGATAATCATCGCGGCTCCCGCAATCGTGGTGGCATCGAGGCTTTCCCCATAAGCGACTGCGCCGACGATCAGCGCCGTCACCAGTTCGCTGGCGCCGGCCACGGCCGTCCGTTCAGCGCCCGCAATCGGCGCGCCATACAGCAGCAGGCCAAGCGCGAAGACTGTGCTGAGCAAGGCCAGCGCAATTGCAGCAGTCCAGCCGGCCGCTGAAGCCGGCGCTGCGATATGGCCTTCCATGATCAGGCCGAGTCCAACCATGGCGATCAGGCCGCCGAGGAAGACACCGCCGAGCCGCACCGGGATCGTGATGCTGCTCAGGCGTCTGGCCGCGAGATGCACGAACAGCGCGTAGGCCGCTGGCGGCACGAAGGCCATGCCGAGGCCGACCGGATCGATCGCATTACCAAAACCGGTGGGTGCCAGGATCAGGATGGCAGCCAGCAAAACGATGACCGCCGCCGTGGCATTCTGCCAGGTCAGCCGCTCGCGGAAACCGAGCCAGCCAATCAGGATGGTGAACAGCGGATAGGTGAAAAGGATCAGTACCGTCAGCGCCACGGTCAGGCGCTCCAGCGCCAGGAAGTAGAAGAGGTTGATGCCCATATAGCCCGCACCGGCCAGCACGGCGACCAGCATGTCGGCTTTCGCCGCCAGCAGCCGCGGCAGGAAGGGCAGCAGGCAGGCAAAGGCGATGGCAAAGCGCCAGCTCAGCAGCGACAGCGCCGACAGACCATCCGCATAAGCCGTGCGCGCAAACAGCGGCATCAGGCCGAAGCCGATAGCGCCAAGCGCGACAAACGCCATGCCGGCGGCGGGAGAGCGAGGGGAAGGCATAAGACAAACCAAAACGGTCATGCCCGGACTCGATCCGGGCATCCACGACTTACTTAAGGAAAAAGGACATGGATGGCCGGGTCAAGCCCGCCATGACAGATTATAAAGTTACCTGATGCCGCAGAATTCGCGCGCGTTGATCCATTCGCCGTTGCGGGTCGAACTCGCTTCAGCGAGGGCGACGAAGACCTCGGTGATATCTTCCGGCTTTGGCAGCGTAGTCGGATCTTCGCCGGGGAAGGCCTCGGCGCGCATCTTCGACTGCGTGCCGCCCGGATTGACCAGGTTCACGCGGATGTTGCTCTGCGCCACTTCCCTGGCATAGCCCATGATCATGTTGTCGAGCGCAGCCTTTGAGGCCGCGTACGCGCCCCAGTAGGCACGGATCTCGCGGCTGACGGTGGAGGTGACGAAAATCGCGCGGCCGGCCGGCGAGGCGAACAGCAGCGGATGCACGGCGCGGATCAGGCGCTGGTTGGCATGCACGTTCACCTTGAACACCTCTTCCCACAGATTGGGCGGGAACTGATGCAGCGGCGTGAGGCGGCCGAAAATACCGGCATTGCCGACCAGGACGTCGATGCGACCGAAACGCTCCAGCAGCGGCGCGGCCAGGCCGTCGATCATTTCGGTCTTGGCGAGGTCGAGCGGGATCAGCGTGGCGGAACCACCCAGTGCGCGGATCTCGTCGTCGAGTTCTTCCAGCCCGCCGGTGGTGCGGGCAACGCAGATGACATGCGCGCCCTCGGCGGCATAGCGTTTGGCAATCGCGGCGCCGATGCCGCGGCTGGCGCCGGTAATCAGCGCGATCCGGTCCTTGAGACGCATTCTTTCAGTCTTCTTGCTGGTACAGTTAGGCGGTTTCGGCGAGCAGGGTGAGCTGGCGCGGACCGCGGGTGCCGCGGTTGACCTCGTCGGTCAGGCCAATCGGGTAGTCGCCGGAGAAGCAGGCGTCGCAGAAGGCGGGCTTCAGCGGATCGCGCGCCGGCCTGCCCATGGCGCGATACAGGCCGTCCATGTCGAGGAAGGCGAGGCTGTCGGCCTTTATGAATTTCGCCATCTCTTCGATCGTATGCGTGGCGGCCAGCAGCTTGCCGCGTTCCGGCGTGTCCACACCATAGAAGCAGCTATGCGTGGTCGGCGGCGAGGCGATGCGCATATGCACCTCCTTGGCGCCGGCATCGCGCACCATCTCGACGATCTTGGTCGACGTGGTGCCACGCACGATGGAATCGTCCACCAGGATCACCCGCTTGCCTTCGATATAGGCGCGGTTGGCATTGTGCTTCAGCTTCACACCCAGATGGCGGATCTGGTCGGTCGGCTCGATGAAAGTGCGGCCAACATAATGATTGCGGATGATGCCGAGCTCGAAGGGAATACCACTTTCGGCGGCATAGCCGATGGCGGCAGGGACGCCGCTGTCCGGCACCGGGATCACCACGTCGGCGTCGACCGGGTTCAGGCGGGCCAGCTCGGCGCCGATTCGCTTGCGCGACTCATAGACGCTCAGGCCTTCGACCTGCGAGTCAGGTCGCGCGAAATAGATGTATTCGAAGATGCAAAAGCGACGCTGCACAGGCGGGAAGGGGTGATGGCTGTGGATGCCATCAGAATCGATCACGATCAGTTCGCCGGGTTCCACATCGCGCACGAAATCGGCGCCCATGATATCGAGCGCACAGGTTTCCGACGCCAGGATCGGGGCGCCCTTCAGATTGCCCAGCACCAGCGGACGCACACCCCAGGGATCGCGCACGCCGATCAGCTTCTTCGGGGTCAGCGCCACCAGCGCATAGGCGCCCTCGATCTGCTTCAGCGCATCGACGATGCGGTCCACCACACTGGTCTTGCGGCTCAGTGCCACCAGATGGGTGATCACTTCGGTGTCCATGGTGGACTGGAAGATGCTGCCCTTCGCCACCAGGTCGTCGCGGATCATGCGGGCATTGGTCAGATTGCCGTTATGGGCCACCGCAATGCCGCCCAGTTCCAGATCGGCATAGATCGGCTGCACGTTGCGCAGGAGCGTGCCGCCCGAGGTGGAATAGCGGACATGCCCGATGGCGCGGTCGCCCGGCAGTTCGCGGATCACCTTCTCGGACGAGAAGTTCGGGGCAACATGGCCCAGCGCGCGATGGCTGTTGAAGCGACCTTCATGGTAGGCGACGATGCCCGCCGCCTCCTGGCCGCGATGCTGGAGCGCATGCAGGCCCAGCACAGTGTTGGCGGCGGCGTCGGACGTGCCGAAGATGCCGAAGATGCCGCAGTCTTCATGCAGCTTGTCGTCGTCGAAGGGGTTCGTTTGCATTTCTAACGGCTCCATCGTCCGACGAGCGACATCGGCTCGCGGCGGCTCAAGGTTTGTCCTGCTTCTGGATCAGACTCTCGATGCCCTGGCGTTCCTCGGTCTTATAGCCGGTTTGGCCGCGCGAGTCAGCGCCGCCGCCCGGACTTGTATGGGCTGGAACCGGGGTGGGTTGCGGCCCGGTTGTTCGTTTTGGGGGTGCCCGAGTCGGGTCAATTTGCCGCAGGATCATCTCGGCACCCCATTCATAGCCCATGACGGCCAGCGGGCGGGTCCGGGCCTCGGCCAGCCAGGTCGGCTGCGTCTGCACCGGTATCAGCCTGTCCACGATCCACCAGGCCACCACCACGATCAGCGCACCCCGGGCCAGGCCGAACAGGAAGCCCAGCGAGCGGTCGACGGCGGAAATCGCCGAGGCCCGTCGGACCTGCTCGGAGATCCAGTGGGTGAGGATCGAACACAGGATCAGGGTCGGCAGGAAGAGGGCGATGCCGGCCGCGATATCCGCGAAGATCCGGGACTCGATATAGGAACGGGCGATGTCCCGGGCAAGCGGGAAGAAGAAATAAGTCACCGCCAGCGCGGCCACCCAGCCGACGATCGACAGCACTTCCTTCACAAAGCCGCGGAACAGTGCCAGCAGAGCCGACAGCAGCAGGACGACGATGACGATCAGGTCGACGATGTTGACCGGCAGCGACCCCACAGCTCAGTCCTCCTCACCGGTCCAGTTCGCGCCGCCGCGACCGGCATTGGCGCGCTTGGCGGCCGCCCGGGCGGCAGGGAAGAGTTCGACCAGTTCGTTCAGCCGCATCAACTCGCTTGTCCCGATATCCTTGACCTTCGTTTTCGCGCCAGCCGGCATAACGGCATGGGTGAAACCAAGCTTGGCCGCTTCCTTCAGCCGTGCCTCCGACTGGCTGACCGGGCGAACCTCGCCGGCCAGGCTGACTTCGCCGAAGAAGACGGTGCGTTCCGGCGCCGGGGTATCGGCCAGCGCGGAGAGCAGCGCAGCGGCGACAGCCAGATCGGCGGCCGGCTCCACCACCCGGAGGCCGCCGGCGACATTGAGATAGACGTCGCACCCCGAGTAGCGCAAGCCGCATCTTGCATCCAGCACGGCCAGCACCATGGCCAGACGACCGGAATCCCAGCCGACGACGGTGCGGCGTGGTGTCGCAAGCGGGGAGGGTGCTACCAGCGCCTGGATTTCGACCAATAGAGGCCGTGTACCTTCCATGCCCGCGAAGATGGCGGAACCGGCCACCGGATCAGCCTTGCCGGCCTCCGAGCGGCCGAGGAACAGCGCCGAGGGATTGGCCACCTCGGCCAGGCCGCCATCGGTCATGCTGAAGACGCCGATCTCGTCGGTGGCGCCGAAGCGGTTTTTCACCGCGCGCAGGATGCGGAACTGGTGGCCGCGTTCGCCTTCGAAATACAGGACGGTGTCGACCATATGCTCGACCACGCGCGGGCCGGCTATCTGGCCGTCCTTGGTGACATGGCCGACCAGGAACACGGCGGCATTCGACTGCTTGGCCACCCGGATCAGTTCATGTGCGCAGGCCCGCACCTGGTTCACCGTGCCGGGCGCACTCTCGATATTGTCGGCAAAGATCGTCTGGATGGAGTCGATGACGATCACGGCCGGCGCGCCCTTCGCCTGCGTCATAGCGGTATCGATGCCGGCGAGAATGTCGCGCAGCGAGTTGGCGGCGGCCAGCATCACCGGCGCATCGGCCAGGCCGAGACGCTGGGCACGCAGGCCGATCTGCGCGACGGCTTCTTCACCCGAGACATAGAGTGCCGTCGTGCCCTTTCGTGCAAGGGATGCGACGGCCTGAAGGAGAATCGTGGATTTGCCGATGCCGGGATCGCCGCCGATCAGGATCGCAGACCCCGGCACAAGGCCGCCGCCCAGTACGCGGTCGAGTTCGTTCATGCCGGTGACGGTGCGGACGACCTTATCCGGCTGCCCGCTGAGCGAGGCAAAGCCGATCGCCTTGCCCTTGCCGGCGGACAGCCCCTTGGGCACCGCCACTTTGGGCGCTTCCTCGATGATGGTGTTCCAGCCGCCGCAGGCATCGCAGCGGCCCTGCCATTTGCGGTAGGCGGTGCCGCAGCTCTGGCAGACGAAGGATTCCGTGGCCTTGGCCATCAGGGCTTGAGCACTTCCATCTTGATCGGGCCTTCCGCCCGGCCATGGATGAACTGGTCGACATACTCGTTGCCGGAATTGTCGACCTCGGCGGCCGTGCCGTGCCAGATGATCCGGCCCTTGTAGATCATCGCCACGTAGTCGGCGATCTTGCGGGCGCTGGCCATGTCATGGGTGATGCTGATCGTGGTGGCGCCCAGCTTCTGCACGCAGGCCTTGATCAGGTTGTTGATGACGTCGGCCATGATCGGGTCGAGGCCGGTGGTCGGCTCGTCGAAGAAGATGATCTCCGGTTCGGCGGCAATCGCGCGCGCCAACGCGACCCGCTTCTGCATGCCGCCGGACAGTTCTGCCGGCGACAGTTCGCCCACTTCCGGGCCAAGCCCGACCTGGCCCATCTTGTCGAGCGCGATATCCTTGGCTTCCTTGCGCGGCATGTTGCGGCCCTGGATCAGGCCGAAGGCGACGTTTTCCCAGACCTTGAGGCTGTCGAACAGCGCCGAACCCTGGAACAGCATGCCGAATTTGCGCAAAGCCTGCTCGCGTTTATCGGTGCCGAATTTCATCGAATCCTGGCCGTCGATTAGGATCTGGCCGCTGTCGGGCCGGATCAGGCCAAGCACGCATTTCAGCATCACTGACTTGCCGGTGCCCGACCCGCCGATCACCACCAGCGACTTGCCGCGCGGCACTTCGAGCGTCAGGCCGTCCAGCACGACCTTCTTGCCGAAGCGCTTGTGCACGTCCCGCAGGACTATCTTGTTCTGATCGTCGCTCATTTGCCCGAGAAGAACAGTTCGGTGACGAAATAGTTGGTGACCAGGATCAGGATCGAAGCCGAAACCACCGCATCGGTGGTGGCCTTGCCCACGCCCTGCGCGCCGCCGCGCGAATTAAAGCCGTGGTAGCAGCCCATCAGGGCGATCACGAAGCCGAACACCGCCGCTTTCACCAGACCGGATACGACGTCCAGCGTTTCCAGGAAGTCGATGGTGTTTTTCATGTACGAGCCGGCATTGAAGCCGAGCTTGTGCGTGGCGATCAGGTAACCGCCCATGACGCCGATGATATCGGCCACCAGCACCAGCACCGGCAGGGTCAGTGTGGCGGCCAGCAGGCGCGGCGCCACCAGATACTTGAACGGGTTGGTGGAGAGCGTGGTCAGCGCGTCGATCTGCTCGGTCACGCGCATGGTGCCGATTTCGGCCGCCATGGCGGAGGCGACACGTCCGGCGACCATCAGGCCGCCCAGCACGGGACCGAGTTCGCGCGTGATGCCCAGCACCACGATACTCGCCACCGCGCTTTCCGCGTTGAAGCGGCCGGCGCCGATGAAGATCTGCAGCGCCAGCACCATGCCGGTGAACAAGGCGGTGAGACCGACGACCGGCAGCGAGAAATAGCCGATGGTCATCATCTGCTTCGCCAGCAGGCGCAGGTAGAAGGGCGGGGCGAAGATGTGCCGCACGCCATGGAAGGTGAAGACGGCGACGCGGCCGATGGCACCGAGGAAATCGAGGAACACGCGGCCGATGATGGCAAGCGGGTTCATGCGGCAGAACTTTTGTAAATGCGCCGGTAGCGTCGGCCGAGCT
>JAEYSS010000198.1 GCA_023434425.1 Pseudomonadota bacterium | reverse complement strand
CCGGTCACCTGGTGGATCCGTCCGCGCAGCCAGCTCGACTATCTGCAGGAGCCGGACTGCTTCCACGATATCTACGGCCATGTGCCGCTGCTGATGAATCCGGTTTTCGCCGACTACATGCAGGCCTATGGCCAGGGCGGCCTGAAGGCGGCCGGGCTGAACGCATTGCATCACCTGGCGCGGCTCTACTGGTACACGGTGGAATTCGGCCTGATCGAGCAGAAAGACGGGAACCTGCGCATCTACGGCAGCGGCATTCTGTCGTCGAAAACCGAAAGCCTGTTCTGTCTCGACAGCCAAGCGCCGAACCGCCTCCGCTTCGACCTGATGCGGGTGATGCGCACGCGCTACCGCATCGACACTTTCCAGAAGAGCTATTTCGTCATCCGCAGCTTCGACGAGCTGTTCGAGGCGACGCGGCCCGATTTCACGCCGCTCTATGCCCAGCTGCGCGATCAGCCGGATTTCGCGGCTGCCGATCTCGCGCCCGGCGACGCGGTGATCACGCGCGGCACGCTGGATGCGACGGAAGGCGGCTGGGAGGCCGCGACCGCCGACGCCTGAGGCCGCACCAAAAAACATCGGCCCGTGCATTTGGTCACGGAACCTTTCCGCTCCGCCTGCGGTTGACGCGCTGTCCATTCACCCTGCCCATTCGCACTGCACGGGATGGCTGCCATGAAAACCGATCTGCTGATGCTTGCCGGTGTGGCCCTTGCATTGCTGGCCGTGCCGATGGTTTCGCCTGCCGAAGCGGATGACTGGGCGACACGCTCGCCACTGGCCGCCGGCGAGCCGATGGAGGATTGCGATCTCCATCATGCCGGTGCGGTGGTCGCCGCCGAGCCTGTGCTGGTTCCCGCGCTGGCGGCTGACAAGGCCGATGCGATTCTCGCGACACCAGATGTGGTGCCCGTGGTGGTGCCGGCGGCCATACCGGCTGCCGAGCCCCTGCCGGCGAAACCGCCGTCCGGCAAGACCACGCAGGCGCCGCGTCCGCTGTCGACGGCAACCCTGCTGACCTTCGCGCTGATCGCCTCGCCCGGCACGGCCCTGCCGCAGACCGGCGGCAGCCGCGACTGAGCGGCGCCTCTCAGTATTGCCGAAAAATGGGATGCCCGGGTCAAGCCCGGGCATGACTTCTCATAAATTGAGTCACTCGCGGGCTTGACCCGCGAGTCCCATTCACCAGCAGGGTGGCACGCGCCTGGCCCGTCCCGTTCGGGGGCCCGGTCTGTCCTGTTCGGGGCCAGATCCGTCCCGTTTCGTCCTGTTTGAGCCAGTTCCGTCCCGTTTCGTCCCGTTAAATCCCGACTAAACCCTTGGTGTTGTATACCAAGGCATTGATATCCCTATTCACGATGTCCAGTCACGGCGGTATTTCGAGAAACCGCGCGACCTGCAAACACAGGCGCCAGTCTGCGAACATATGTTCTTATTATAGGAATAATAGCATGTCCACCGGTGAACGGCAAGCCGCCGATCCGGAGGCGGCCTCACCGCCTGAAAGTAGGGCCGCAGGGGGCGATTCCGGCCATCTGACCGGGCCGAATGACGTCATTCCGGAGGAAAACCGGCCGGCGCGGCCGAAAACCCGGCCAGGAGCCGCTTAAAGCCGGCTTTTAAGGCTGTTTTTGTCGAAATCGCCCGGTTTTGACCCGGAATCGCCGGTAAATCCGGGTCAGAACCGGGTTTTTCGCGAGTTGGGATACAGCTGTAAACCCTGTCCGGCTACTCCCGGCCTTACTCCATGGGCACCATGACATGCGTCTTGTAGCCCGGCCGTTCGGCCAGCCGGGCATGCCAGGCCAGCAGATGCGGCAGATGCGGCCGGGTGATCGGGAAGCCGAGCCAGCGCTGCAGAAAGGCGCCGACCGGGATGTCGCCTATGGTCAGCCGGTCGCCGGCCACGAACGGGATGTTCGCCAGGTGGACATCCAGCCGGGCCCAGTAGTCGGCCGCCTGGATCTCGGCGCGGGTCATCGCATTGAGGTCCGCCTTCACCGGATCGCGCACGAACCCCCAGAACAGCACCCGCATCGGCTCGCCGATCAGGCTGCTGGCCCAGTCCATCCAGCGGTCGGCCTGGCTGCGTGCGGCCGGATCGGCCAGCCACAGGCCGCGGCCCTCGCCGTCGTAACGCGCGGCGAGATAGCGCACCACGCTGTTGCTCTCCCAGTGGATACTGCCGTCCGCGTCCTGCAGCACCGGGATGAGGCCGTTCGGATTCATCGCGCGGTAGGCCGGCGTGTCGTTGCCGCCGTATTTGCCGCCGACGTTGATATGCTCATATGGCTGGCCCAGCTCGTCGGCCGCCCACAAAACCTTCTGGACATTGACAGAACTGGCGCGGCCCCAGATTTTCAACATGCTGATTCGCTGTCCTCTCCAGCTTTTTCATTGCTCCGAATACGACTAGACTCACGCCCCATGCGCAAGCTGTACCATCTCTGGCTTTCCCCCCAGTCCCGCAAGGTCCGTGTGCTCCTCAAGGAGAAAGGGCTGGAATTCGACCTCGAGGTCGAGAAGCTGTGGGAGCGCCGGCCCGAATTCCTCGCCATGGATCCGAGCGGCAACGGCCCGGTGCTGGTCGAGCATGACGGCCGCGCGCTGGCCGACAGCCAGGCGATCTGCGAATACCTCGACGAGGTCTATCCCAACAAGATGCTGATCGGCTTCGATCCGCCGAGCCGCGCCGAAACGCGCCGGCTGGTCGCCTGGTGGGATCACAAATTCGGCCCGGAAGTCTCCGAGCCGCTGGTGTTCGAGAAGGTGATGAAGCGCTTCATGGGCATGGGGCATCCGGAATCGTCCGTGATCCGCATCGCGCACCAGAATATGAAGATCCATCTCGATTACATCGCCTGGCTCACCGAGCGGCGCAACTGGCTCGCCGGCGACGATTTCTCGCTGGCCGATATCGCCGCCGCCGCGCATGTCAGCTGCCTGGATTATCTCGGCGACATTCCCTGGGCCGACCATCCCGGCGC
>JAEYSS010000163.1 GCA_023434425.1 Pseudomonadota bacterium | reverse complement strand
GTCACTTCGGCCTTGATATCGATAACAGGCATGATTCCTCCTTGTCTTAACCATGTTTCTACCTTGGCTGGCCATCCTGCATAAGCCTAAAATGGAGCCGAACGGGCTTTCAGAAGGAATGTCCATGACCTGCCGCAACGTCATTGCGCTGTTGCTCGCCACCGGCCTGCTGGCCGGCTGCGAGCAATTCAAGCGCGGCAACTACGAAATGCAAAAGCAGCTCGGCATGTATCCGGTCGATCCGCCGCGGGCGGAAACGCCGTTGCCGCCGCCCGGCTCGGTGGCGCAGGCCAACTGGGCGGCCCAGCGCACGGCCACCCATCAGGCCCGCGACCAAAGCAACACCACGCCGGTCAATTATCAGGATCCCGAAAAGCTGGCCATCGAGGCCGACCGTGCCGCGGCAGCAAAAGCACCGTCGCCGGCTGCCAAACCGTCTGCGCCGCGCAGCCCGGCCGGGCGCGCCGCACCGGCCGCCGCCGCACCTTCGTCGATGTCCGCCGCAGCACCCACGGTGATCGCCAGTGTGCCGGGATTGCCGGCCGGCTATACGCCATCACCGGCCGCTGTGGACGATCCTGCCAGGGCGCAGGAGGCGCAGAAGCTGGCCGCTGCCACCGGCGCTGCGCCGACACCTCCCGACATGGCGGGAAGCATGAAGGATATGAGTGCGGCGGCTGTGATAGGCTGGCGGGCGCATCTGGCGTCGCATCGCACGGAATCTGCGGCGATCAATGAGTGGCAGGAATTGCTGAAGGGCAATCCGTCGCTTTACGGCCAGTATGATCCGCTGGTCGAATGGGTGGATACGCCCAGTCGCGGTGCCTTTGCGCGGCTGGTGCTGGTCGGCTTCGCCGAACGCAAGGATGCCGACGCAGCCTGTGCGAAAATCCGGTCCTCCACGCGCTACTGCGCCAGCCTGAAGGACTAAGCGTCGTCTGTACGATGGTGTCTTTTCCTGGGCGGCCGGCATTCCCCCCAGCGGTCAGGTTTCTGTGGCCGGGACAGGCAGGCTGGGAGCAGGGAATTTGTCGACAACCCGCTGCAGGCCCGCCAGCAGAGTCGCCCCGGTCTCTGCCGGCATTTCGCCGAAGTCACGGCCGCAGACCAGCTTGATCGCCGCACGGTGGGCTTGTATGGCATCCGGATTGTAGATGCCTGCCATCTTCAGGCGGTACAGCAGTTCACAGAAGCAGTGGGCGACATCGGTGATGATCTGGTAGCCGAAGGTGCCGCCGAGATCACGGATCTGCGCCGTTTTGTAGTAGGCGGCATCAGCCTGTGCCATATCATGGCCGTTGCTTTCGTGAACACGGCCCAGAATGCGTTCAAGTGCGGCCAGATCCTCTGCCACCCAATCGAAATAACGACTGCGCTCGCCTTCCACGAAGGCTTCGGCAGCCGCAATGGCATCGGCGGCGGCAATCCCGCCGGCACGACGCGCAACACGTGAAAAGCGCGACTGTACGTGAATCACCTGGATCGCGGGATTCTCTTTGCGGTCTGTCATGATGTCCTCGTTCAGGCCGACAGGGCGGATGATTCATCGTTCGCCGTGACGGGGTGGCGACGATCATTCTCTTCATCACGTGCTTCGATTTTGAACCGGCGGTCCGGGCCGACATATTCGGCGCCAACGACAAAGGGTCGAGGATCCTCGGCTACCCAAAGGAGACGTTCGTATAGCAGCTTGGGAGAAATGGGTTTGGTCAGGACCAGATTGGCGCCGCAGTCGCGGGCGCGTTGCACATTCTGCAGCTGGGTGTGGCTGGTGAGGACGATGATCGGTGTGAACCGGTTTGGATTCTTTTCGTCCTGACGGATCTTGCGGACGACTTCAAAGCCATCGAGCCCTGGCAGGTAGCAGTCGCAGATCAACAGGTCGATCAGCTCGTTCTGACTGCGGTTCAGGACGACCTTGCCGTTGGTCGCCATTTCAGTCCGGCGTGCGCCGAAGCCCTGCAGCATGCCTTTGACAATTCCCTGGAAGTGCAGATTCGCATCGGCAATCAGGAAGGAGAGACTCTTTAGATTCAGATCTGTCGTTGCCATAGCGGCGGACCTCGCGGGGCGGCCGGACCGCCACTGGCGCTTCCGAACGCAGTGGGATCATAGAGTGACGGCAGAACAATTTGTGGTTGATCTATCTCAATGTTACCGGAATTCAACCGGTTGCTCCGGCATCCGGATATGAAAAAGGCCGGGCATTGCCCGGCCTTATCCACAGAGGAGTTGGTCAGATAGCTTTAAGCGGCATCGGCAGCACGCGACGCCCGCTTGCGGTCGTTCGGGTCGAGCAGCTTCTTGCGGATGCGCACGCTCTTCGGCGTCACTTCCACCAGTTCGTCGTCGCCGATATAGCTGATCGCCTGTTCCAGCGACATCTTGCGCGGCGGGGTCAGGCGCACGGCCTCGTCCTTGCCCGACGCACGCATATTGGTCAGCTGCTTCGCCTTCATCGGATTGACTTCGAGGTCGTTGTCGCGGCTGTTCTCGCCGATGATCATGCCTTCGTAGACCGGCGTGCCCGGATCGACGAACAGCACGCCGCGCTCCTCGATATACCACAGCGCATAGGCCACGGTTTCGCCGGTGCCGTTGGCGATCAGCACGCCGTTGCGGCGGCCCGGGATCGGGCCGCGATGCGGGCCGTAACCATGGAACAGCTTGTTCATGATGCCGGTGCCGCGCGTGTCGGTCAGGAATTCGCCGTGATAGCCGATCAGGCCGCGCGACGGCGCATGGAAGGTGATGCGGGTCTTGCCGCCGCCCGAGGGGCGCATGTCACGCAGCTCGGCCTTGCGCAGGCTCATCTTTTCCACGACCACGCCGGTATAGGCGTCGTCGACGTCGACATGCACTTCCTCGATCGGCTCGAGCAGGTTGCCGTCTTCGTCCTTCTGGAACAGCACGCGCGGGCGGCTGATGGAGAGCTCGAAGCCCTCGCGGCGCATCACTTCCACCAGCACGCCGAGCTGCAGTTCGCCGCGGCCGGCGACCTGGAAAGCGTCCTTCTCTTCGGTCTCGGTGATGCGGATGGCAACATTGCCTTCGGCTTCGCGCAACAGGCGCTCGCGGATCACGCGGCTTTGCACCTTGCTGCCTTCCTTGCCGGCGAAGGGCGAGTTGTTCACGGAGAAGGTCATGGCCAGGGTCGGCGGATCGATCGGGTTGGCCGGTACAGGCTCGGTCACGGCGGGCTCGCAGATGGTGTCCGCCACCGTGGTGGTGGTCAGGCCGGCAATCGCGACGATGTCGCCCGCATCGGCTTCTTCGACCGGCACGCGCTCGATGCCGCGGAAGGCCAGCAGCTTGGTGACACGGCCCACTTCGATCTCGCTGCCATCGGCGCGCAGCGAATGGATCGGGGTGTTGACCTTCAGCTTGCCCGAATAGATGCGGCCCGTAAGGATGCGGCCGAGGAAATTGTCGGCTTCCAGCGTGGTGACCAGCATGCGGAACGGCTTGTCCAGTTCCACCGTCGGCGCGGGAACATGGCGCACGACGAGGTCGAACAGCGGGGCGAGATCCTTGCGCGGACCTTCCAGGCTGTCATCGGCCCAGCCGCTGCGGCCCGAGGCAAACATGCAGGGGAAATCGAGCTGGTCTTCGGTCGCGTCCAGCGCGGCGAACAGGTCGAACACTTCCGAGTGGACTTCCACCGGACGGGCATCCTGGCGGTCGACCTTGTTGATGACCACGATGGGGCGCATGCCGAGGCCGAGCGCCTTGCCGAGCACGAACTTGGTCTGCGGCAGCGGGCC
>JAEYSS010000150.1 GCA_023434425.1 Pseudomonadota bacterium | reverse complement strand
GCACGATCTCCGCGGCGCTGACCGACGGCTCCTCGATCGGTTTCAGCGCTTCCGGCTCGCGTTCGACAGCCGGCGGCGCCGGCTCAGCCTGCTTTGCGGGGAGCGGCGGCAGATCGTCGCCGAAATCGAATTCCGGCACACCGTCCAGCATCGCGCCGATCGAGGCCGGCGTCATGACGCTGTCGGTCGCTCCGTAATCGCCGACATCGCGACGCGGACGGTCTTCACGCGGCGCACGCTCGGCGCGCGGCTGGCGTTCACCACCCTCGCCACCATCCTCACGACCGCGACGGCGGCGCCCGCCGCGACGGCCGCGGCGACGCCGACGGCCGTCGGCGTCCTGACCCTCGCCGCCTTCAGCGGTTTCGACACCGGCTTCGGCACTTTGCTCACCCGACTCATCGGCCTCGCCAGCGTCGTCGCCGGCTTCGCCTTCAGCAGCTTCACCCGCCTCACCTTCGGTACCCTCGGCGCCTTCGGCGCTCACACCATCTTCGCGACCGTCTTCACGGCCGCGACCGCCACGACGGCGACGACGGCGGCGACGGCGGCGGCCATCGCCGTTCTCGCCGCCCTCTTCGCCGGCGCTTCCGGCCTCGGCGGTGCTTTCGGTTTCCGTTTCGTCAGCATCGCCCTCGTCAGCGTCGCTGGCATAGGCGCTTTCCTGGGTGATCGGACGCTGGTTCTCGGAGCGCGTCACTTCCGGGCGGTTCACTTCGCCGGGCTGGCGCGTCTTGCTGCGCTCGATGCGGAAGTCCGGCGGTACCAGGCTGGGATCGGCGGCCAGGATCACACGCATCACATAGCGGCGTTCCATGTCGCCGATCCGGTCACGCTTGTGATTGAGCAGATAGAGCGCCACTTCCGCCGACATCGCGACGGTGATCTCGGCCGAACGGTCGCGGATGCCCTCTTCCTCGATGGCGCGCAGCACGGTCAACGCGGTGGATTCGATCGAACGCACATAGCCGCGACCCTGACAATGCGGGCAGGGCATGGTCGAGCTTTCCAGCAGGCTGGGACGCAGGCGCTGGCGCGACATCTCGAGCAGGCCGAAGCCGGAGATGCGGCCGACCTGGATGCGCGCGCGGTCATTGCGCAGGCATTCCTTCAGCTTCTGCTCCACTTTGCGGATATTGCGGTTCTCTTCCATGTCGATGAAATCGATCACGACGAGACCGGCAAGGTCGCGCAGGCGCAGCTGGCGGGCGACTTCCTCCGCCGCTTCCAGATTGGTCTTGTAGGCGGTCTCCTCGATATTGTGCTCGCGGGTCGACTTGCCCGAGTTCACGTCGATGGAGACCAGCGCTTCGGTCGGGTTGATGACGATGTAGCCGCCCGACTTGAGCTGCACGGTCGGCGAGAACATTGCATCGAGCTGTTGTTCGACCTGGTAACGGGTGAACAGCGGAATCTTGTCGGAATACTGCTTCACGTTGTCGGCGTGATTGGGCATCAGCATCTGCATGAAGTCATGCGCGAAGCGATAGCCTTCCTCGCCTTCGACGATCACTTCGTCGATCTGATCCGAATAGAGATCGCGGATCGAGCGCTTGATCAGCCCGGCCTCTTCATAGATCAGGGCCGGCGCCGAGGATTCCAGCGTGCGCTCGCGAATGCTGTCCCAGCTGCGCAGCAGGTATTCGAAGTCGCGCTTGATCTCCGGCTTGGAGCGCTCCATGCCGGCGGTGCGCACGATCACGCCCATGCCGTCCTGGATGTCCAGCTCTGCCGTGATCGCCTTGAGACGCTTGCGGTCGGCCTGCGACTGGATCTTGCGCGAGATGCCGCCGCCTCGCGCGGTATTGGGCATCAGCACGCAGTAGCGACCTGCGAGCGACAGATAGGTGGTGAGCGCAGCGCCCTTGTTGCCGCGTTCTTCCTTCACGACCTGCACCAGCATGATCTGCCGGCGCTTGATCACTTCCTGGATCTTGTAACGACGGAAGACATTGGTGCGGCGACGGCGCGCGCGCGACTCATCGCCATCATCATGCTTGTCGCCCTTGCCGTTCTCTTCGCCCGGCACGTCATCGGAATGGGCTTCATCGACATGGGCCTCGTCAGCATGGCCCTCATCGGCGTGCACGTCGTCGGCAGCCGCATCGGCGTCGTCCACCGGAGCACTGACGCTTGGCGCAGGGGCAGCGGCATGCGGCACGTTCCAGTAAGCCGGCGCAGCGGAATTTTCTTCCTGCTCAGCGGCCACAGCAGGCTGGGCAGCTTCGGCCGTCTCGGCGGCAGGCGCGGCTTCCGCGGCAACGGCATCAGCAGCCGGAGCTGTCTCAGCAGGCGGAGTTTCAGCTGCCCGTGCTTCGGCAGCAGGTGGTTCAGCAGTGGCCAGCCCAGCATCCGAACCGGTGCCGATCTCCTCAACCGTATCGTAATCGCCCTCGACGATCTCGACGCCGGCCTCGTCCTGGCCGTCATGTTCCGCTGCATCCCTGCGCGCCGCCTGTGCGGCCGCGCGGTTGGCGGCACGCGCTTCCTCGGCGGCGAGTTCGGCTTCTTCCTCGGCCGCAGCAGCAGCCTCTTCCTCAGCCTGCTGCGCGAGCAGCGCCTGACGATCCGCAATCGGGATCTGATAATAGTCTGGATGGATTTCGCTGAAGGCCAGGAAACCGTGACGGTTCCCGCCATATTCAACGAAGGCCGCCTGCAACGAGGGCTCGACGCGCGTGACGCGCGCCAGATAGATGTTGCCCTTGTTTACCTGCTTGGTGGAGGTCTCGTAATCGAACTCTTCGAGCCGAGTACCCTTCACGACCACAACCCGGGTTTCCTCCGGATGGGTCGCATCGATCAACATACGCATGCCCATGAGGCATAATCCTGCGGCGCGGCGCCGCCCGCGCGAATAACAAACGGCGGCGCGCCTCTGCTATCGGAGCGGACTGCGGCCGGATCGGCCCGACGCGAGGCCCGAGGGCCGACGGCGGTAATGATCCTGACGACCGGAGGGTAAGCGCATCGTCAGCAGGAGAGGAAAACCCAACATGCTGCGCGCGCCGCGGCGCCGGTCTGCCGAGCCTCCCTTCAGTCGTTAAAAGACTGTCAGGATGCCCCGAAGGTTCAAAATCATCCGGTATGTCTTGAGCGCCGCATTGGGGGCCGATTCGCGCCAGGTCGCCTCCTTGGGGCTGACACTGGATGATGCGGTCGAACTCGCCGTCGCTACGCCGACCCACCGCCTCCGGGCCGGCCTGTATAAAGAACTGTAAGTCCTTCAGGAACAAGCAATTGGCTGGACGGTCGGGTCTGACTCGGATATTCGCGGTTGCATGCTACGCTTTGCCGGGCCATACCCACAAGGTCTTTCTTGCCGCGACGCGGCAATGACACAGGGGCCCTCTATTAAATTATTGATATTATTAATAATTATGGTCACGACCAGCTTCGGGGCGACAAGCCCGGCCTGGGCGGAACCATTGCGCCTGACGCGCCTCCAGCTGGGATTAAATGCCGGCCTGACTAGGCTGGTGGTGGAAGCCTCCGCCCCGCCGCAGGCCGAACTGGCCGCCAGCATGGACGGCCTGGGCCTGCAACTGACCCTGCCCGCGATGCGCTGGGCTGCGCCGGCGCCCGACATCACTGCGGGTGGACTCATCGCCGCGCTGGGCCTGCCCAAAGACAGAGCAGGTGCCACCCCGGACGGCGGCCTGAATATCGCCGTCGAGTTGATCGAACCCGCGGTCGTCGAACGGGCCTTCCACCTCGGGCCGCAAGGCGGCCGCGGTCATCGGCTGGTGATCGATCTGCGCCCGGCCGACCCCAATGCTTTTGCCGCCGCCTTTGCCGCACCGGTGCATCTGCCGCTTGAAACCGCCGTCGATATCGCCCCGCCTCCGCCGCTGGCAGCCGGCGAGCGCCGCCGCCTGATTGTGCTCGATCCCGGCCATGGCGGGCAGGATCCCGGGGCGATCAGCGCCTCAGGCCGGTATGAAAAGGAGATCACGCTGAATGTCGCCCGCGCCGTGGCGCAGAAGCTGCGCGCCACCGGGCGCTATCGCGTGCTGCTGACGCGCGAGAGCGACCGCTTCATCCGACTGAACGAGCGCGTGACGCTGGCGCGCCAGCGGGAGGCCGACCTGTTCCTCTCCATTCACGCCGACAGCCTGGGCGGCGACCGCGCGACGCGCGGCGCCAGCGTCTATACCCGCGCCGAGGCCGCCAGCGACACCGAGGCCGAAGCCCTGGCCCTGCGCGAAAACCGCGCTGACCAGCTCGCCGACGGCATGCCGGTCGGCGAAGTGGACGACGTGGTGTCGATCCTGCTCGATCTGGCCTCGCGCGACACGGCGCGACTGTCCAGCCGCTTCGCCGGCTTGCTGACCGCCTCGATGGGCGAGACGACGCCGCTGCGTCGCAATGCGCTGCGGGCGGCGAATTTCCGCGTGCTGACCGCGCCCGATGTACCGTCGGCCCTGCTGGAGCTCGGCTATCTGTCCAACCCCGCCGATGAAGCGCTTCTGTTCTCGGAGGCCGGGCGCGACCGGCTGGCTGGCGCGGTTGTCGGCGCCATCGACCGTTTCTTCGGCGCCAACGTGAAGTAATAACTGGCCTAAATCACCGTTTTTGCTGCCGTATCGCCGCCACAATCTTGTGGCTATACAGGCTGGCCGTTCGAGGGTACCTCTACGGCCAAAATGATCGCCATTCCCGGGGAAGCTGACTTTCCATGCGTCTGTTGTCGCGGTTTTTCTTTCTGCTGTTCCTGGCCGTCCTGGCCCTGATCGGCGCCGGCGTCGCCGGACTGGCCGGTCTCTGGTATTACGGCCGCGACCTCCCCGACTATCAGCAATTGGCCAAATACGAACCGCCGGTGACGACGCGCATTCATGCCGGCGACGGCAGGCTGATTGCCGAATTTGCCCGCGAGCGACGCCTGTTCGTGCCGATCGAGGCGATCCCCAAGCCGGTGATCCAGGCCTTCCTCTCGGCCGAGGACAAGAATTTCTACGAACACAGCGGCATCGATCCGGTCGGCATCGCGCGCGCCGTGGTGCAGAACGTGGCCAACCTGGCACAGAGTCGCCGACCGGTCGGCGCCTCCACGATCACCCAGCAGGTGGCGAAGAACTTCCTGCTCGGCAATGAAGTATCGCTCGGCCGCAAGGCCAAGGAAGCCATCCTTGCCTTCCGCATTGAGAAGACCTTCAGCAAGGACAAGATTCTCGAACTCTATCTGAACGAGATCTATCTCGGCGCCGGTGCCTATGGCGTGGCTGCCGCAGCTCTCGTGTATTTCGACAAGTCGCTGTACGACCTGACGCTGCCGGAAGCCGCCTATCTCGCGGCACTGCCGAAAGCGCCAAGCAACTATCATCCCGTGCGTCACCATGATCGCGCCAAGGCGCGGCGCGACTGGGTGATCGAGCGGCTTCAGGAAGACGGCGTGATCAGCGTCGAGCAGGCCCGCACCGCGATTGCCGCGCCGCTGCAGGCACTGGCGCGGCCGGAATCCGAACTCGCCCGCGCCGACTGGTTTGCCGAAGAAGTGCGTCGCGACCTCGCACAGAAATTCGGCGAGAAGAGTCTGTATGAAGGTGGTCTCAGCGTCCGCACCACCATGGACCCCAGGCTCCAGGCCATCGGTGAACGCGTGCTGCGCGATGGACTGGAAGCCTATGACCGTCGCGCCGGCGGCTGGCGCGGACCGCTGGCGAAATTGCCGGCCGGGTCCGACTGGAAGACGCAGTTGAGCGCGATGCCGCCCTTTGCCGGCATCCTGCCGCCCTGGCGCGTCGCTGCCGTGCTGGCCATGAGCAACGACAGTATCAGCATCGGTTTCGCCGACGGCAGCAAGGCGGAGATTCCGCAGGCCGGCTATCGCTGGGCGCGTAAGAAGAGCGGTCCCGACCAGTTCGGCCCGGTGCCGCGTACTCCCTCTGAAATTCTCGCCGTCGGTGACGTGATCGCGGCGAGCCCGCTCGATCCTGCCAGGCCGCAGGGCACTTACGCGTTGCGCCAGATCCCCGAAGTCGGTGGCGGCCTCGTGGCGATGGACCCTCACACCGGCCGCGTGCTGGCACTGGTCGGCGGTTACGATTTCAAGCTGAGCCAGTTCAATCGCGCCACGCAGGCCAATCGCCAGCCCGGCTCGGCCTTCAAGCCCTTCGTCTATGCCGCAGCGCTCGACAATGGCTTCACGCCCTCGTCGCTGGTGCTGGATGCGCCCTTCGTGATGGACCAGGGGCCGGGCCTGCCGCTGTGGAAGCCAGGCAACTATTCCGACCAGTTCTACGGCCCGTCCACCTTGCGCGTCGGCGTCGAAAAGTCGCGCAACCTGATGACCGTGCGCCTGGCCCAGGCCATCGGCATGGAAAAGGTGGTGGAGTATTCGAAGCGCTTCGGCGTGGTCGACAACCTGCAGCCGGTACTCGCCATGTCGCTCGGCGCGGGGGAGACCACGCTGATGAAGATGACCACCGCCTATTCGGAATTCGTGAATGGCGGCAAGAAAATCACGCCGACGCTGATCGACCGCATCCAGAACCGCACCGGCAGCACAATCTATCGCCACGACAGGCGCGCCTGCACCGACTGCCTCGCCGTCGACTGGCACGGCCAGGGAGAACCCGCCCTGCCGGATCCGCGCGCGCAGGTGATCGACGCCGTCACCGCCTACCAGATCACCTCTATCCTGGAAGGCGTTGTCCAGCGCGGTACCGGCATCCGCATCCGTGAACTGGGCAAACCGCTGGCCGGCAAGACCGGCACCACCAACGACAGCATGGACACCTGGTTCGTCGGCTTCAGCCCCGATCTCGCGGTCGGCGTCTTCATCGGCTACGACACGCCCAAGGACATGGGCAAGCGCGAAACCGGCTCCTCCGTATCCGTGCCGGTGTTCAAGGCTTTCATGGCCGAGGCGCTGCAGGGCAAGCCGAATATCCAGTTCCGGGTGCCGCCGGGCGTGCGGCTGGTGCGCGTGCAGGCTGAAAGCGGCGAACTGGCGCGGCCGGGCGACCGCAACGTGATCCTCGAGGCCTTCCGGCCCGGCACCGAGCCGCAGCCGGGCGAACGCAGCCATGTGCTGGACGGTTCAATGGCGGATGAGCGCGACGCCATCTCGGGTGTCGGCGCCAGCGCCGGCTCGGCCCCCATCTCAGGGACCGGAGGCCTCTACTAACCCATTGGAACCGCAGGCCGCTTGACACCGTCCGGCGGCCTCTTTATACGCTGCAAACGCTTTTTTTGCGGATCGGTTTGGATCCGTTTCGGGCGGGCGGTTAGCTCAGCGGTAGAGCACAGCATTCACATTGCTGGGGTCGCAGGTTCAATCCCTGCACCGCCCACCATTTCTCCCCTTTCCCCCACATCCCCTTCCCACGCTCCGCTCACGCCACCGCTATGACGCAGCGCTGCCGCAGATTCCTGGCGCCGCCCCGGAACATCACCTGCGCCGTCGTGTTCGCCCGATGGCAGAGCATGCACCGTCACGACAGGAAACGGAGGTGAAGAATGGCAGAAGACCTGTTCGATCGCGGGCCGGCAGACCGCTCGCGCGTCAACGTCCACGAAGACTACGAGCGACGCTGGTGGTCGGAAAAATTCCACGTGCGGCCGGAAGTTCTAGATGCGGCGGTAGAATCGGTCGGCACCAGCGTACGGGATGTCGCCAAGGTGCTGGGCAAGGAGCCGAGCTAGGGACGCACGGCTGGCGTCTCGACCGGCATGCCGGCGGCGCGGGTACTGAGATACAATTCAAGCTCCACCAGTTCGTCGGCGCCATAAGCGAAAGGCTCGGCGCGCACGCCGGTCATGCAGTTGCGCAGGCGGCGCTGCAGCGAGCCCATGCCCTGCCATTCCAGACGATAGATCGGATAGCCGGTCGAATGTGCCTGCGGGATCGGACTGCCGGCCAGCCGCCTGCCCCAGTTGGCGTCATGGCATTGCGAGCAGGCGAAATTGAGCTGGCCCATCGGAGTTCGGAACAGCTTTTCGCCCCGCTGGAGCGAAGGCGCCAGCCGCGGATCGTCCGGCGGCGATACGGGCAGACCACGCGATTGCAAGCCGAGATAGGCCGCCAGTCCGAGCAGCGGACGGCTTTCGGGCGCGAAGGCCGGCTGGTGCTGGTGCTGCGCCCGGCAGGCATTGATACGCCCCGCCAGATCGATCGCCTTGCCGCTGCGCGCGTCAAAGGCAGGATAGCCGGCAACCACGCCGCGCATGCTGACAGTTGCCTCGCCATGGCAGCCGGCGCAGGATTTGGCATTAGCCGGGGCTTCATTCCACAGCGCCTCGCCCTCCGCCACCCAGAGCATGGCGGGATTAAGCGCGTCCTCGCGCTGCATCTCCTGGCTCTCGCGCGACATGAAATCGAAACCGGAGCGACGCTCGGCGGCCGGGATATCGGCCGCGACGGCAGGCAGGGACAGCAGGAAAAGAAGAAGGATGCGACAGATCATGTCACCGTGATCGCCACGGTTTCCGTCTGCGCGAAACCGTTGTCGCCGCTCCAGGTGAAGCTGAGAGTGCCACTGGCTGTCGCCACGGTGGTGAAACTGATGAAGGGATTGGCGGCAACAGCGGGATACAGATCGGCGCTGAAGACCTCCTCGTCGTTATAGCGGCAGGTGAAGCGGCGGAGGATGTCGCGCGGCGCCACCTTGCCCGTGGCATCCGGCCGGTAGCCGGTCTCCATGACATGTGAGATCAGCGTCTTGATCTCGAAGACCTCGCCCTTCTTCGCCGTTTTCGGAACACTGATCAGTGCGCGCGTCATGTGCCCTACTCCACGCAAGCCGCAAGGGTCACGATCACCTCGACCTGATCCGACCAGAAGCTGCCATCGCTGAAACCTGCCACCGCGATCACCTTCTGCGAGGTGGCCAGCCGCATACGGGTGTTGACAAAGGCACGGCCCGCGCGCGGGCCCAGCCGCACGGTGATCACATTGGGCTGCGGATTCTGTTCGGTGAAAATCGCGATGGCGCGGACATGATCCTGCGCCGTCATCGGGCTGTCGGCCTTTACCGAGACAGAAACCGAATTGCCGTTCTCGACCAGCGGCGACAGATCAAGCTTGACGCGGCCGCGCTGCACCGGCGCATTGCCGGTGAATTCGGCCATCGCGCCGGCCAGTTCCGTGGGCGTCGCCAAGGCTGGCGCGCGCAGCACCAGCAGGCTGACAGCGCCGATGCCGCCGGCCAATGCCGCTCGTCGTGTGATCAGCCCTGTCATACGCTACTCCTTCAGGGTCAGCAGAAACGCCACCACGTCTTCGATCTCTTCCGCCGTCAGTACCGGCTTGCCTTGCCAGGTCGCACCGACACGAATGAGGCCATCCAGGCGATAATAGGACGGCATGATCGTCTCGGCATTGACGCGCCGGGAGTCGACGATGCGCAGGCGCAGTTGTCCCTCATTCCAGCGGCTGCCGGCACCGGCCAGCGACGGCGCCAGATCGCCCTGAAACCGTTCCTCGGCAAACGGTCCGGTATGGCAGAGCAGGCAGAGCCCCTTCTGCCGGTTGGTCACAATCGCCCGGCCGCGCTGCGCATCGCCCGGTTGCCCGGTCAGCGACTGCGGAATCGCGTCGCCGATGGGGGTGTAGGAGACGAGCGTCTGTGCGGAGGCAGAGAATGCGGACACTGCCGCGAGCACCAACAGCGCGCCCAAGGTAAATACCCTCACCCTCCCATTCCTGCGGGCCGGGCCCCTCCCTCTCCCATTGGATGGGAGAGGGGAATGCCAGTACCTCCCTCTCACGCTTGCGGGAGAGGGTTGGGGTGAGAGTGCCTGACGCAACGCCGTGATTACGCCGACCTGAGATCGGTGTTCTTCATCGGCAGGTCGCGGATGCGCTTGCCCGTCGCGGCGAAGATCGCGTTCAGCACCGCGGGCGCCGCCACGGCAATCGTGGGCTCGCCCACGCCGCCCCAGAAGCCACCTGAGGCCACGATCACGGTTTCCACCTTCGGCATCTCGTCGATCCGCATCATCCGGTAAGTATCGAAATTCTCCTGCTCGATGCGGCCATTCGCAACCGTACATTCGCCATACAGTGCAGCGGTGAGCCCGTAGACAAAGGAGCCTTCCACCTGTGCCTCGATCTGCTGCGGATTGACGGCATGGCCCGGATCGGTGGCCGCGACGATACGATGCACCTTGATCTTGCCATCCTTCCCCACCGAGACCTCGGCGACCGCAGCGACGTATGAGCCGAAGCCCATACATTGCGCCAGGCCGCGGAACACGCCGGCCGGCGCCGGCTTGCCCCAGCCGGCCTTCTCGGCCGCTGCATTCAGCACCGCCAGATGCTTGGGATGGTTGGCCATGAGCTTACGACGGAACTCGAGCGGATCTGTCTTGGTTTCGTGCGCCAGTTCATCAAGGAAACATTCCAGATAGATCGTGTTCTGGTTCAGATTCACGCCACGCCAGAAGCCCGGCGGCACATGCGGGTTGCGCATGGCGTGATCGATCAGCAGGTTGGGGAAGGTATAGCCGATCGAGGCCTCCGGGCCGCTCGGATTAAGGCCCTGGAAAACCACCGGATCGAGGCCGTTGCGGATATTCTGCGGGAATATGCCGGCAAGGATCGACTGGCCGGAAATGCGCATATGCAGCCCGGTCACTTCATTCCTGTCGTTCAGCGAAGCGGTCAGCTTGCACTGCGTAACCGGATGGTAGCGGCCATGCAGCATGTCTTCTTCGCGCGACCAGATCAGCTTGACCGGCGTGCCGGGCATTTCCTTGGCAATCGCCACGGCCTGACGCACCCAGTCATGCACCGCGCCGCGCCGGCCGAAGCCGCCGCCGAGATGCAGTTTGTAGACCTCGCATTTCGCCGGCGGCAGGCCCGAGGCTTCCGAGGCCGCAGCCAAAGCCGCTTCGCCATTCTGCGTCGGCGTCCACACCTCGCAAAGCTCCGGGGTGTATTTCGCCGTGGCATTCATCGGTTCCATCGTCGCGTGATTCTGGAACGGATAGCCGTAAGTGGCGGTCACCTTCTTCGCGGCACCTGCCAGCGCCGCCTCGACATCGCCGACCTTGTTGCCGACAGCGGCCTCCCTGGCCTCCAGACCTTCCTTCAGCATCGCGGCGATACTGGCGCTGGAGACCTTCGCATGCGGGCCTTCATCCCATTCGATGGCCATAGTGTCGAGCGCGGTTTTCGCCCGCCACCAGGTGTCGGCCACCACGGCCACCGCGGTATCGCCGACCTGCACGACCTTTTTCACGCCCGGCTTTTTCATCGCGCCGGCTGCATCGAAGCTCTTCACCTTGCCGCCGAAGACCGGGCAGTCCTTGATCGCGGCGTTGAGCATCCCCGGCAGCTTGAAATCCATGCCGTAGATCTTCTTGCCGTTGGTCTTGTCGGCGGTGTCGAGCCGCTTCAGCGGCTTGCCGGCGATGGTCCAGTCCTTCGGATCCTTCAGCGGCACATCGGCCGGCACGGGAACCGCATTGGCCGCCGTTGCGACCGCCCCATAGG
>JAEYSS010000148.1 GCA_023434425.1 Pseudomonadota bacterium | reverse complement strand
GGGCGGGGGAATTTGTCTATAACCGCGCGCCGTTGCGGAATAAAGGCCGCAGCGACGGTATCTTGCTGATACCCGTGTGCCCAGGTAGCTCAGTTGGTAGAGCAGAGGACTGAAAATCCTCGTGTCGGCGGTTCAAATCCGTCCCTGGGCACCATTTTTCCCGCCATCGCCATCCTTTCATGTCGGTTCGCCGCCATTTCTGCGGCCCGGGCCATCCTCGTGCCACATTTCCGGCCATACTCGGCCGGATGCTGCATCGTCCTCTGTCCGCATCCTGCGGAGCCCTTGCCGCCATCCTTCTCCTTCTCGCCAGCCTCGTCGCTCTGCCCGCGGCGGCGCAGTCGCCTGCGCCCCCGGCGGAAGCAGGCCTGACCGCCACAGACCTGAATGCGCTGGCCGACCAGATCCAGGACGAGGCCGGCCGCCGGCGCCTGATCGAGACGCTGCGTGCGCTGGCGCAGGCGCGCGAGGCCGGGCGTTCTGGGGCTGCGCCGCCGGTTGCGCCCCCGGCCAACAAATCCGCGGACGACAGTAAAGCGGTCGCCGGCGCAGATCCGGGCGCTGCCATTGTCGACTCCGTGCTTGACCAGATGCGGCGGGCCGGCAGCAGCGTGGCGGCGCTCGGCGCGCTGTTTTCCGATCTGCCGTCGCTGCAGCGCTGGTTCGAGCTCCAGGTCGAGAACCCGCAGCGCCGCGCCCTCTGGATCGACGTGCTGCTGAAACTCGGCGCCGCGCTGCTGGCCGCCATCGCCCTGCAGGCGGTGGCCTTCATGGCGGTGCGCCGTTCGATGGCGGCGCTGGCGCCGCGCGGCACGGGGTCGGACGGGCTTGGCCCGGTCTGGCTCGGACTCGTCTTCATGCTGCTGCGCGTGCTGGTCGCGCTGGTGCCGACAGCGGTGTTTGCCGCCGCGGCTTACGGCACGCTGGCCCTGCTGGCGCCGAATGCGCTGACGCGCGATCTCGCGCAGATCGTGGTGCTGGCGTTCGTCGGCTGGCGCGCCATCGACATTACCGGCCAGCTGCTGCTCGCGCCCGATGCGGTGCTGGCCCGGCTGCTGCGGCTGGAGGGCGAGAGTGCGGCCTATCTGCAGGTCTGGCTGCGCCGGCTCAGCGCGGTCGGCATCTTCGGCTACGCCGCGGTGCGGATTGCGGAGCGGGTGCGCATTCCGTCCGACGGCATCGACGCCATCGCCCGGCTGGCGGCGTTCATCTTTGCCGTCCTGCTGGCCATCCTGGTGCTGCAGAACCGCCATGCTGTGGCCGAGCGCATCCGTGGCCGCGACGACGCGACCCAGGCGGGCACGCGGGCCAATGCCGTCCGCCTGCTGCGGCACCGGCTGGCCGACACCTGGCATATCCTGGCGCTGCTTTACATCGGCGCCACCTATTCGGTCTGGGCCTTCGAGATCGCCGGCGGCTTCAGCCTGATCCTGCGCGGCTCGCTGCTGACCGTGGCGATTCTGGTGGTGCTGCGCGCGCTGCTGTTCTTCATCGAATACGGTCTGGGCCGGCTTTTCACGGTGGCGCCGGAAAGCCGTGCGCGCTTTCCCGGGCTGGAGGCGCGGGCCAACCGCTATCTGCCGCTGCTGCTCGCGTCGCTGAAGCTGCTGCTGTCGGTGGTGGCGCTGTTTGCGATCCTGCAGGCCTGGGGCGTCGATACGCTCGGCTGGCTGGCCAGCGAGACCGGCCGCAGCCTGGTCGCGCGCGTCACCACCATCCTGCTGGTCGTGCTGGTCACGCTCAGCCTGTGGGAAGCGACCGCTGCCGGCATCGAATACTATCTGACCCGGCCGGGATCCGACGGACAGCCGCCGCTGCGCTCGGGCCGCGTGCGCACGCTGCTGCCGCTGCTGCGCCGCTTCGTCTCCATCGTGCTCGGCCTGATCGCCACCCTGATCGTGCTGTCCGAACTCGGCATCAACATCGCACCGCTTTTGGCCGGCGCCGGCGTGATCGGCCTGGCCATCGGCTTCGGTGCGCAGACGCTGGTGAAGGATGTCATCACCGGCATTTTCATCCTGGCCGAGGAAACCGTGTCGGTCGGCGATATCGTCGATCTGGGCGGCAATGGTGGCGTCGTCGAGGATATCTCGATCCGCACCATCAAACTGCGCGACACCGAAGGCATCGTGCATGTGATCCCGTTCAGCGAGGTGACGCGGATCAAGAACATGACCAGCGGCTATGCCCAGGCGCTGATCGATCTGCGGGTGTCCTACCGCGAGGATATCGACGCGGTGATCGAGGAAATCAGGACGCTGGCGGCCGAATTCCGCGCCGAACCGGACTGGGGCGCGCGCATCCTGGACGATCTGGAAATGTGGGGTGTCGATCAGCTCGCCGAGTCGGCGGTGGTGATCCGTTTCCGCATCAAGACACTGCCGGCGCAGCAATGGAGTGTGAAGCGCGAATTCAGCAAGCGGCTCAAGAAACGCTTCGACGAACGGGGCATCGAGATACCCTTCCCGCATCAGACGATCTATTTCGGCGCCGACAGGGAGGGCAATGCGTCGCCGCTGCGTCTGGCGCGGGCGGGAAGTGAAAAACGCAAACCCGATCTGCCGCCGGAAGCGGAACCGGAAGCGGCGTCGTAAGCGTCAGCCGGACGCGTCAGCGCCCGGCAGGCTGTCGCGGATCGCCTTCAGTCTGGCGTGCAGCGCGTCGTCGCGGATGCGCGGCAGCAGTTTGTCCAGCTCGGCGGCAAGTTCGGCGGGCGACAGATAGCCGCGCCAGGCATCCGGCGCTTCGTCCAGGCTGCAGACCGTCGAACTCGGCGAGTTGGGTTTATCATCCATGCCCTGAACCTAGCGCAGAAACCGCGAATTGTCGTGGCGGTGTCTTCGGAGCTCCCCGATTTCCGGGATGGTATCCGCCCGCCGGGTGCAGGCGGCAAGTCGCCCGGTATTGCCGCCGGAGTCGCCGCCCCGTAGATTGCGGCATCCCCATGATGCTTCGATTCGGCTCGGCCGTTTCGGACACCTGCCTTGGTCCGCCATGCTCAATCCCGGTCTCGACCTTCTCACCGATTATCCCTTCACCCGCCTGCGCGCCCTGCTCGATCACGAGCCGACGCCAGCGGGCATGACGCCGATCAATCTTTCCATCGGTGAGCCGCAGCATGCGATGCCGGGCTTCGTGGCCGAGGCGATGACGCGCGATCTCTCCTCGCTCAGCCGCTATCCGACCCAGAACGGTTCGCCGGAATTGCGCGCCGCCTGCGCCGGCTGGCTGCAACGGCGCTATCGGTTGCCGGACGGTCTGCTCGATGCGGAAAAGCAGATCGTCGCCCTGAACGGCACGCGCGAAGGCCTGTTCATGGTGGCGCAGGTGGTGATCCCGCCGAAGAAGGG
>JAEYSS010000066.1 GCA_023434425.1 Pseudomonadota bacterium | reverse complement strand
CTGGCCGTACCATTCGAGCAGCAGCGCAAAGACGAAGGGCGCGCCGGCCTGGCCGAAGCGCGCGGGCGCCACCAGCCAGCCCTGACGCCGGCCGTAACCTTCGGGTCCGAAGATCGCCAGCGGCAGTGTGCCTTTCGCAATCGTCATCACGCCATTGCCGGCACCGTGCAGCAGTGTGAAGAGATACGCAGCCGGCGCGCCGAACAGCAGCAGGGCGCCCACGCCAAGCGGATGCGTGATCGAGGCAAGCCGCGCCGACAGCAGCGGATGAAACCGCTGCAACAGGGTATGTTCCAGAATCCGTGCCGCCACCTGTGCCGGGCCGACCAGCGCGGCGGCGGCAATCGCGACCGGCTTGGTGGCGCCCGCAGCTTCCAGGATGCGCGGCAGATGTGCGGCCATGGCCGTGCTGGTGATCCAGGTGACGGCGAAGGCAAAGGCCAGCAGCAGCATGGACCGGCTGAACAGGCTGGCATCCACGTTCTCCGCCGTGGCCGCCGGCGCTGTCACATGCGTGCCGAGTTCGCGCGGGACCAGCAGGCGGTTCAGCGGCAGACCGATGAAAAGATGCGCGCCGGCCCAGACGAAGCAGGTGACGCGCCAGCCCCATTCCGCATCGACCAGCGCCGAGATCGGCCAGCAGACCGTGCTGGCGAAACCGGCCAGCAGCGTAATCCCGGTGATCGCACTGCGCGCATCCTTGCCGTAGATCGCGGTCAGCGTGGCGAAAGCGGCTTCATACAGGCCGATGGCCATGCCGAAGCCGATCAGCAGCCAGGCACCGACGAAGACGGCGAGGTTTGGCGCAGCACCCAGCAGGGCAAGGCCGGTGGCGAAGATCAGGCTCGACAGGGTCAGGATGTTGCGGCCGCCGAAACGATCGATGCGATGCCCGACGCCGGGGCCGATGAAGGCGGTCAGCAGCATCGCCGCCGAAAAGGCGCCGTAGATCCATCCGGTCGACACCCCGAACTCGGCCGCCATCGGGCCGGCCAGGATGGCCGGCAGGTAATAGGTGGATCCCCAGCCCAGAGTCTGCGCCGTGCCAAGGGCCACGACAACCAGTGTACGACGGTCCCTCGACACGGACATTCAGACCTCAGCAGCAGGCATTGGCAGCGACGGGGCGGGCGCTCTGGCCTGCCTTCGCTGCCGTTTCGTTGGCCCGACTGCAACAGGCGGTCGCAGCGGGCACCGGTTCGGGCGCGCCGCAGCAGCTGGTGCCGCAGCTTTCGCCGTCGCCTTCGGCGCCCGTGACTTTAGGCAGGTTGGTGCTGCAGACGCCAGTTTCCGGCAGGTCGAGCTGGATATCGTCGGCGGCGGCCATGTCGCCGGCCAGCGCGGCCACGATCGAGCGCACCTGTTCATAGCCGGTCGCCAGCAGGAAGGTCGGCGCACGGCCATAGCTCTTGATGCCAGCAATGTAGAAACCGCTATCGGGCTGCGCCAGTTCGCGATGCCCGTGCGGCCGCACCGTGCCGCAGGAATGCACGTTGGGATCAATCATCGGCGCCAGGACGCGCGGGCTTTCGGTGGCAGGGTCGAGATCGAGACGGATTTCGCGCAGCATGGCCAGATCGGGCCGCTGACCGGTGGCGGCAATAATGCGGTCGACCTCCACCACCTCATCGGCGCCACCTGGCGTGGCCAGCGTCACCTTCAGTGGGGTGCCGGCTTCGATCCGCGCCACCGTCCGGTGCATATGCAGGTCGATGCCGCCAGCCTTCACCAGCCTCTCCAGTGCCTGCCCCAATGCGCCGCGCGCCGCCAGCCTGTCATTCGCGCCGCCACCGAACAGCCGCGCCAGACTTGCGCCGCGGACTGCCCAGACGATTTCAGTAGCCGCCGCATCCTCCTTCAGCTGCGCCAGATCGAGCAGCACATTGGCGGCCGAATGTCCGGCGCCGATCACCAGGACGCGCTTGCCGGCATACTGCGCGGTATCGCGGCCCAGCACGTCGGGCACGCCATAGGCGATGACATCGGCGGCGGCCGTCTCGCCGGGCACCGGCAGGCCGTTGCCGCCGATCGGATTGGGCTGGGTCCAGGTGCCCGAGGTGTCGATCACCGCCGCGGCCAGTTCCTCGCGCACCCGGCCGTCCTCTGTCTCGACGATGACGGAGAACGGGGCCTGTTCGCGGCCGGCGGATTTCATCTTGTCGAAACCCACACGGCTGATGCCGGTGACGCGGGCATTGAGTTCGAGCACCGCGGCGATCTCCGGCGTCGCGGCCAGCGGCTGCAGATACTGCTCGTACAGTTCCGCGCCGGTCGGATGCGTGCTGCGCTTCGGCGCCTGCCAGCCGGTCTTGTCCAGCAGAGCGCGCGCCGCCTTGTCGATATTGTAGGACCAGGGCGAGAAGAGCTGGACATGACCCCAGTCCCGCACATTGCTGGCCACGCTTTCGCCGGCTTCCAGCAGCTTCACCGGGATATCGCGCGCGAGCAGATGCGCGGCGGCGGCAAGGCCGACGGGACCGGCGCCGATCACCACGACGGGCAGGGCGGTGGGGACGATCTTTGTATGGGCGGTCATGGTCGTTTCCTTCGCTGTTCGTCGAAATACGAATACTTGGGGCAAATTTTTTTACAGGTCGCCGATCAGGTGCTGCATGCGCCGCAGCTTCTGCAGATCGACGCAGTAACAGGGGCGTTCGCCCTCGACCTCGCCCTTCACCAGGCCGGCGTCTTTCAGGATGGTCAGATGCTGCGAGGCAGTGGAGGGGGCGACCGGCAGCAGGTCAGCCAGCTTGCCGAAGTAGCAGGCGCCGATGCGCAGCAGGTTGCGCAGGATCAGGATGCGGACGGGGTGGGCGATGGCCTTGGCCAGCTGTGCGAGTTCCTCATCCTCGGGACGCAGCGGCTCGGCCAGGACGAGGGCGCCGGCCGCGCTGTCGCAGCAGCTGTCCTCCGCGGCTATGCGGGTATCGGGTTTGGTCGGAGAGGCGATCTTGTTCGTCATTCGACGAATAACATACAGCGAGGCGGTCTCGCGTCAAGCGGCGATTTTCCGGGCTCAACAAATTTGCGATTAATTCGCAACAGCATTATGCTGCGCTGTCTTCTCTTCAAGCGGCAAGCGGCGCGACGGTGTCAGGCAAGGATCTCAAACGGCTGTTTCTGGCGCATCGCCAGGAGATCCAGGCATTCCTGAACCGCAAGCTGCGCGATGCCGAACTCGCCGCCGATCTGACACAGGAGACCTTCATCCGGTTTGCCCAGCGCGGCTCCGACGCTGCGGTGCTGGACGACAAGTTCTACCTGTATCGCACGGCGCGTAACCTCGCCATCGACCATGTCCGGGCGCAGCAGCGCCGCAGGACCGTCAGCGCCAGTCCCGAACAGCTTGCCCATATCCGCGAGGACCGGCCGACGGTGGAGGAGGCTTTCGCCGCACGCGAGGAACTCGACCATCTGGAGACCATCGTGGCCGAACTGCCGCTGCTGACCCGGCGGATTTTCCTGCTGGCCAAGGTGAAAGGCATGACCCATGCCGCCACCGCTGAGTTCCTGGGCGTCTCCCCCAGCTCGGTGCAGAAACATCTGAATCAGGCGCTCGTCCATGTTGCGCGCCGCCTGAAGGGGTAGGAAGAAACACGCAACTTCGAGTATTGAATCGAGACGTCCCCAGCGTCTTTACAAGTGAGCCTTTGAAAAAAGCCGTCAGGCCTGGATCCAGCCGTGAACCCGTCCGCCGATCTGCCACAGACTACCGATGAGGCCGCTGCCGCCTGGGTGATCCGCCAGGAGCAGGGGCCGCTGTCGCCCGCCGAGCAGCGGGCGCTGGAGGCGTGGCTGGCGCGCAACGATGCGCATCGTGCAGCCTATGCCTTTGCCCAAGGAGCCTGGAAACAGCTCGACCGGCTGCGCGATGAGCCCGGGCGTTTTGCTTCCGATTTCGCTGCCATGATGCCGGTGCAGACTGCGTCGCGTCGCAACTCGCGCCTTGCAGGCGGCATCGCCGCCTTGGCGGCCAGCATTGTTATCGCCGTCACCGGCGCGACGATATGGTTCGGCAATCCGCTGACAAGACTGCAGGCCGATTTTGCCACCGCACCGGCGGAAATCGCCAGCGTCGTTCTGGCCGATGGTTCGCGCGTCGATCTCGCGCCGGACAGCGCGATCACCCTGGATTTCACTGAGAATGAACGACACGTCACCCTGCTGGCCGGCAGCGCCTACTTCACCGTTGCGTCGCAGGCGGTTGCCGGCAACCGGCCTTTCGTGGTGCGCGCCGGCGATGGCGCGGGCATGGGCAGCATACGCGCGCTCGGCACGCAGTTCGCCGTCGAGCGCGCTGCGGATACGATCAATGTGATCGTGACCGAGCATTCGGTGGAAGTGGTGGCCCCGCTGAAGGGACGCGACAGCCGCGCGACCGTGATCGGCGAAGGGCAGGGTATTACCTACGATGCCGGCGGACTGCAGTTGCCGCGCGGCGTGAAGGCCGAGCAGGCCACCGTCTGGCACCGGCGGCGGCTGGTCTTCGACCGGCAGACGGTCGCTGAAGTCGCCGCCGAACTCAGCCGCTATCGTCGCGGCCAGATCCTGGTGCGCAGCCCTGCGCTGGCGCAGAAGCAGTTTTCCGGCGTGCTGGATATCGGCGACGTGGATGGCGCGCTGCGTATCGTGGCGGAGGAACTGAAGGCAGAGGTCACCCTGCTGCCTTTCGTGGCCGTGCTGCAGTAGCGCTCGTCGCACCAGACGTTTTCAGAAAATTTCTTTATTGAGTCCGCCCGCCTCAGTCGTCGTGTCTGTGATATTCGCAAATGGTTTGCATTTGCGGTTGGTGCAAAAACTTAAGATTTCAAGGGGTTAGAACATGGGGGCGAAGATTCAGGCACGACCGGCGGGGTCGGGCAGGGTGGCGAAGCGTGTTCTCGGCATCACGGTCAGCGCGCTTGCGCTGCTGGCACTGGGCGCCGGGCTGCCGCAGCAGGCAGCGCTGGCACAGCAGGTCCCTGCAGCCGCGGCCGGCGAACGCATCGCCTTCAGCATTCCGGCGCAGGATCTGAACTCTGCGCTGCTCGCGCTGGCCAGCCGGGCCGGCGTGCAGATCGGCTATGACACCGCCCGGGTACAGGGACTGCGCAGCGTGCCGGTGAGCGGCATGCTGACCCTGCAGGAAGCGCTGACGCAGATGCTGGCGGGCACCGGTTATACCTACAGCGTGGTCAGCCCCACACGAGTCACCCTTGTGGAATTGCCGAAGGCGAGCAGCGCCGCGGTATTGCCGACGCTGACGGTGCAGGGCGCACGCCCCGAAAGCGCGTGGGGGCCGGTCGATGGCTATGTCGCCAGGCGTAGCGGCACTGGCACCAAGACCGACACGCCGCTGCTGGAAACGCCGCAGACCATCACGGTGATCACGCGCGAGCAGATGGAGGAGCAAAAGCCGCGGCAGATCGGCGAGTCACTGCGCTACGTCGCCGGTGTGCGCGCTGAGTCCGGCGGCTTGCAGATGCAGCATGACGGCATCCAGTTGCGCGGCTTCAACCAGTTCGCCGGGTATCTCTATCGTGACGGCACGCGCGAGGTGCCGCAGGCCTTCCTCGGTTTTCATGCTCCCGAGCCCTACAACCTGGAGCGGGTCGAGGTGATCAAGGGCCCTGCCTCCATTCTCTATGGACAGAACTCGCCAGGTGGCCTGGTCAACCTGGTGACCAAGCGGCCGAGCGACCGGCCGATCAATGAAGTGGAAGTGCAGGGTGGCAGTTTCGAACGCAAGCAGGTCGCCGCCGATATCGGCGGCGCGGTGAATGATAAGGTGTCGTATCGCCTCGTGGCACTGGGCCGCGACAGCGAAACCCAGGTCGACTATGTCGATGACAACCGCATCTTTCTCGCTGGCGGTCTGACTGTCCGTCCCGGCGATGCCACGACAGTGACCCTGCTGATGGATCATCAGCGCGATGACTCGCTGTATCTCTATGGCCTGCCGTCAGTCGGCACAGTGCTGTCGAGCGCGAATGGCAAGATTCCGATCAACCGTTTCATCGGCGAGCCGGGTTACGATTCCAACACGCTGCTGAAGACGTCGTTCAGTGCCCTCACTGAATACCAGCTGAGCGACGTTTGGACCTTCCGCCAGACCACGCGCTTCAGCGACCATGACTACGACGCGCAGAGCATGTTCCTCGGCACGCAGGTGGGCACCGGCCCTGTCTATAACCGCAACATCCAGCGTCGCCTGGCGGCGGCGCGCGTCTTCACGGCGGATCAGCATGCGGAAGCCAAATTCGAGACCGGACCGATTAAACACACGGCGATCCTCGGCTTCGACTATCAGCACAACTCGCTGGACGTCATGACCGGCAACGGCACCGGCAATGGCGGCCAGATCAACATCTTTGCGCCCACTTACGGTGTTGCCACAGTGACGACGCCGGCTTTCACCAGCGGCTCGGACCAGCGCATCGTGCAGATGGGCGCCTATTTCCAGGACCAGATCAAATACGACAACTGGGTTCTGCTGCTCGGCGGTCGCCAGGATCGTGCCGTGAACGACAATTACAACCGCTTCACGCAGAACAAATCGCATCAGGACGATCAGGCTTTCACCGGCCGCGCCGGCCTGATGTATCTTTTCGACTTCGGCCTGGCACCGTATATCTCATATGCCGAATCCTTCGAGCCGGTCGGCGGCACCGGCTTTGCCGGCAACCAGTTTGTGCCCGAGACCGGAGAGCAGCGCGAGATCGGCGTCAAATTCCAGCCTAAGGGCTATGACAGTTTCATCACGGTTTCTGCCTTCGACCTGAAACGGCAGAATGTGACGACGAGTGATCCGGTCAACACCGGCTTCAGCATCCAGACCGGCGAAGTGACGTCGCGCGGCCTCGAGCTGGAAGGCAAGGCCAGTCTCAACCGTGAACTCGACCTGATCGCCACCTACACCTATCAGGACGTGGAAGTCACGCGCAGCAACGGTACCGATTTCGGCAAGCGGCCGGCCCGCGTGCCCGAACATATGGCATCCCTCTGGGCCGATTACACGCTGCGCAGCGGTGAAGCGGCCGGTCTGGGCTTCGGTGCGGGCGTGCGCTATATCGGCAGCAGCTATGGCACCAGCACCAATACTTTTGAAGTGCCGGCCTTTGCACTGGTGGATGCCGCGGTGCATTACGACTGGCAGAATTTCCGCTTCGCTGTGAATGCCGCGAACCTGCTGGATCAGGAAAACTTCTCCTGCAGCTCGGCGACCAACTGCAGCTATGGCATCGGCCGCACCATCATCGCGTCGGTGCGCTATCGCTGGTGATGGCCGGACTGGCAAGGGTCGCGACGCGACCCTTCTGGTTGCTGGTTCACCGCATCGCCGGGCTGACGACGGCAGGGTTTCTGTTCGTCGCCGGCCTGACCGGTGCGGTGATCGCATTTCATTTCGAACTCGATGCTTGGCTGAACGACGATATTTTCCATGTCTCTGGCGATGCCCCGCCATTGCCATTGGAAACGCTGCTCAGTCGTCTGGAAGCAGCCGAGCCAGACGCGACGGTGCGCTACGTGCCGCTCAATGCGAAGCCGGGCGAGAGCTGGCGCTTTAGCCTGCGACCTCGCATCGACCCGCAGACCGGCCGGCCGTTCGATCTCGGTTACGACCAGATCTTCGTCGACCCGGCGACTGGTACAGTGCTAGAGCGGCGCCGGCGCTTCAGCGACCGCCTCGATCGCCGCCATGTCGTCGGCTTCCTCTACGAGTTGCATTACCGCCTGCATCTGCCCGGTCGCTGGGGAGCCTGGCTCATGGGCGGCGTCGCCCTGGTCTGGCTGTTTGATTGCTTTGTCGGAGCGGCCCTCACGCTGCCGAAAGCACGACCGTTGCTGCGGCATTGGGCCGTGTCATGGCGGATCAAGCCACAGGCCAGCCAATATCGGCGCTGCCTCGACCTGCACAGGGTCGGCGGTTTGTGGCTTTGGCCGGTGCTGGCGGTCCTGGCGTTCACCAGCATCTACTTCAATCTGAACCGGGAGGTCTTTCGTCCGGTCGTTTCCCTGTTCAGCACGCTGACGCCGACTCCGCTCGAACTACGTGCCGCCCGGTCACCGGACGGGCAGCCGCCGACGCAGCTCGGCTTCGGCCGGATCGCCGTGCTGGCACAGGCCGAGGCTCGACGCCGGGGATGGACCGACCGGCCCGGCGGCATTTCCTACAATGCCGGCTACGGCATCTACTCGGTGCATTTCTTCCCCGGGCAGTCGGATTACGGGGCGGGACCGAGCCGGCCTTTTCTCTACTTCGACGCCCAGGATGGCAGACTGCTGGCCGCCGAGGTGCCGGGCCAGGGGACTGCCGGCGATACCTTTCTCCGCCTGCAGTTCCCCCTGCATAGCGGCTGGATCGGGGGCCTGCCTGGCCGGATCGTTGTGGCCATGACCGGTCTGGTCACCGCCATGCTGTCGGTCACGGGGGTCGTCCTCTGGTACCGTAAGCGGGCCCGGAATGGACGAGGCAAGGCGGCCTAGACAGGCGGGTAAACTGGCGCTTGAACGGCCCCCATTGTACTCTATATGTTCTGACTCCGCTGTGCCCTTGATAGCGCGGGCAGCCGATACTGCGTGTCAGGTTGGAGGCGCAGATTTTACAAGCAGGTTTCGAGCGAGTGTTTCACGGAATAAGCCAAAATAAGCATGCTATAAGCTCAGAATAAGGATCTTATAAGCTGGCTTAAGCACGATATAAGAGCCTGTTTAAGCGCTACGGGACACCCCGGTAAGGCTGTAACAAGTCTCATTCAGTGGATCAGGAAGAAGATGTAGGATTATGATTACAAATAAAAAACAAAGAATGACGCTCAAGGAATGGGCGATCTGCTATGTCTCCGCCGTGGGTCTGGGCGGCCTCGGTTGGGTGGTCACCGGCAACCAGTGGGTCGGTCTGGGGACCGTGGTCATCTTCACGGCGGCCTATGTGCTGTGGCTCAAGGCGAAGAAGGCGGAAGCCGAGCCAAAGGTGATCTCGACCGCAGGGCTCAGCCGGCAACAGAAACGCGAACTTAAGCGCAAAGGAAAGATTTAAGTTTCAGTGACTTGATTGTAATATCTAACGTAGTAAAGCACGTTAAATAAAGACCGCCATCCTCGGGCTTGCCCCGAGGATCCATCCCGTAGTCACCGCATGCGGGATGGGACAGATGGACCCTCGGGGCAAGCCCGAGGGTGACGGTTATGGGGTGTTGGGCCTACGAGGCGGCGCAGGTGACGCCAAGCCGGTCGAGCAGGGCCGCTTCTACAGTGTCACGTAAGATCAGGTCGACCTCGGGCAATGATGGAGTCAGGCCCAGATCTGCCAGCGAGGTGACGCCGAAGGGTTCCTCGGCGGTGTTCTGGATGCCGCAGGCCACGATGCCACCATAGTGGTCCAGGTTCGGGTCGACGTTCAGGCTCAGGCCGTGGAAGGTGACCCAGTGGCGGACGCGGACGCCGATGGCGGCGATCTTGTCTTCCCGACCCGGTCCTTTGTCAGAGGGGGGCCCCTGGTCGGGGCGCTCGACCCAGACGCCGACCCGGCCGTCGCGGATCGCGCCCTTCACATTGAAGCGGGCAAGGCTGGCGATCACCCAGTCCTCCATCCGGCAGACGAAGGCGCGCACGTCGCGGCCACGTTTGGTCAGGTCCAGCATCAGGTAGACCACCCGCTGACCCGGCCCGTGGTAGGTGTACTGGCCGCCCCGGCCGGTGGCGAAGACCGGGAACTGCGGGTTGAGAAGATCGGCGGGTTTGGCCGAGGTGCCGGCGGTGTAGAGCGGCGGATGCTCCAGCAGCCAGATCGCCTCATGGGCCCGGCCGGCATGGATGTCCGCCACCCGGGCCTCCATCGCGGCCTGGGCGTCGGCATAGCCGACCGGAGCGTCGCTGATGATCCAGTCCACCGGCCCGGCCGGGGTCTGGATGATCTGGTTCGCCTGGGGGAGGGTCTGCGGCAGGACGGGGGGCATGGACCTTAAGACTGTGCTAACCTTGCAGGGGTTACTTAAGCCACACAGTGGCCGGAAGGAAGGTTTGGCATGGCTGGCGGCAGCGCAGTCAACGACGTCTCGGTGGAAATCTCGGTGGTTCTGGGCAAGGCGACCATGCCGATCCACCAGGTGCTGAAGGTCGGCCGTGGCGCGGTCATCGAGCTGGATGCCAGCGTCGACGACCATGCCTGGATTTTCGCCAACAACAAGCTGATTGCCCGGGGCGAGATCGTGATTTCCGGCGAGAAGGTCGCCGTCTCCATCACCGACACGATGTCGGACGACTGACGTGGCGATTAAGCCCGGATTTTTAAGGCCTTGCACGGCCTTGAATACCCCGGCGGGATTTGCTATTCCCCCGCGTCGCCCGAAAATGCGGTCGTGGCGGAATTGGTAGACGCGCAGCCTTGAGGTGGCTGTGGCCGAAAGGCCGTGAAAGTTCGAGTCTTTTCGACCGCACCATCTTTCTCTTCCTGGCGACCGGGAGGCTAGGCCTCCCACTTTCTTCCCGTAGCTGGCTGTTGTAAGCCTGATTTCCCCGGCGGAACCCTTCGTCGGCGATCTGATCGTATTGATCCTGCGAGAGTTTTTATGACATCCGATCTCGACCGCGCGGCGCTGGAATATCACCGGCTGCCCAAGCCCGGTAAGCTCGAAATCACCCCCACCAAGCCGCTCGGCACCCAGCGCGACCTGGCGCTGGCCTACAGCCCCGGCGTGGCCGCCGCCTGCAATGCGATCAAGGACGATCCGGCCCAGGCCGCCGAACTGACCGCGCGCGGCAATCTGATCGGCGTGATCTCCAACGGCACCGCCGTGCTGGGCCTTGGCAATATCGGGCCGCTGGCGTCCAAGCCGGTGATGGAAGGCAAGGCGGTGCTGTTCAAGAAGTTTGCCGGGATCGATGTCTTCGATATCGAGATCAACGAAACCGATCCGGACAGGCTGGTGCAGATCATCGCGGCGCTGGAGCCGACCTTCGGCGGCATCAACCTAGAAGACATCAAGTCGCCGGAATGCTTCGTGGTCGAGCGCGCCCTGCGCCAGAAGATGAATATCCCGGTCTTCCACGACGACCAGCACGGCACGGCGATCACCGTGGCGGCGGCGGTTCTGAATGGCCTGCGCGTGGTCGGCAAGAAAATGGAAGATGTCCGATTGGTCGCCAGCGGCGCAGGCGCCGCAGCGCTCGCCTGCCTCGATCTGCTGGTCGAGCTGGGCATCAAGAAGGAGAATATCGTCGTCAGCGACATCGTCGGCGTGGTCTACGAAGGCCGTACCGAGCAGATGGACGAGTTCAAGGCGCGCTATGCCCGGCCCACCAACCACCGCACGCTGGGCGATGCGATCTCCGGCGCCGATGTCTTCCTCGGGCTTTCGGCGGCCAATGTGCTGAAGCCGGAAATGGTCGAAAAGATGGGGCCGAAACCGCTGATTCTGGCGCTGGCCAATCCGGCGCCGGAGATCCTGCCGGAAGTCGCTAAGAAGGCGCGGCCCGATGCGATCCTGGCCACCGGGCGTTCGGATTATCCGAACCAGGTCAACAACGTGCTGTGCTTCCCCTTCCTGTTCCGCGGCGCGCTGGATGTCGGCGCCACCACGATCAACACGGAAATGGAACTGGCCGCCGTCCGCGCCATCGCCGATCTCGCCATGGCGGAAATCTCCGACGTGGTGGCGCGCGCCTATGGCAGCGACGACAACCTGAGCTTCGGCCCGGAATACTTCATCCCGAAGCGCTTCGATCCGCGCCTGATCCTGCAGATCGCACCGGCAGTGGCGCAGGCGGCGATGGACAGCGGCGTGGCCACCCGGCCGATCGCCGATATGGATGCCTACCGCAATAGCCTGGAGCGCTTCGTCTATCGCACCGGCTTCGTGATGCGGCCGACATTCGAGCGCGCCAAGCGCAAGCCGATGCGCCTGATCTATGCCGAGGGTGAGGATGAGCGCGTGCTGCGCGCCGCCCAGATCGTACTGGACGACAAGGTGGCGGTCCCGACCCTGATCGGCCGCCGCGCCGTGGTGGAAAAGCGCATCGAGAAACTCGGCCTGCGCCTGAAGCTCGGCAGCAATGTCGAACTGATCGATCCCGAGCGCGATGACCGCTACAACGAATACTGGACTGGCTATCTGGCGCTGATGAACCGCAAGGGCGTGGCGCCTGACGATGCCCGCATCATGATCCGCACCAACACCACGGTGATCGCCGCCATGGCGGTGCATCGCGGCGAAGCCGATGCGATGATCTGCGGCGCGGTCGGCCAGTATGATCAGCATCTGCCGCATATCCATGACGTGATCGGCCTGCGCAGCGGCGTGACCCTGGCGGCCGCGATGCAGCTGCTGGTGCTGCCGCAGGGCATGCTGTTCATCACTGACACCAATGTCAGCCTCGACCCCAGCGCCGAAGAGATCGTGGCGATCACGCAGATCGCCGCCGACGAGGTGCGTCGCTTCGGCCTGGTGCCGAAGATTGCGCTGGTATCGCATTCCAATTTCGGCACATCCTCATCACCCTCGGCACTGAAGATGCGCGAGGCGACCCGCCGTCTGCACCAGCTGATGCCCGATCTGGAGATCGAAGGCGAGATGAAGGCCGATGCCGCCGTCTCGGAAGCGATCCGCGAGAAGCTGATGCCTGGCAACGGCTTGAAGGGCAGCGCCAACCTGCTGGTGATGCCCAATCAGGACGCCGCCAATATTTCGGCCAACCTGGTGCGCCAGATGGAGCAGGGCTTCTATGTCGGCCCGATCCTGATGGGCATGGCGAAGTCGGCGCATATCGTGTCGCGCAATGTCACGGTGCGCGGCCTGGTCAATATGAGTGCCGTCGCCGTGGTCGATGCGCAGGACCATGCCGAAGGGCTGATGGGGCGCGGCGCCCAAGATAGCTAGTGGCCCAATACCGCACGGTCGCTGGCCGCGTCCCAGTCATGGCCGGTGGCGAAATCGCGCAGCTGCGTCAGTGCGGCATGCGCGTCGTCGCGCCAGCGCAGGCCGATGCGATGCATGTCGCGCAGTTCGGGAAGGGTGAGCGTCGCCACCGCGTCGGTCGGCAGCCAGTGCGGCAGCAACGCCACGCCGATCCCGGCTTCCACCAGGGCCAGTAATGCCGTGTCGCTCTCGGCCCGGCCGATAATACGGGGCCGCACGTTCAGCCCGTCGAACAGCTTTTCGGCCGCCGGCATGATTTCCGCCTGCGGCCGGATCACGAAGGGCTGGTCCTGCAGATCTGAGATCCGTGCGCTGCTGCGTCGCGCCAGCGGATGTTTCGGCGGCACGGCCAGCAGGTAGCGCTGGCGGAACAGCGTCAGGCTGTGGTCGTCACCGTCATCGCCGAGTGGCAGAATGGCGGCGTCGATGCGGCCGAGATCGAGCCGCCGGGTCAGTGTGGCGGCCGGCGCTTCCAGAATCTCCAGCGCCACATCGGGATGCGCTGCCGTGAAGCTGCCGAGCAGGGCGGTCAGCCGGCGTTGCGGCAGACCCGGAATATAGCCGAGCCGCAGGCGCAGTTTCGTCGGGCGGCCTTCCTGGCGCAGTTCATGTCGTGCCGCGGTCCATTCCTGCAGCAGCAGGCGCGCACGGGGCAGGAATCGCGCTCCGGCCGGAGTAAGCTGCGGCGCGCGGCTGCGCTCGAACAGGCTGGCGCCGAGCGACTCTTCCAGCCGCTTGATGCCCGCCGACAATGTAGGTTGCGTGACGTTGGCGCGCTCAGCCCCGCGGGTGAAGCTGCCGGTCTCGGCCACGGCCATGAAATAGCGGATCAGGGTCAGGTTCATCGGTCATAGGAAAACCCTATCCAGTGGATAAAAACAATCGATTTTCTCTATTCAAGCTGACACGGTACACCGTAAACCAGAGGAAACCGGCAGGAAGGGGTGTTGCTCCAGTGACCGAGCAATTTGGGACCGAGACATACATCGAAACCCTGCGCCTGATGACGCAGGCCTGGCAATGCGACCATCTGGGCCATGTGAATGTCAGCTTCTACATGGGCTGGATCGGCGATGCCGCCTTTGCCGTGGCCGCGCTGCATGGCTGGCCGCGCGCGCAGATGATGGCCGAGCAGGCCGGCGTTGCAGCCGTGAAGGCCGAAGTGGATTACCAGGCCGAACTGCAGGGCGGCGATCTGGTGCGGATGGAAAGCACGGTGGAAAGCATCGGCGAGCGCAAGATCGTGTTCCGCCACCGTCTGATCCGCGTCGGTGACGACAAGCCGGTGATGGCGGCACGGCTGACCGGCGTCTGCATCGATCTGGTCAAGCGCCGCTCGCGGCCGTTTCCGCAGAGCTTCGTGGCGCGGATCGCCGAAACCTTCGACATCGAACCAATTGCGCCGAAGGAGGCTGCAGCGTGACTATGGCGACTGAGTTCAAGCCGGCCGATCCGGATTTCGAGGCGCGCTGCCGCGACAGTTTCGATCGTCAGCCGGCCATGCGTCTGATCGGCGCATCGATCACCGCGCTTCGGCCGGGCTTTTGCGAGGTGCGGATGCCGCGTAAAACCGAGGTGACGCAGCAGCACGGCTTCGTTCATGGCGGCATTGTCGGCATGATCGCAGATTCGGCGGCCGGATACGCCGCCTACAGCCTGTTTCCGGCCGATGCCACGGTGCTGACGGTGGAATACAAGATGAATCTGATGGCGCCCGCCGACGGTGACCTGATGCTGGCCCGCGCGCAGGTCACGCGGCACGGCCGTACGCTTACAATTGTGGGCTTTGACGTCTTTGCAGACAAATCGGGAAAGCTGCTGCATTGCGCCACCGGCCTGGCGACACTGATGTGCATGCTGGGACGCCCTGACGCACCCCGCATGGCTGCATCCTGACGCCCGATCCGCTACACTTCCGCCACCCCCGATTCAGGGTTCGCCCGGGTCCGTCCGAGAAGGGTCAATAACCATGATTTCCAACAGCTATCCGACGCTCGATTTTGGGCTCGGCGAGACCGCCGACATGCTGCGCCAGTCCGTGCGCAGCTTCGTGGATGCCGAACTGGCGCCGCGCGCTGATGCCATCGACAAGACCAACGAATTTCCGCGCGATTTGTGGACCAAGCTGGGCGATCTCGGCCTGCATGGCATCACGGTGGAGGAAGAATACGGCGGGAGCGGGCTGGGCTATCTGGAACATTGCGTGGCGATGGAAGAGGTGAGCCGCGGCTCGGCTTCCGTCGGGCTGTCGTATGGCGCGCATTCCAACCTCTGCGTCAACCAGATCCGCCGCAACGGGTCGTCTGAACAGAAGAAGAAGTATCTGCCCGGTCTGATCAGCGGCAAGAGCCTCGGCGCGCTGGCGATGAGCGAGCCGAATGCCGGCTCCGACGTCGTGTCGATGAAGCTGCGCGCCGACAAGAAGGGTGACCGCTACATCCTGAACGGCAACAAGATGTGGATCACCAATGGGCCCACAGCGGATGTGCTGGTGGTCTATGCCAAGACCGATCCGGCCGCCGGCCCGCGCGGCATCACGGCGTTCCTGGTCGAGAAGGGCTTCAAGGGTTTCTCGACGGCGCAGAAACTCGACAAGCTCGGCATGCGCGGTTCGGATACCGGCGAGCTGGTGTTCCAGGATTGCGAAGTGCCGGAAGAGAATGTGCTGAACCAGGTCGGTCGTGGCGTGAACGTGCTGATGAGTGGCCTGGACTATGAGCGCGCCGTACTGGCGGCCGGTCCGCTCGGCATCATGCAGGCGGCGATGGATGTGGTGATCCCCTATATCCACGAGCGCAAGCAGTTCGGCCAGTCGATTGGCACCTTCCAGCTCGTACAGGGCAAGGTGGCCGATATGTATACCGAAATGAATGCGGCGCGCGCCTATGTCTACACGGTGGCCAAGGCCTGCGACCGAGGCCAGACCACGCGCAAGGATGCCGCCGGCGCGATCCTGTTTGCTGCCGAGAAGGCGACCAAGCTGGCGCTGGATGCGATCCAGATTCTGGGCGGTAACGGCTATATCAACGATTATCCAACCGGCCGCCTGTTGCGCGACGCCAAGCTGTATGAAATCGGCGCCGGCACCTCGGAAATCCGGCGCATGCTGATTGGCCGGGAAATCTTCGAGGAGACCAAGTGAGGCTGCTGCGTTTCCTGACTGTTGCCGCAATTGCACTGACGGCGGTTTCCGCGCAGGCGGCCGACGAAAGCGATGTGCGCTGGGAACCGTTGCGTGAGCCGGACCAGCGCGTGCGCTGGGAAGCAGAAGGACTGACCTTCGCACCGCAAATCGCGGAGTCCTTTGCCTCGCCGCTGGGTTACCGGCTGGAGCGCTATCTGTGGAAGGCGCAGAAGCCGGCCGGCAGTTTCGCCCTCGCCGTGCTGCGCGATCTGAGCGGGGAAGATCATTATCTGAGCGGTCCGGTCGATCTGATCCGCTTCGCCACCACAGTTCTGAACGGGCTGGAAGCGCCAAAACCACAGGCCGGACAGGCCAAGGATGAAAAACTCGCCACGCCCAATGGCCCGGTGCTGTCGCGCCGTTTCGATCTCGGAACCCGGCAATGTGTGGCGCTGGGCTTCTATGCCCAGCCGCAGACCGCGGAGGGCACGAGCGGTCTGCAGGCCAAGGCCGCCAAAGACGAACCACTGACGGAAGGCAGCCAGCGGCTGGATGGCGTGTATTGCGCCACGGCCGGCCGGCCGCTGACACCCGAACAGGTACTGGCTTATGCGGTCGGTGTGAAATTGCTGCAGAAGAAGGATTGAGCATGGCAGAACGTCGCCGGATTTCGTCGGGCTCTACATTTGAGGCGACGATGGGGTATTCGCGCGCTGTGGTGGACGGCGACTGGATACATGTCTCAGGCACCACCGGCTACGACTACGCCACCATGACGATCAGCGACGATCCTGTCGCACAATGCGAGCAGATTTTCAGCAACATTTCGACGGCGCTGGCTCAGGCCGGCAGCAGCCTTGATGATGTGGTGCGTGTGCACTACTACCTGACCGAGCCGGCGATCTTCGAAAAGATTGCGCCGATCTGCGGTCGGCATTTCTCCAGGGCACGGCCGGCCGCCACCGCACTGATCTGCCAGTTGATCGATCCCAAAATGAAACTGGAGATCGAAGTGACTGCGCGCCGCCAGGTTTGAGGAGAACCGCGATGCTGACTGAAGAGCAGCAGATGATCCGCGACATGGCGCGGGACTTTGCCCAGGAGAAGCTGGTGCCCGGTGCCGGCGAACGGGACCGCAGCGGCAAGCCGCCGGTCGACCTGTTGCGCCAGATGGGTGATCTGGGCCTGATGGGTATGGGTGTGCCGGAGCAGTGGGGTGGGGCCGGCGCGGATTTCGTCGCCTATGTGCTGGCGCTGCAGGAGATCGCCGCCGGCGATGGCGCGGTCAGCACGATCATGTCGGTCAACAATTCGCCGGTCTGCGCCGCGCTGCTGCGCTACGGCAGCCTGCAGCAGAAGGAACAATATCTGAAGCCGCTGGCACGCGGCGAATGGATCGGCGCCTTCTGCCTGACCGAGCCACAGGCCGGCTCGGACGCCTCCGCGCTGAAAACGCGCGCGCGCCGTGAGGGTAACGAGTGGGTGATCAGCGGCGTGAAGCAGTTCATCACCTCAGGCTCGATCGCCAAACTGGCGCTGGTCTTCGCCATCAGCGATCCGGCAGCCGGCAAGCGGGGCATGTCCTGCTTCCTGGTTCCCACCGATACGCCGGGCTATCGCGTGGCGAGCATCGAGCAAAAGCTGGGGCAGAAATGCTCCGATACCTGCCAGATCGTGCTGGAAGATGTGCGGGTGCCCGAGGACGCGCTGCTGGGCAGCGAAGGCGAGGGTTACCGGATTGCGCTGGCTAACCTCGAATCCGGACGTATCGGCATCGCCGCCCAGGCGACTGGCATGGCGCGGGCGGCGTTCGACGCGGCACGGCTGTATGCGGGCCAGCGCGAGGCCTTCGGCACCGCCATCATCAACCACCAGGCGGTGGCCTTCCGGCTTGCCGACATGGCGACCCGTATCGAAGCCGCGCATCAGCTGATCCTGAATGCGGCGCGGCTGAAGGATGCCGGCCAGCCCTGCCTGAAAGAGGCCAGCATGGCCAAATTGTTTGCCTCGGAAATGGCCGAGCGGGTATGCTCAGATGCCATCCAGATTCACGGCGGTTACGGCTATCTGGCCGACTTCCCGGTGGAACGCATCTACCGGGATGTCCGCGTCTGCCAGATCTACGAGGGCACCAGCGACGTCCAGCGGCTGGTGATCAGCCGGGCCATCGCCGGGAATGCCGCAGGAAGCTAGGGCGGCAGTTCAGAGCGCAGCGAGGAAACCAAGCGTTTGTACCAAGCCAACGAGATTCTCTTTATCGCCTCCTTGTTGGTCCTGGTCAGCATCTTTGCCGGGTCGGCCTCGAGCCGTTTTGGCGTGCCCTTCCTGCTGGTCTTCCTCGGTCTTGGCCTGCTGGCGGGTGAGGGCGGTCCCGGCGGCATCGCCTTCAACGACTATCAGCTGACCTACTCGGTCGGCTCGGCCGCGCTCGGCATCATCCTGTTCGATGGCGGTCTGCGGACCCATTTCAGCACCGTGCGGCTGGTCGCGGCGCCGGCTTTCGTGCTGGCCACCGTCGGCGTGGTAGGTACGGCGGCATTGGTGGGCGTGGCGGCGCATTTCGCCCTGGGGCTCGGCGTTATGGAATCCTTCCTGGTCGGCGCCATCGTCGGCTCGACCGATGCCGCCGCCGTGTTCTTCCTGCTCAACATGAAGGGACTGGCGCTGCAGAAACGCGTCAGCGGCACGCTGGAAGTCGAGTCGGGCATCAACGACCCGATGGCGATCTTCCTCACCATGGTGGCTGTCGAACTGCTGCGGCAGGGCCAGCCGCCCGACACATTGCAGCTCTTCGCGCAGTTCGTGGTTGAAATGGTCGGTGGCCTGGTGGTCGGCGCGGCCGGCGGCTTCCTGCTGGTGGCGCTGTTCAACCGCGTACCGGTTGCCGGTGGCCTCTATCCCATCGTGGCCATGGCAGCCGCTCTGCTGATCTTTTCCGGTGCCTATTTCCTGCATGCTTCGGGTTACGTCGCGGTCTATGTCGCCGGCCTGGTGCTGGGCAACCGGCGTCACCGTGGCGCGCAGGTTATTTTGCGTTTCTATGACGGCCTCAGCTGGCTCAGCCAGATCGTCATGTTCCTGCTGCTCGGCCTGCTGATGACGCCCGATCAGATGAAGCCCTATCTGGCCGGCAGCGGCCTTGTCGCCGGCGTGCTGATCCTGTTCGCCCGCCCGGTTGCTGTGTTGCTCTGCCTGGTACCGTTCCGCTACACGATGCGCGAGATCGGCTTCATCTCCTGGATCGGTCTGCGCGGCGCGGTGCCGATCTTTCTCGCCACCATTCCGGTGCTGGCCAAGCTGCCCAATTCAGAAATTTACGTCACGGCGGCTTTCGTTTGCGTGCTCGCCTCGCTCACCCTGCAGGGCTGGACGATTGCGCCGGTGGCGCGATTTTTCGGCCTGGAGCTGCCGCCGAAGCCCGAGGCCGTCAGCCGCACCGATCTCGATCTCGGCTCGACCGCCGATCGCGATGTCGTCAGCTATCGTGTCGAAGCCGACGCGCCTGCACTGGGTTATCGTTTCAACGAAATTCCGCTGCCGCGTCGTTCACGCATCATCACGGTGATCCGTGAGGGCACGGTGATGGACCGCAACAAGCTGGAGCACCTGGACGCCGGCGATTATATCCTGGTGCTGGCGCCTGCCGAGCAGTTCTTTTCGCTCGACCGCCTGCTCACGTCGCGTGAAACCCACATGCGGCGCAAGAAGCGCGATCGCGGCGAAGAAGTGTTCGGCGAGTTCGCGCTGACCGGCGATACGCTGCTGGGCGAAGTGGCGCTGCTCTACGGCATTCCGGTCGAGGAGAAGGATCGCGGCGAACCGGTCGGCGCCTATATGCGCCGACGGCTGCGTCATCAGGCTGTTGTCGGCGATCGCGTGCGGTGGGGACCGGTGGAACTGGTGGTGCGCGAGATCCGCAAGGATCGCATCACCTCGATTGGCATCGAACTCGAGCCCGAGGAGCATCCGGTCCTGCGCGGCTTCCGCCGCGCCTTCGGCTTCGACTGATTAGACAAAAAAGGGGGAAACGCATGGCCGCTCCGCTGGAATTCTATTTCGACTTCGCCTCGCCTTACGGCTATATCGCCGCTCAGCGCATCGATGCGCTGGCGCAGAAGCATAACCGCAGCGTCGACTGGCGACCGATGCTGCTGGGTGCGGTGTTCAAGGTGGCTGGCACGCAGCCGCTGACCGAATATCCGCTCAAGGGCAAATACTCGACCTACGATTTCAAGCGCAGCGCACGCGAGCATGGCATCAGTTTTCAGATGCCGTCGAAATTCCCGCTCGGCACCGTAGCGGCCTGCCGCGGTACCTACTGGCTTAAGGCGACGCATCCCGACAAGGCAGTGCCTTTCCTCAAGGCGGTCTACCAGGCCTATTTCGTTGAGGACCGCGATATCTCGTCCAACGATGTGCTGGCTGATATCGCTGCCGATCTGGGCATCGAGCGCAAGGCCTTTCTGGCCGGCCTCGAGCAGCCTGAGATCAAGGCGAAACTGCGCGAGGTGACTGAAGACGCCATCCAGCAGCGCGGCGTGTTCGGTTCGCCCTTCATCTTTGTCGATGGCGAGCCCTTCTGGGGCGCCGACCGTCTCGACCAGATCGACCGCTGGCTGTCGCGCGGCGGCTGGTGATCCATAACAAAGAAAATCGAGGAAACCTCGCCATGGCCAAGCAGATCATCTTCTACTGGGATTTCACCTCGCCCTATGCCTATATCGGCGCCAACCAGATCGAGGCTGTGGCGCGCAAGCACAATCGCAGCGTGGACTGGCGACCGGTTTCGATCGGTCATCTGTGGAAGGCGATCCCGGATCGCACGCCATTCCCGAAAGTGAAGATGGATTATATGGAGCATGACTGGACGCGCTCGGCCAAGCTCGCCGGCCTGCCGATCGTGACCACGCCCAACCCGTTTCCGACCGATGCAAAGCTGCCACGCCTGTTGTTTTATCGCCTGAAAGAGCAGAATCCGAGCAAGGCAGTGACATTCGCCAAGGCCGCGTTCCGGCAATACTGGGGCGAGGGCAAGGATATCGCCGGACCCGAGCATCTCAAGGCCGTGGTACATGTGGCCGGCGTGCCCGAGGCCGAGATCGCCAAGGCGGCGGAAGATGCCGCTGCGCGACAGGCGGTGATCGATTCCACTGCCGAGGCGATTGAGGCCAGGGCCTTTGGCACCCCAACCTTCATTGTCGACGACGAGCTGTTCTGGGGTTCGGACCGCATCGATCACATCGACCGCTGGCTGGCGCAGAAAAAGTAAGACCGCATGTCAGATAAACCCGCCGGCGGCGCGCTGGCCGTTCTGGGCCTGGTTGCCACCGCGCTGCTCTGGGGCGCAATGATTCCGATGACCTATGTGCTGGCCACGAAGCATCTCGATCCGTTCTTCGTCTCGGCGATCCGCTACTTGATTCCGGCGCCGCTGCTGTTGGCGCTCGCACTGATCTATGACCGCGCTTCGCCGTTCCGTGCGCCGATGCCCTGGAGCAGGGTGTTGCGTCTCGGGGCGTCGATGGCGCTGTTCTCGATCTGCTTCACCGTCGGCATCATGCTGTCCGAGCCGGTGCGCGCCGCCATTGTGATGAGCGCCAGCCCGCTGGTGGCAACCGTCGTCGCGAAGCTGATGTTACGTGCGCCGCTCGCACGCGGTTTCTGGCCGGCTGCATTGGCCGCCATGATCGGCGCAGCCCTGGTGGCAATCGATGCAGTGAAGGCGCGAGCGACGACGCCCGGCGAGATCGCATACCTCGGCGAGATGCTGCTGGTCTGTGCCATGGTGCTGTGGAGCTGGTATTCGGTACGCGCCCAGAGCTGGCTGGCGCCGCTCGGGTTCAGCCAGATGCGCATCACGCTGCTGAGCTCGCTGGCCGGCGGTCTGCTGATCTGCAGCCTGTTCGGAATTCTTGCCGCGCTGCAGCCCGAGCGCCTGCCAACGGAGATGCCGCCGGTTTCGGCCATCGGGATGCTGCTCTGTATTGGCCTGGGCGGCGCCGGTATCGCCATCCTGTTCTGGAATTATGGCGTCAGCCGCGTCGGCGTGCCGGTCGCCACGCTTTATTCCAGCATGGCGCCGGTCTTCTCGGTGGTGATCGCGGCGCTGTTCTTCGGCGCCAGCATTACGCTGCAGCAGGTGGCCGGCGGGATTCTCATCCTCGCCGGCATCCTGCGCATGCAGTGGATACAGGTACGTGCCGCAAGGGCAGCGTTCCGGGCCACGGCGCGTCAGAAGATCGTATAGGCACCGTCGATCACGAAACTGTCGCCGGTGTGATACTGGCTGGTATCGCTCATCAGATAGGTGGCGATGCCGGCGAAGTCGGAACCCTGGCCCCAGCGGCGCGCCGGAATGCGTGGCAGCACATTGCCGCTGAATTTCGGATCAGCCACCCCGGCTGCGGTCATCTCGGTCTCAATCCAGCCCGGCAGGACGGAATTCGCCGTGACGCCGTAGCGCGCCATACCGACGGCGAGTGCGCGAATCATCGACAGCATGGCGCCTTTGCTGGCGGCATAGGATTCCGCCCGCGCCGCACCATGCACGCCGGCCGTGCTGGCCATGCCGATCAGGCGACCGCCGGCCTTGTCGCCGCTCTGGCTGCGCTCGACCATATGGCGGGCAGCGGCCCGCAACGTGAAGAACGCGCCGTCGAGATTGACCGAAAGCACCCGGCGCCATTCCTCGGTGCTGAGTTCATGGAAGGGGGCGCGTTTCTGGCTGACGCCCGCATTGGCAAAACAGCCGTCGATCCGGCCCATGGTTTTCAGCGCCTCTGCGAAGCCGTCCTCGACCTGCGCTTCGTCCGCCACATTCACCTTCTGCACGAGAACCCGGTGCCCGTAGGCGGCGAGCTTCTTTCCCGCCGCGGCGTTCTTGCCGGGGTTGCCACCCCAGATCACCAGATCGCAGCCGGCCTGTGCCAGTCCTTCGGCCATGCCGAGACCAATGCCGCCGTTGCCACCTGTGATCAGGGCAACCTTGCCGCTGAGATCGAAGCCTTTGCCGGCCATGTTTCCTCCATAGTTTTTGTCGATGCAGCCCATAGGCGGGCCAACGGATAGGGCGGTGAAATTAACAGGTTACGGCAGCTGTCGCATCCTTTTCTGCCGGTGCCCCTTGCAGGCATCCGGAGCGGCTGGCATGGTCATTTTCCATCACCGTCCGAGAACGAGAATCAGAACGCCCATGAGCGCGCTCACCAGCCAACTCGATACCCGTTCGGCCGCCTTCCGCGACAATGCCGCCCAGATGCAGGCGCTGGTCGACGACCTGAAAGCCAAGGTCCGCCAGATCAAGCAGGGTGGCGGCGACAAGGCCCGTGAAAAGCATCTCTCGCGCGGCAAGCTGCTGCCGCGTGATCGCGTACGCACCTTGCTCGATCCCGGCTCGCCTTTCCTCGAACTCAGCCAGTTCGCTGCGTATGATATGTATGGCGGTGATATCGCTGCGGCAGGCGTGATCACCGGTATCGGTCGGGTCAGTGGCCGCGAATGCGTGATCGTCTGTAACGACGCCACGGTGAAAGGTGGCACCTATTTTCCGATCACGGTGAAAAAGCATCTGCGGGCGCAGGAAATCGCGCTGCAGAACCGGCTGCCTTGCATCTACATGGTGGATTCCGGCGGCGCGAACCTGCCGACCTGGGACGAGGTATTCCCCGACAAGGAGCATTTCGGCCGTATCTTCTATAACCAGGCCAATATGTCGGCGGCCGGCATCCCGCAGATCGCCGTGGTGATGGGCAGCTGCACCGCCGGCGGCGCCTATGTGCCGGCGATGTCGGATGAGTCCATCATCGTGCGCAACCAGGGCACGATCTTTCTCGCCGGCCCCCCGCTGGTGAAAGCTGCTACCGGCGAAGTGGTCTCGGCCGAAGATCTCGGCGGTGCCGATGTGCATGCGCGCGTCTCTGGTGTCAGCGACCATTACGCCATGAACGATGCCCATGCGCTGGGCCTCGCCCGCAAGATCGTCGGCAACCTGAATACGGTGAAGCAGGTCGCCGGCGATATCCGTGAACCCAAGCCACCGCGGTTCGATCCGGCCGAACTTTACGGCGTGATCCCAAAGGACGGCCGCATTCCATTCGACGTGCGCGAGATCATCGCGCGGATCGTCGATGATTCTGAACTGGACGAATTCAAGAAGCTGTATGGCAGCACGCTGGTCTGCGGTTTTGCCCGCATTCACGGTTATCCGGTCGGCATCATCGCCAATAACGGGATCCTGTTTTCGGAAAGCTCGCTCAAGGGCGCGCATTTCATCGAACTCTGCTGCCAGCGCAACATCCCGCTGGTCTTCCTGCAGAACATCACCGGTTTCATGGTCGGCAAGAAATACGAGTCCGGCGGTATCGCCAAGGATGGCGCCAAGCTGGTGACGGCGGTATCCACCGCACGCGTGCCGAAGTTCACCGTGATCATCGGCGGTTCCTACGGCGCCGGCAATTACGGCATGTGCGGCCGGGCCTATTCACCACGCCTGCTGTTCATGTGGCCGAATGCCCGCATCTCGGTGATGGGCGGCGAGCAGGCGGCCAGCGTGCTGGCCACCGTGAAGCGCGACGGCATCGAGGCCGGTGGCGGAAGCTGGTCAAAGGACGAGGAAGACGCTTTCAAGAACCCGATTCGCGCGCAGTATGACCGCCAGGGCCATCCGTATTATGCCTCGGCGCGGCTGTGGGACGATGGCATCATTGACCCGGTCGATACCCGCATGGTGCTGGCGCTGGGCCTGAGTGCCGCGCATAACGCACCCATCGAGCCGACGAAGTTCGGCGTGTTCCGGATGTAATGTCATGACTGATCAGATCGTACTGCTCGAACTCGATCCGTGCGGCGTTGCGACGGTGACACTGAACCGGCCGCAGATTCACAATGCCTTCAACGATGACGTGATTGCCGCGCTGACTGGAATCTGGGATGACCTCGCCGGCCGATCCGATATTCGCGTCGTTGTGATGAAAGGCGCTGGCAAGAGCTTCTCCGCCGGCGGCGATCTCGACTGGATGCGGAAATCCGGCCAGGCCACGCCCGAGCAGAACCGCGCCAGCACCATGAACATGGCGCGCATGCTGAAGAAGCTGAACGACCTGCCGCAGGCGACCGTGGCGCTTGTCCATGGCAACTGCATGGCGGGCGGCACCGGGCTTGCCTCGGCCGCCGATATCGTCGTCGCCACGAAGGCAGCGCAATTCGGGCTGACCGAAGTACGTCTGGGTCTGACCCCGGCGACGATTTCGCCTTATGTGGTGGCGGCGATCGGCCAGCGGCAGGCGCGACGCTATTTCCTGACTGCCGAGCGCTTCACCGCTGACGATGCCTGTCGCATCGGTCTGATTCACGAAGTGGTGGCAGACGAAGGTGCGCTGGAGACCCGTGGTGTTGAACTGGTCGGCATGCTGTTGCAAGGTGCGCCCGGCGCGATCCGCGACAGCAAGGTTCTGGTCGAGCGTGTTGCCCGCGCCAGTGTAGATGAAGAACTGATGCAGTTCACGGCACAGAATATCGCCGAACGGCGCGCCAGCCCGGAAGGGCAGGAAGGTCTCGCGGCCTTTTTTGAAAAACGCAAACCTTTCTGGGCGAAGTGAGAGGGCTGGCAGCGTGTTCCGCAAGATCCTGATTGCCAATCGCGGCGAGATCGCCTGCCGGGTCATCCGCACCGCCAAAAGCATGGGCGTGGCGACCGTCGCGGTCTATTCCGACGCTGATGCCAATGCGCGGCATGTGGCCATGGCCGATGAGGCCGTGCATATCGGCGCGGCGCCGGTGCGCGAAAGCTACCTGTTGCCAGACCGCATCATCGAAGCCGCCAAGCGCACCGGCGCACAGGCGATCCATCCGGGCTATGGCTTCCTGTCGGAGAATGCCGGCTTTGCCAGGGCCTGTCAGGAGGCGGGGCTGATCTTCATCGGTCCGCCGCCCTCGGCCATCGAGGCGATGGGCCTGAAGGGCGCCGCCAAGGCGCTGATGGAGAAGGCGAAGGTTCCGGTCGTGCCCGGCTATCATGGCGACGACCAGACGCCCGAGCTGCTGGCCAAAGAAGCCGAGCGCATCGGCTATCCGGTGCTGATCAAGGCGGTGGCGGGCGGCGGTGGCAAGGGCATGCGCCGCGTCGACAGCGCGAAGGACTTCGCTGTCGCACTGGCCGGTGCGCAGCGCGAGGCCGCCAATGCCTTTGGTGATCAGAAGGTGCTGCTGGAAAAGTATCTGATCAAGCCGCGCCATATCGAAATACAGGTTTTTGCCGACAGCCATGGCAATGCCGTGCATCTGTTCGAGCGCGACTGCTCGGTCCAGCGCCGTCATCAGAAGGTGCTGGAGGAAGCGCCCGCGCCCGGCATGCCGTCTTCGATGCGGCAGGCGATGGGTGATGCCGCGGTGGCGGCTGCCAAGGCGATCGGTTATGTCGGCGCCGGTACGGTGGAGTTCATCGCCGACGTCTCCGATGGACTTCGACCCGACCGCTTCTACTTCATGGAGATGAATACGCGCCTGCAGGTCGAGCATCCGGTGACGGAGATGATCACCGGACAGGATCTGGTGCGCTGGCAGCTTGAGGTTGCCGCCGGTGGCAAGCTGCCGTTGACCCAGGATCAACTGACAATCACCGGTCATGCGGTGGAAGCCCGCATCTATGCCGAAGATCCGCAGAAGAATTTCCTGCCTTCGGTCGGTACTCTGCATCGCTTGCGTGCGCCGGGCGAGGATACCCATGTGCGCGTCGATACCGGCGTGCGCGAGGGTGACTCCGTCACGCCATTCTATGACCCGATGATCGCCAAGCTGATCGTCTGGGATGCCGACCGGACTTCGGCGCTGCGTCGGATGCGGCAGGCGCTGGGCGAATACCAGATTGCCGGTGTCGCCACGAATACTGCATTTCTGATCGAACTGGTCAGCCATCACGCCTTTATCGGCGGCGACCTCGACACCGGGTTCATCGAACGATTCCGTGCCGATCTGCTGCCTCCTCTTGAACCGGCCCCCATCAATGTGCTGGCACTGGCAACCCTGGCAGTCACACTTGAGCGCCGGGCGGCCGTCGCGCGGGCGACTGCGAAAAGTGGCGACCCATGGTCGCCATGGTCCACTGTCGACGGCTGGCGCCTGAACGACCAGGGCTGGGATGAGTTGCTGATGCGCGAACGCGACAGCGATATATTGTGTCGGATCGAGTATCTGGAGGGTGGCGCCCTGCGTGTGCATGCCCGCGATGCCGAAACGGTGGTCCAGGGTGTGATGGACAGCGAAGGCGGGCTGGATGTCGTGATTGACGGACGGCGGCAACGCGCTGGCATCGTGCGTCGCGACGACGACGTTGTCGTTCTGTTGTCGGGCGAAACGAATCGGCTGACGATCATCGATCCGCGCGCCGCCGGCGACATGGATGAGGGCGGCAGCGGCCAGCTGAACGCGCCCATGCCCGGCAAAATCGTTCAGGTGCTGGTGGAGGAGGGGGCGAGCGTGGACAAGGGCCAGCCGCTGATGATCCTTGAAGCCATGAAGATGGAGCACACCATTTCCGCTCCGGGCAAGGGCAAGGTTGTCAGAGTCAATTTCAAGGCCGGTGAACAGGTGCCCGAGGGCGCCGCGTTGCTGCAGATCGAGGCGGAGGGCTGAGTATGGCGCTGCCCACAAAAGTTACAGTCTGGGAAGCCGGCCCGCGCGACGGCCTGCAGAACGAGCCCGGTGTGGTGCCGACCAATGTCAAGGTCGAACTGATCGATCGTCTGGTCGATTGCGGCCTGACGCATATCGAGGCGACCAGCTTCGTCTCGCCGAAATGGGTGCCGCAGATGGGCGACCATGAGGCAGTGATGGCGCAAATGAAGCGCCGGCCGGGCGTGACCTATCAGGTTCTGACTCCGAATATGAAGGGCTATGAGGGCGCGCGCGCGGCCGGCGCGGAAGCCATCGGCATTTTTGCTGCCGCGAGCGAAGGTTTTTCCAGAAAGAATATCAACTGCAGCATCGATGAGAGCATCGAGCGTTTCCGCCCGGTGGTCGAAGCAGCCAGGCGCGACGATGTGAAGGTGCGCGCCTTCGTGTCCGTCGCGATCGGATGCCCGTTCGACGGCCCGGTGGCGCCGGAGCAGACAGCGAAGGTGGCCAAGCAGATCTACGATCTTGGCTGCGACGATATTGCACTCGGCGACACGATCGGTGTCGGCACTCCGGGCAAGATCAGGGCGATGATCGAGGCCTGCGCGAAACTCGTTCCGCTACATGTCCTGGGCGGGCACTTCCACGACACCTATGGCCAGGCGCTGGCAAACACGCTTGTCGCGCTGCAGTGCGGCGTCACGCGGCATGATGCTTCCGTGGCCGGCCTCGGCGGCTGCCCCTATGCGCCGGGTGCCACCGGCAACGTCGCCACCGAGGATCTTGTTTATATGCTGGACGGCATGGGTATCGAAACCGGGGTCGATCTGAAAAAGCTGGTGCAGACTGCCTGGTGGATTTCTGACCGGCTGGGTCGCCCGCCGGTGTCACGCGTGGCGCGGGCGCTCAAATCGAAATGCGTCTGAGGTCATAGTGCCGGTCCATCTGCTGAAGATCGCTGTCGGCATCGACAGTATCGAGCATTTCCAGGAGCGCATGAAGCTGCGCCGCAAGGCGGGCAGGACGTTTACGCATTACACGCGACATATGCCCAAACGTGCGGAAGAGGTGCTGGACGGCGGTTCGCTCTACTGGATCGTCAAAGGGAATATTGCCGTGCGCTGCCCCATTGTGGGTCTGGAAGAGGCCGTGCTGGAGAATAAGGGCCCGCATTGCGGTATCGTGATGAAGACACAGCTGATACCGGTGCTGCCGCTGCCGCGCCGCCCGCATCAGGGCTGGCGTTACCTTGAGGCCGAGGATGCGCCGCCGGATGTCGCG